>JAKBCS010000054.1 GCA_021807595.1 Planctomycetota bacterium | reverse complement strand
GAAGATCTGCGCTACGGCGGCAAGGATTTCAACCAATGGCGTCACGATCTGCTGACGGAACTCAAAGAGTCGATCCGCGTCGATGGTATGAAGGCATTCGCCGCCTTCGGCACCAACGGCTACGCGGCTGAGGCTACCGAGGCCATTCTGGACATCATGCGCAGCTACGACACGATGATGATTGTTGTGGGCAACACTGGGGGAGCATTTCATTCGATAAACAGAAATAATGCTATTGTGGTGGCCGGCTCCGAGGCCATCTGGGAAATTGGAGCGGAGGCGGTTCCGGTTCTCGCGGAGGCCGTGAAGAGTAGGAATCGCAATGTACGCCGCTTCGCCATCGTTTCCCTGAGAGAGTTCAAGGGCGGTGTCCAATCCGCCATTCCCACACTGCTTCAGGCATTCAAGAGCGACGATCCAGCGACGCGCGAACTTGCTATCCGTGCGGTAGGGAATATCGATGGAGGGACCAAGGAAGTTCTCGACGCGCTCATTGAGGCGTTGAACGATAAGAGCAAGGATCTGCGTGCGAATGCCGTGGATGCATTAGGTAATATCGGTGAATCGGCCAAGCCGGCGATTCCGGCGCTCCTGAAAGCTCTGGAGGAGAAAAATAGTGTGGTACGGCATAATGCAATTACGGCATTGCGGAAGGTCGGTGCGGGCGCAAAAGCCGTGCCGGCCATCAGCCGTTTGCTCCGAGACGAGGATGAGGCCATTCGGAAAAACGCCTTTGGCTATTTACAGAGTTTGAAACCAGGAGAAGCAAAGGAAGCGGTTCCGGCTCTCCTTGCCATATTGAAGGCAAAGGATGACCCGTACCAGGGGATTGCCATAGAAATTCTGCGAAAAATTGGTCCTGCCGCTAAGGAAGCGATTCCGGCATTGAACGACTTGCTGCGAAGCGAGAACGAGAATCTACGAACGAGAGCCATCGATGCGCTCAAGGTTATCGACCCCGACGGCAAGCGTTAATTTCGGCGAGCGGGGTTGCGTAAGCCCGTGTCGAAGCGGTAATCCATCAGAGCCCGTAGCGTAAGCGAGGGTCATTCCCTCGCTTACGCTGCGGGCTCTGATAAGTTGCTATTCTCGCGTGATGAACTCATCGAGATTCAGCAGGACGCGGGCCATACTGACCCAGGCGTCTTGCTGTTTCGCTTGACGCTGGAGCAGGCGTGCGAGCGCTTGCCGTTCGCGTTCGCTCGGCGTTCGGCCCAGACAGAGACGGAAGGCGAAAGCGATGCGTTCGCCGTCGTCCTCAGGGCATTCGCGTTGGATGCGCTGCGCCAGCGCCTGCGCGAACTCATAGAAGCCCTGGTCGTTGAGCAATGTGAGAGCTTGCAGAGGGGTATTGGAGCGATTGCGGCGCGTGCAGGTCGATAGCGCTTCGGGAGCGTCGAAGACGGTCAGATCGGGATGCGGGGCGGAGCGCCAGAAATAGGTGTACAAACCGCGACGATAGCGGTCTGCGCCGGTGTTGGCCTGCCAGTTGCGCGGGACTTGCGTGAAGGCATAGACGCCGTTGGGTTGGGGCGGATACACGCTCGGCCCACCGACGGCGCGATGGAGCAGACCGCTGGCGGACAAGGCCGCGTCGCGCACCACCTCGGCATCGAGCCGCAGACGATTTTGTCGCGCCAACAAGCGATTGCGCGCGTCGATGCTCGTCAATTCCGGGCGATGGCGCGACGATTGTCGATACGTCGCCGAGGTGACGATGAGGCGGTGCATCGCTTTCATGCTCCACATTCCTTCTCGGTTAGCCGCGACGCGCAGCGGAGCGCGGGACAGCCCCGCGCTCCGCTGCGCGTCGCGGCTAACCGGGAGGGCCATAAACTCGCTGGCCAACCAATCGAGTAATTCGGGATGCGACGGCGGCGTGCCTTGCGTGCCGAAATCGTTCTCCGTCTCGACGATGCCGAGACCGAAATACTGCTGCCACATGCGATTCACCGTCACCCGCGCCGTCAGCGGATTGCGGCCATCGACCAGCCAGCGCGCGAGGTCGAGGCGCGTGGGGCGATCCTTCTTCGCCAAGGGCGGTAGGATGCGTGGCACGTCCGGCGTCACCGTCGCGCCCTTGCGCAGAAAGTCGCCGCCCAGCAGAATGTTCGTGAGGCGAGGCGTCTTGCGTTCTTGCAGCACCAGCGTCGTCGGCACGAACGGCAGCTCTTTGCGCAGTTCGGCGATCTGTTTTTCGAGTTTTTTTCGTCCCAGCATCGCGGCCACATGAGCGGAGGCAAGGTAATTCAGCGGTTGACCCAGGCCGCCGACCACATGGCGCACCTGCTCGGCGTTGCGATAGGCCGCGATTACGGCTTGCTCTTGCCGGGCGTTGCGGCCATTGGGCGCGATGGCCAAAATGGCTTGCAGCTTCGCGGGCAATGTGGAGCGCACTTCCGGCGTGAGGCCGCCTTCCCATTTGGCCACGCGCTCCGGCGTCGCCGTGTCCAGAGCGCGCAACTCTTTCTCCACGGCGGCGAGGCGCGTGCGGATTTCTCGACGTTTGCGCTCTTGCTCCGGCGTCGGCAATTCCAGAGTCGGCTCGTCGCAATTGTTGAAGAAGGCGAACAGTCGATAATACTCGCGCTGCGACAGCGGATCGAACTTATGATCGTGGCATTGGCAACAGCCAACCGTCAGACCGAGGAAGACGGTGCCGGTCGTGTTGGCGCGATCGACAATCGCCTCGATGCGGAACTGTTCCTGGTCGATGCCGCCTTCTTCGTTGATCTGCGTATTGCGGTGAAACCCGGTTGCGATGCGCTGGTCGGCCCCCCCTTCTCGTGCGCGAGGCAGCAGATCGCCGGCCAATTGTTCGACGACAAAGCGATCGAACGGTTTGTCGTCGTTCAGGGCGGCGAGAACCCAATCGCGGTACTTCCAGATGGAGCGAGGCGAGTCGATGCTGTAGCCGTTGGAGTCGGCGTAGCGGGCCAGGTCGAGCCAATGCCGCCCCCAGCGTTCGCCGTAGTGAGGACTGGCCAACAAACGCTCGACGACGCGCTCGTAGGCATCGGGCCGTTTGTCGCGCGAAAAATCGTCGATGTCCTTGGGCGATGGCGGCAAGCCGATCAGATCGAGCGACAGGCGGCGCAGCAGGGTGATTCGGTCGGCCTCTGGGGACGGCGCGATACCCGCTTTCTCCAAGCGGGCAACGACGAAGCGGTCGATACCATTGCGGCACCAGTGCGCAGCGAGGACGGCAGGCAACGGTGGACGTTGGATCGGTTGAAATGCCCAATGGTTGACGGAGGTATTGCTTTGCCTGGGAGTGGACGCGGCCGATTCGCCGGCTGGAACCTTCGCGCCCTCGTCGATCCACTTCCGGAGTAGGTCGATCTCGCTCGTGCTGAGACGCGTTCCTTTCGGGGGCATGACGGCTATGTCGTCGTTGCCGCCGGATACGGCGAGGATGAGACGGCTGGCACCGCTCTTGCCGGGAACGACGGCAGGACCCGAATTACCGCCGAGGCGAAGAGCCTGGGCGCTATCGAGCCGCAAGCTGCCCCGTTGCTTCTTCGCCCCGTGGCAAGCGTTGCAGTGTTCGGTCAGAATCGGTCGAACGTCGCGACTGTAATCGACCGGCCCCGCAGCCAGCAGTGAGCCGGGAAGGAACGTAGCCAGACAAGGAAGGAGAAAGCGTTTCATGTGTGCGCTCGCCGAAAGCCGGTGGGAAAAAGGGGGACGGGGCAAAGTCCTCTCTTGGTTTCACCATACCGCAATCCTACGCGAGAGCAAGTCAAAACCCGCCTCAAGCCGTCCGACATCGACTGTTCTCTTGCCTTCCGAATGCCCTTTGCGTTAAAAATGGAAAAGGCTTCGTTCACAGATCCTGAAGCGACTCCTCCGCGCTTCTCTATCCTTCGGGTAAACGCGCATGGCTGTATTAGCGCCGCCGCCTCGCACGCCACGGATCGCCCTCGACGACAACGACGGCGTCAAGCGTCTGCGCCTGCGGATGACGCTGATCGCCGCCACCATCGTTACGACGTTGGCCACGGGTTGGCTCTGTACCTTCGGCGCGATCCCCGCCATTCTGGCACTGATGACGGCCAAGCACGTTCTCGTCGCCATTCTGGCCATGGGGTTGGGCGTGGACGAACGGCGCGGCTAAAAACAATCCGCCTCGCGCAGGTAAGACTGGCGTTCGAGTTCTTCCTCCGTCTGTTGGCTATCGACGCGGACGGCGGGACCGAGAATGCGACTCAAGGCGTCCACTCCCGTCTGCGTTAAGGCATTGCGACCGACATCCAATAATTCCAAGTTGCGAAGATCGGGACAGTCGGCCAGGGTCCGCGCGCCGCTGTCACCGATCTCGCCGTAGCGGAGATCGAGGACTTTGAGCCTTTTGAGGATGCCAGATGTGACGATTTCGGTACAACCCACGTCGCCGAGATCGGAGCGCTGCAAGTGCAAATGCGTGAGGTTTCGCAGGTGCGTCGAATGTAGAATGGCTCGCGCGCCGGAGAGGTCGAGGCATGGTCCCGATGGCCACGAACGCAGATACAGATGCCTCAGGCGTCCGAAGGCCGGATTGGACGCCAAATAAAGCGGATAATTGCGATCGGTTAATTCCGAAGCCTCAAGGACGCGAAGGTTCGTTAAGTTTTCCAAACTAAAGAGTCGATCGCTGAGGCAAACGCTTTGAAAGAGATACAGTTCCTCGAGACGGGAGAGATTGGCAACGAGTTTGTCCAGTTCCGTCTCCGGTTCCAATAGAAACTCGAACTCTCCCAGAAGGTTAGTGCGAGGACCGATCTGGAGGACGCGGAGATTGCCCAAATAGGACGAGTGGATGAGTTCCGCAATCGTACCCTCGTCGTATTCGAGAATCAGCGTGCGGAGCAATCGCGTTTCGGGCGCGCGGCACATCAGCCCTCCCAAGTCGCTGGAGCAGACCGTGTCTTCCAGGCGAGCGATGCGATCGAGCCAGCCGCGCGCAAAGCGGATGTCATAAGTCTGTCTTTCATTGTCTCTCGGCTGCCTCGCGGCACTTTTGGGTCCGAACAGTTCGTCGGCCAAGACTCCCACCCACTCGCGCCGATTCGTCTGCATCAAATCGTCGATTCGCTCTTGCAATCGTCGCCGATCGGCTTCACTCCGTTGCGGATCTTCCAATGCCAATTGCAACGCGATGAATTCTCCGCGCGGATCGCCCTGCTCTTGCAGGTAATCGGCGTAGGCGTTGTGGGTCGCCAAATCGTCGGGATTTTCGACGAGGGCCGCTTCGAGAATATCGCGGAGAGAGGACATGACGACATCTCTGGGAAACCGAGGGACGAACGACCAACGGACAATTTACGCGAAACGGCCTCTTTGAACACGGCGCTTCGCTCTCGCGCTCCGCTGCGAGCCGCGGCTAACCCTGGCGTTCGCGTTCCAGCTTTTGCAAGAACAGTTCGCGCGTGCGCGTCCGGTGGCGTTCCAGTTCGGCGAGAAAGCGCGCGCCGGTTTCATAGCCGAGTCGTCGGGCCAGTTTGTCAATTTCTTCGTCCGCTTCGGGCAATTCGTCGAGCGTGCGATTGTGGACGATGCGCAGGCGATTTTGCACGCGCAGCAGAAAATTGTAGGCGGCGGTCAGATCGGTCTTTTCGGTATCGCTCAACAATCCGGCCTGGCGCAACGCTTCCAGTGCCCGCCAAGTATTGGAGAGACGCAGCGAAGGCCGCTCGCGGCCATACTTGATTTGCAACAGCTGCACGAGAAACTCGATGTCGGCCAGTCCGCCGGGACCGCGTTTGAGATTCGTCGCCGATCGGCTCGCTTGCAGGCGTTCGCGCATCGTTTGGATTTCGTCGACGATTTCCGGTCGCCAGGTCAAGCCGTAGGCTCCCTCGGCCACCGCTTCCATGACCTCGCGGCCAAACGATTCGTCGCCGTGGACCATGCGGGCACGCGTCAGGGCTTGGCGTTCCCACAATTGCGCGCCGCCTTCGGGATGCGAAGTGCTGTCTTGTTGCGTGATGAAATAGCGGCGAAACTCACACAGGGGGATGACAAGGCTGCCGGATTTTCCCGTCGGCCTCAAGCGCATGTCGACGGCGTACAACCGTCCCATTGGCCCCTGATAGCTCGTGCCTTTGATGATGTGTTGGGCCAATTCGGTGAAGAAATGGTAGTTATCGGTCAGGTCGAAGCGGTCGAAGCGAGAGGAGTTGGCGGGCGGTTCGGTTCGGCCATCACCCTCGTAGACCATCATTAAATCGAGATCGCTATGGTAGTTCATCTCGCGCCCGCCGAGCTTCCCCAAGGCGAGAACGGCGAACCGGCTCGTCTGTCCGGCGCGCTCGCCCTCGGTAAGAATGGGCACGCCGTAGCGTTTCATCAACGGCATATACTGCCGGGCGGCAATCTGCTCGAACAGCACTTCGGCCAAGTCGCTCAGCTCCGCCGTCGTCTCCTGAATCGAGTCCTTATGCAAAATGTCGCGCACGCCGATGCGGAGCAATTCCTTGTCTTGGAAACTGTGCAGGATCGGCTCCAAGTCCGCCGCGCCGCGGCAGAGATCGGTCAACTCTCTGCGCAATTCGTCGCCGCCCCGGCGCTGATTGAGAACGAGGCTGTCGAGCAGTTCGTCGATCATGCCCGGATTGTTGATGAGGATTTCGGAGAGAAACTGGCTCCAGGCACACAGATCGACGTACAGTTTCAGGCTCGGCGGATTGAAACTGAACAGCTCCCACAGCACCGTCTTCGCACCGAGCGAGTGGGTGACTTTTTCGAGGTTGACCAGCGCCATGTCCGGATCGGGCGTGTCGGCGACGGCGCGCAGCAGCGAGGGGGCGATGCTGGCGAGAAAATGACGGCAGCGGCGCGCGGACAGAAACGGCACCGATTCCTGAGCGAGTTGCACGAGATTGTGGTACGCCTCTTGCACGTCGCGGAAGGGGTAGCGACCGAGGACCGAACGGATCGTTTCCGGATCGGGATTCGTGTCGAGCAGCAGATCGGACTCCGGTTCCGATTCCTCCGCCTCGCCTGCAAACGTCTGATGGAGCAGGTGATCGAGAATTCGTCTCGTCGGCTCCGTTTTATCTTGATAGTCGCGAAGGAAGGCGGCGAGCGGATCGGAACCGCGGTCGTCGGAGTGCGGAGGCGTCGCCGCGCCCCGATGGTCTTGACTCTGATTCATGCGGAGGGCGAGCTTGCGCAACTCTTCTTCGTCGTCGGGCAGGCGATGCGTTTGGAGATCGAACAACAATTGCAGGCGGTGTTCGACCCGGCGCAGGAAGCGATAGGCGTCGTCGAGTACGCGGTACTCTTGATCGGTCAGGCAGCCGACGCGCTCGAGGGCGGACAGGGCCAAGAGCGTGTTGCGCTGGCGGACTTGGGGCAACTCGCCACCGTTGAGCAGCTGCAAGAACTGGAGGGTGAATTCGATATCGCGGATGCCGCCGCGTCCGGTTTTGACCTCGGAATTGCTCGCGCCCGCCTGGTTGGTTTTCTGTTCGATGCGCCGTTTAATCGCTTTGATTTCGTTAATCTCGGCAAAAGACAGATATTTGCGGTAGACGAAAGGCTCGATACTCTGCAGGAAGCGTTGGCCGAGCGCCAGATCGCCGGCTACGGGACGGACTTTGATGAGCGCCTGCCGCTCCCAGGTGCGACCCATCGCGTCGTAGTAGGAGAGCGTGCTGGCCAGAGATCGCGCCAACGGCCCGCGATGCCCCTCGGGGCGCAGGCGCAGATCGACGCGGAAAGCATGGCCTCGATCGGTGTGCGAGGACAACAGGCGAACCACCTCGCCGACGACGCGGGCGAAAAATTCGTCGTTGCCCAGACTGGTGATGCGCGAGCCGCGCGTCGCTCCTTCGTCCGAGTAGACGAACATCAAGTCGATGTCGCTGGAATAGTTGAGTTCCTCGCCGCCGTGCTTGCCGAACGCCAACACCGTGCAGCCGACCGGCTCGCCCGTCTCGCCGCAAGGTTTGCCGAAGCGTTTGCCGACTTGACGCAGCGCGACCGTCAGAGCGACTTCGATGGCCGCGTCGGCGACGTGCGAAATGTCGCGCGTGATTTCTTCCAAAGGGCGGTCGCGGATAATGTCGTTCGTGCCGATGCGGAGCATTTGTCGTTGGCGAAAGCGACGGAAGGCCCGCATGACGGCGGAGTCTTCGTAGGCGGCTTCGACTTCGTCTTGCAGTTGTGCCCGCAGTTCGTCCTTGCACGGACTGCGCCGCAGCGGCACGCGGAGCATGTCGAGGTAATCGGGATTCAGACTCAGAAGATCGCTGAAGAGTTGACTGGTGCTAAACAGATGCAAGAGAATTTCCAGGACACGCGCGCGATTTTCCATGAGAA
The DNA here is from genome assembly GCA_021807595.1 of Planctomycetota bacterium. GTDB lineage: Bacteria > Planctomycetota > Planctomycetia > Gemmatales > Gemmataceae > JAJPHU01. The sequence continues at coordinate 24,138 of JAKBCS010000054.1, read as the reverse complement.
TCGGCGTCTGCGCGGCGGCGGCGGGGTTGGCGAGAAAGCGTTCGAGGTTGTTCAGCGCCATGTCCGGATCGGGACAGCGCGGCAGCAAGCGCCCCAATGGCGTACAGATTTCGCGCAGACCATCGAGCGACAGAACCTCGGCGAGTCCCGCCAAGTTGCGCCATCCTCTTTCGGGATCGCGCAATCGCCAATTGTGCATCAAGGTCCGAGCGCCGGTCAGAGAATCCACGCAGCTTCGCAGTTGTTCCAGTTGCATGTCACGATCGTTGGAGAGGAAGCCAGGGTTATTTCATGTCGAAAGCCTCAAGAATGGCTTCTTTCACATCATCCATTTTGGCAGCAGAAAGAGTACACATGAAGTATTTGAGATAACGCTTGGGTATTGTGTCGATCGAGTCCAGATTGACGACGCAGGGTTTGTGAACTCCATCCGCATGAGTTAAGAAGACTTCCACAGGACGATTTCGTATTGTCGAAGTCAAGTAGGCAACTGCGTTTCATTTTCGTCAATCCTTGGCCGCGTCAGAGGGTAACATCTCCTCACCGTCTCTGCCGAACTCGTGCAACGGTTCGTTGGGATTTTCCTTCCGCCACTCTTTCTAACTGCGTTCCCAGAAGTACGGCTCGGTGTAATCCGAACAGGCTTCCAGAACCACGTCGTCCATCGATACTTGTTTCTCTCCCGCGAGTATGCGGATCTCCTCGATTAACTCTGCGGGTAAATGCACGGTCAGCGGAAAGCGCGGCGCATTCACATCGATCACGCTGACATCCTCCTATTCCGGACGACCTCTTTCAGCATAAGGTCAAACGAGCGGCGATGCCAGACGAAATAGGTACAACTCCAGAACGTGTTCGCCGCCGTGTGCCGGGTTGCCGATCAGCCGCCCACCCTGAAGATCGACGACCAGATCCAGCATTTCCAGCGGGATTTGACCGACGAGGACCGGTACCTCATCCGGCACTTCCATCACGTCCACCGTACAAAAGCGATCCTGGATAGTGATACGGACGGCGTCGTAGATGGCGACTCGATGGGAACCGTTGCTTCCAACTACTCTCTTCTCGGAAACTTGCTTCAGCCCGAGTTGGTGAATCAACCGCGTCGGGAGAGCCAACGTGGTCGCGCCGGTATCGACCAGCGCGTCTTTCACGACGATGCGCCGCACCTGGTCCGCTTCACATAGGTTCTTTTTCGCGGCCCAGAGATCTTCCATACTTTCGACCATCACTTCGGTTCGCACTCGACCCATGAGAGTTTGTTCCACGATAATTCTCCTCAATTCGTCCCTATTTCAGATTAGAGTAGAGGAAGGCTGACGCGGCTATTCTTTTCTTGCAGCGAAGAAATCGTCGGCTCCACAAGACGCTCCGACTCCACGCCCACCCGCTCATCCGTAACCACCGTGCCGAACAGCGTGAACGCCGTCGCTTCCTCAACGCGGATCGAGACGGTCTGTCCGATCAGCCGTTCGTTGCCCTCGAAAACGACGATGTGATCCGTCGTCGTGCGTCCGGTCAACTGTTTCGGTCCCGATGAATCGGAGGGCTGACGCCCCCCGCTCGCCTTCAATTCGTTCTTACTCGGCCCTTCGACCAGCACTTCGACGGTCTGCCCGATGCGACGGCGATGATCGGCGAGACTGACGCTATTTTGGATCGCTAAAAGATCGTTATTGCGGCGCTTCTTGACTTCCTCCGGCACGTCGTCGGCGAACAGTTCGTCGGCCTTCGTTCCCGGACGCGGGCTATATTTGAAAATGAAACTGTTCTTGAACCCGCCCTCGCGCACGAGGTCGCACGTTTGCTGGAACGACTCTTCGGTCTCGCCGCAGAAGCCGACGATGAAATCGCTGCTAATCGCCACCTCCGGCACGCGCTCGCGGCAGCGCTGGAGCATGTCGCGGTAGAACTCGACCGTGTACAGCCGTTTCATGCGCTTGAGCATCTCGTTGCAGCCCGATTGTGCTGGGACGTGCAGATATTCGCATACTTTCGGCAGTTCTCGCACTGCGTCGAGCAGATCGTCGCTCATGTCGCGCGGAAAGTTGGTGATAAACTTGAGCCGCTCGATGCCCGGCGTATCGTGAAGGCGGGCCAGCAGATCGCTCAAACGTTCGCGCCGTCCATCGCCATATTTATATTCGTAACTGTTGACGGTTTGGCCGAGCAGCGTCACTTCTTTGCAGCCCTCGGCGGCGAGTTGACGCACTTCGGCGGCAATGTGTTCCGGCGGTCGGCTCTGCTCCGGCCCGCGCACGCTCGGCACGATGCAGTAGGTGCAAAACTTATCGCAGCCGATCATAATCCGGACGTATGCCTGAAACGGCGACGGACGCATCGACGGATCGCGCAGCGGATCGTAGCTCTCGAAACTGCGTTCGACCTCGTGGCGCGAGGCTTCGTTGCGCTCGAGACTGAGGGCGATTTGCGGAGTTCGCGTGTCCTTGACGGCTGCGATCAACTCCGGCAGCTGCGCCAGTTGGCCGGTGCCGCACACGATGTCCACATGCGGAGCGCGGCGCAGGATCGAGTCTTGATCCTTCTGCGCCATGCAGCCGAGAACGCCGACGACCTTATCGGGATGCCGTTGCTTGTGCCCGCGGAGCCGACCGAGGGCGCTGTAGATCTTGTCCTCGGCGTGCTGGCGAACGCTGCAAGTATTGAACAGAATCACGTCGGCGTCGGTCGCCTCGTGCGTCAGTTCGTAGCCCTGACGCCTCAGAGAACCGACCACCAATTCGCTGTCGAGTACGTTCATCTGGCAGCCGACGGTTTCGATGTACAATTTTTTCGTCATAATCCTACTTCGCACGGTTTCTGGTATCCGCATGAATGGAAGCAGGGTTATGCGAGCGTGTCAAGAAGACTGGAGAGTTCGATCGACCTCAAAATCGGTTGTCCTTGCGCGGAAGGCCCTATACCCGCACCATTCCACTCGGCGAGAGGAGGGATGAAGCCCTGTCCCTTCGCGCCCCAGTACGGTGATCCCTTTCCCTTAGGGCGACCCATCCCTGGCAACACAGAAAAGGAGCCTGTAGCCACGGATTGAACGACCCGTACAATCTCCTGTAGTTCCAAGTGAGGTTGTCCTCTACTCCCTGACCCAAACTCCGCGATCATCCGTTTCAGCTTGAGACATTACAATTTCAGAGATCGCATGAATACACGGCGAGCGTATCTGAGCGAAGGCGAGCGTGTGGGGCAGCGGTATGCCTTGCGTCCACCACGGCAGACGCCGCGCGGCGCGACGGGGTTGGTCCTTGGGCAGCGAGCCGGTAGTTCGCTGGAATTCAAGGATCACCGCGACTATCAAGTCGGCGACGACCTTCGCCACATCGACTGGAATGCCTTCGCCCGCAGCGATCAATTAACCGTCAAGTTGTACCGCGAGGAGATTGCGCCGCATCTCGATCTCGTGGTGGACGTGTCGCGGTCTATGGCGTTGGAAGACACGGCCAAGGAGCGAGCGACGCTGGGGCTGACCGCTCTGCTGGCGACGGCGGCGGCCAACGCCGGATTCAGTCGAGCTGTTTGGCTGATGAGCGATGAGATTCGACCGCTGGCCAACGGTAGCCTTGCGCCTTCGCTCTGGGACGACATCGAGTTGAATCATCGCGGAAGTCCGGCGGATCGAATGGCAAGAGGTTGTCCGGCTTGGCGGCCGCGCGCCGCGCGCGTTTTCATCAGCGATCTCTTGTGGATCGGCGAGCCGATGCTCGCGCTGCGGACGTTCGCCGAAGGAGCGGCCGCAGTCGCCGTCATTCAGTTGCTCGCCGACACCGACGCCAATCCACCCGAAGACGGCGCGCTCCGACTCATCGACTCCGAGACCGAGCAAGTCCGCGAGATCCACGTCGATGCGATCATCGCCCAACGCTACCGCGAGACGCTTCGGCAACACCAACAGAATTGGCATCGAGCTTGCCGAGGCTGCGGCGCTCTGTTCGCCACCGTCGTCGCCGAATCGCTGGTGGCCGATTGGCGACTCGACGAATTGATCGCCGCCGACTTCCTGCGCGTGACCTAATAAGTGCGCTGTGATGTGTTGGGGTGCAATCGAGTGCCCTTCGACCGCGCGCGCGGCGCAAGAGGGCCATTGCGGACGAAGACGCGAAGTCCGCGAATACCGTTTCTTGTGGGACTTGCTTGCTCGTTCCGCCATTGGTGATAGGAAATGACCTCGCTGACATGCCGCACCGGGGAAATCCGACGACGACGACGCAACACCCCCGCGCACTACTGGTTGAACGCTCGCCATACCTGCCCCGCTGTCACACGCGGATTACCTCCCGCAACCGCTCCGTTGGAGTAGACGCAAAACCTCGGCGACTCGATCCCACGGCGAGCCATCGGAACGAACCAACGTGCCGTTTGCTTCTCGTCGATCTCGGACCTAGATTTAGGTGGCGTGGAGTGCGCGGCGTGGGTTCGGCGTGGAGTAGATGCTGTGACGGCGATCAAAAAGCGCAATCGCGAGCCGATACCGGGTTATCGTCTCCTCGAACGGTTGGGACGCGGCGGTTGCGGAGAAGTGTGGAAGTGCGAGGCTCCCGGTGGACTGTGCAAAGCCATCAAGTTCGTCGAAGGCGAACGCTCCATTCCCGGCGGCGGAGCGGGAGCAGCCGTCGAGGAATTGAGAGCCATTCAACATATTAAATCGCTGCGACATCCCTTTATCCTGTCGATGGAGCGCGTCGAATCCATCGACGGAGAACTCGTCATCGTCATGGAGTTGGCGGACGCGAGCTTGTGCGATTTGCTAAAGGAACACCGCGCGCGCGGGGCAATCGGCATCCCGCGCCGTCAGCTGATGCGCTATCTCGGCGAAGCGGCGGACGCGCTCGACGTGATGAACCTGCGGCACGGGTTGCAGCATTTGGATGTCAAGCCCGGCAATTTGTTGTTGGTGGGCAATCACATCAAAGTGGCCGACTTCGGTTTGGTCCGCTCATTGGCCGACTACGAAACAAATCATGGAGGCGAACTCCTATCGGGGGGATTGACGGCTCCCTACGCCGCTCCCGAACTCTTTCGCAATGCGATTAGTTCGTCGAGCGATCAGTATAGCTTGGCTATCGTCTATCACGAGTTGATGACAGGCACCCTGCCGTTTCGAGGCAAAAATGCGCGCCAGTTAGCACTCCAACACACCACGGTGGAGCCTGATCTGTCCGGATTGCCGGCCCAAGATCGGACAGCAATCGCGCGCGCTTTGTCCAAGAATCCGGCTCAGCGCTATCCCAGCTGCACCGAGTTTGTGCAAGCGCTCGCCTCGCGCCAGAAGCTGTCGGCGGAAGCCGCGCCCTTGCACGATACCGTTCGTTTCGCTGCCATTAAGGCCACTGCGCCCCATCGAACCACAAGAGCGCGCGCGAAAGACCAGGCGGCGAAAGGCGAACGAAAGCGAGCGGTCGAAAATCAGGCCGCGCCGCCTCCTGAAGTCGGTGCCGGAGCGAGCGTTCTGCTCGCCGAACTGATCTTAGAGGCTCGATCGGCACTTCCTTCATCGCAAACGGATCGCGAGACGAAGCCCGTGTCGGGAGGAATCCTGGAGGATCGGTTTTCGGCTCGCTTTTCACCCCGGACGGCCAGCGCTCGTTTTGAGACGTTTCGTCTTCAGTGGAACGCTCGCATTCTACGCACCACGAACGAGGTCGCGGTCTTCGAGGTTCCCCTACCGGGTAGTTTCTGGAGGCGTTGGCTGGGACAACAGCGCGGTCTCCTCGTCGAATTGCATACGTTGAAGCCGCCGACCACCGAAACCATGGCATCCGAATTGTTGGCGCGCATCCGTTGTTCTCCCAAAAGCAATCCCGTCGAGGAACCATTGGTCCAAGAGATCGGCCCGCTCATTGTGGAGAGTTTGCGCGCGCACTTGCAGGCTTTTCCCGAACGCCGCACGGAAACGCGCGTGCCGTGGCCCCATCCGGTTCGCGTCACTTTCTATCGCGAAGACAACTCAGTCATCGAAAGTGTTGAAGGCAAAGGCAAGGACATCTCGTTGGGGGGAATGGGATTGTATTTGCCCCGCGCACTCGCCGGGTCGCGCGTTCAACTCGAACTCGACTCGCCTTCCAGCCGCAAAACCATCGCGCTGTTGGGTAGCTGCGTCCGCGTTCAACGCTGCGACGACGGGCAATTTGAAACGGGCATGCTCTTTTAGAGAGATTCTCTGCCAGGCACGCCTCTTTCGTGTCCTCCAAGATGAGAGGTCCATGCGTCCCAAGTCTCCGACAAAATTTCGCCGATTCTCCTCTTGACTCTCAAGAATCACCCGTCTACTATAAAAGTGTCCTGTCGGCAGGGGTTCTCGGTGACTGGGCGACGCCGAGAATAACTCCGACAGGACATTTTTTTCTCCTCCCTATGGCCAGTTATCGCGGACATCTGACATTCGCGGGACTGCTTGGCACTGGCTATGGCAGTTTGGCCTTACTCGAATGGAATTGGGATTGGGGACCAGCAATCGTGGCAACCGGGCTGACGACGCTCGGGGGGCTTTTACCCGATCTCGACAGCGATAGCGGCGTGCCGGTGCGCGAATTGTTCGGCATATCCGCCGCCGTGACCCCGTTTCTGCTCTTTCCTCGCGTCTATGCTCACTTTCGGCAGTCCACCGAACAAACCATCGTCGTTCTTGGCGTCGTTTATCTCTTCATTCGCTATCTGTTGTCGCATTTCTTCAATCGCTTCACCGTGCATCGCGGCATGTTTCACAGTCTTCCTGCCATGGTGATCGCCGGGTTGACGACCTATTTGGTGTATCCCAGTCCCAACATCCGACTGCGCACGTTCCTGGCCGTTGGCATCATGCTCGGATTCCTGTCGCACCTAATACTCGATGAACTGTACAGCGTCGATTTCATGGGAGTTCGCCTGCGATTGAATAAGTACGCCGGAAGCGCCGTGAAGCTGTACTCGAAATCGTGGCCGGCGACGGTGGCGACCTACCTTCTGTTGGTCTATCTTCTGTGGTGCGTTTGGCAGACGTAGTCGAACTAATCGGCAGGCGGCTTACCCTTGCCCGATTGGATGTACGCGGCTCTCCGGCGTTCGTATTCCTCCAGAGTCAGGCGATCTAACTCGGTTGTTTCGCCAGTGGTGGCTTGCTCGAACAGCTGTTTCAAGAAGGGGACGCACCAGCCGCAACCGGAGCCAGCGCCGCCGCACGCCGAGAGTTGGCTGGCCACGCGCGGCTTCTCGACTCGCAAGAAATTGAGCAATTTGCGCCGCGTGACATGAAAGCAATAACAAACCTTGGCATCGTGTTCCACATCGGCCTCCTTTTATTTATTCTACCGCATAGCGCATCCATTCGCTTGCCATTTTTCGCTAAATTGCCGGGGCGCAGGCTCGATGAAGAGAGGAAGAAATTGCTCTGGCATCGAGCGGCCCGAACGCTTATAGAAGGTCTGTCCCAGGCTGAAGTGAATGACGCCGGAACAGAGAGTCGGGCACGGGTTGGAAACACCGACGCATCCGCCGGCCTGGTCGAGTGGGGTTCGTTGCCGTATCGAGTCCGGGTGCCGTCATGCCTATTGCACAGTCCGCTCGCGTTCATCCAACCGCCCTCGTCGCGCCGGAAGCCGACATCGGCGAGGACGTTCAAATCGGGCCTTATGTCGTCATTGAAGGGGCGGTTCGCATCGGCGCGCATTGCGTCGTTCGACCAGGAGCGCATCTGATCGGCCCGCTGACAATGGGCTGCCACAATGTCGTTTTCGGCGGCGCGGTCCTCGGCGAACAACCGCAGCACGTCAAGTACGCAGGAGAAGAAACGCGCGTCCTCATCGGCGACCACAACATCATCCGCGAACACGTTACCATCCACCGCGGTACGACCCACTCGTGGGAGACGCGGATCGGCGACCATAACTTTCTGATGGCTCATAGCCACGTCGCCCACGATTGCCGCGTCGCCAACCATTGCATCTTGGCCAATGGAGCGTTGTTGGCGGGCCACTGCGTGCTGGAAGACAACGTCTACATCTCCGGAAACGCGGCCATTCACCAGTTTTGCCGCGTCGGACGGTTGGCCCTGCTCAGTGGAACCTCCGCCTCGACCAAGGACATTCCGCCGTTCATCATTCAGCAACGCATGAACTGCGTCGTCGGCGTCAATGTCGTCGGCATGCGCCGCGTCGGCATTCCGTCCGCGAACATCGACGCCGTTCGCCGGGCGTTTCACATCCTCTATCGTAGCAGTATGCTCGTGCCGGCGGCGCTGGAACACATGCAGCGCGATTTGGGGCAGGTTGCCGAAGTTGCCGAGATGATCGCCTTCATCCGCGCCTCGTCGCGCGGCATCATCCTGCGCCTCGAACGCGAAGCCGCTTAATAGCGCTGGGCTTGTCGAGAGAGAATCTCCGTCAAGCCTCGCGCTCTCCAACCCTTCCATCTCCATCAATCCCCCTTCCGAATACAATGAGAGTGTTTGCGTGTCCGGCCGCGCACTCCGACACCCTCCGAGTTCAGTCGGCGGCCTCGCGTGTCCGATCTATCCTCGCGGTTTCACACCTTGTTTTCACCCGGAGGAAGGTATGTTCGACGAGATGGAACGATTGCGCGAAGGGAAGGAATTGCACGCGTTACTCCAACATTATCGAGGAGTCGGCGAGGCGGATCGCCAAGCGTGGCAAGATCGCGTCGGCGAGTTCGAGGGTGTGGAACCGCGCCAACTGGTGAAGTTGCACGGCGAGCTTTTGGCTTATGGCTGGCTGGAACAGAATACCGGCATCACTCCCGTGTTGCGTCTGGGAGCAGCGGCGAACTGTTATCGCATCACTCCCGCCGGTATCCGCGCCCTCAAGCAAGCGCAGTCAACGGAGATGCAGACGGTATGAGGCGACTACTGTACCGCTGTGCGGGCGAGGTGGTCATTGCTCTCCCCGGACTGGAAACGGACCAGGCAATCACCTAAGAAAACTAACGGCTATCGAGTGTTTTCTTTGGTCTTTAGCCGATAGCCGATAGCCCCCAGCTGACAGCGAAAGGTAGATCGATGAGCAGTATTGAGAGTATTCACGCCCGTGAAATCCTCGATAGCCGAGGAAATCCGACCGTAGAAGTCGAGGTGATTCTGCACGATGGCTCGGTGGGTCGCGCCGCCGTGCCGAGTGGAGCCAGCACCGGGGCACATGAAGCGATTGAACTGCGCGACGGCGACAAGGCGCGCTATCTCGGCAAAGGCGTGCAGAAGGCCGTGCATAACGTCAACGAAACCCTTTCGTCCCGGTTGCATGGCGTCGACGCGCTCGAACAAGTTGCCCTCGATCAACTGTTGCTCGAACTCGACGGCACGGCGAACAAGGGAAAGCTGGGGGCCAACGCCATGCTGGGCGTGTCGTTGGCCGTCGCGCATGCCGCCGCCGTATCGGTCGGCTTGCCGCTCTATCGCTATCTCGGCGGCAGCAACGCGCGCTATCTGCCGGTGCCGATGATGAACGTCCTCAACGGCGGCAAACACGCGGATAACAACGTCGATTTTCAGGAGTTTATGATCGTTCCCATCGGCGCGCCCAACTTCCGCGAGGCGTTGCGCATGGGGGCGGAGGTGTTCCATCATCTCAAGAATGTGTTGCACGATCGCCATCTGAGTACCGCCGTCGGCGACGAGGGCGGTTTTGCTCCCAACGTCAAGAGCAGCGATGAAGCGCTGGAATTGCTGGCCACGGCCATCGGCAAAGCCGGCTATAAGCTGGGCGAACACGTCGTCTTCGCTCTCGATCCCGCCGCCACGGAACTATTCGATGAGGCCAAGAAAAAGGGCAAGACCGGCTACTGTTTCTTTAAGAGCCAGCCGGATCGCATCGCCACATCGGACGAAATGATCGACCTATGGGACAAACTTTGTCAGAAATGGCCGATTCGCTCCATCGAAGACGGTTTGGCCGAGGACGATTGGGACGGCTGGCAAAAACTGACCCGCAAGCTCGGCGGCAAAGTGCAACTCGTCGGCGACGATCTGTTCGTCACCAACACCAAACGCCTGAAAGACGGCATCGCCAAGGGCGCGGGCAATAGCATTCTGATTAAAGTAAATCAGATCGGCACGCTGACCGAAACGCTTGAGGCCATCGAGTTGGCTCGTCTGCACGGTTTCACGACGATCATCAGCCATCGCAGCGGTGAAACCGAAGACACAACCATCGCCGACATCGCGGTGGCCACCAATGCCGGACAGATCAAAACCGGCTCGGCCAGCCGCACCGACCGCATCGCCAAGTACAACCAACTTCTGCGCATTGAGGAAGACCTGCAAGACGCGGCCCGCTACGGGGCGGAACTGTGGCCGTCGGCTCGACGTTAATCTCGGAATGTTACCCGGCAGCTGACGTTTGCGGTTCGCCCACCTACGCTCCTTGCTTTATCCGCTAACTCTCGTTACCCTCTACATCGGGGACACGCGAAGCGGAGGAGCATCATGAGCCAGCGCAGCCTGTGGGAATACGCCGAGGAGCAACAAGTTCCCGATCTCGAACGAGAACATCAACGCGCCGACCGCGAGGAAACGCGGCGGCGCAACTTCAAGAAGCTGCGCGCCAGCGGCCATTGGCTAACGCTGTTGCGCGCGGCGCGCTCCATTCCCCAGCCGTTCACCCTCAACGATATTTCCGTCGCGGTTTGGCGCGCGTGTCCGGAGTTTTTCGGCATGCGCGGCTATCCCTATCCGGACAATCATAAGGTCCACTATATCCTTTATGGCACGCGCGGACTCATCGCCAAGGGCATCCTTGAGCGCGTTTCAGAAGGTTTATTTCGCCTGCCGAACGATGTGGAGATCGAGTCGTTGTTCGAGACGCCGCCGAACGAGTGAGGAATCATTCTTGCAGGCGGAAGAGCTTGCGCAGCGCGTCGAGCAGGGCATATCCGCCGCCACCGTGCGTTTCCTCCGTGAGCGCCGAGATGGGACCGTGCAACAGGCGATTGGTGAGCAGTCGGAACGCGCCTTCGATGTGCCGTCGGTCTTCGTCGCTAAGTTTGCCGTTCAGCCTGCCCAATAGTTCGCGGAGTACCTCGCGGCGCTTCGAGTCGAAGTCTTGGGTGAGTCGTGCGATCACCGGCCCGTTGCGCCGCCTGGACCAATCTTTAAGAAACGCCTTGGTTTCTTGTTGCACGATGGACTCGGCCGGCTCGATGTGTTTGAGCCGATCCTCCAGCGTCGCCTCGCGGATACGTTTTAGATCGTCGATGTTGAATAAACAAGTCCGGTCGCCGTCGTGGATAGACGGATCGAAGTCGCGCGGCACGGCAATATCGAGAACGACCAAAGGTCCGCCGGCGCGCCGCGCCGCGATGGGTTCGTAACGCTTCCGCGTCACAATCGGTTCGGGCGCGCCCGTCGTACTCAGCACGATGTCGGCGCGGGCGAGCAAGTCGTCGAGTTTCTCCCAGGGCATCGCTTCGCCGCCGCAGCCGCGCGCCACACTCTCCGCCTTTTCGGGACTGCGATTGGTCACCCAAATCCGCCGCGGTTTCAATTGGCGCAGATGCTTAAGCGTCAACTCGCCCATCTTGCCCGCGCCGATAACGAGAATCGTCTTGTCGCCGAAATGGTCGAACACTTGCTTGACATAATCGACGGCGGCGCTGGAGACGGAGACGTGGCCGTGCGAAATGCCGGTTTCGGTGCGTACCCGCCGAGCCACTTGCCTCGCGCGGCGAAAGAGCGCGTGGAGCAAAGGACCGACGCTGTCGTCGCGCACCGCATATTCGTAAGCTTTTTTCACCTGCCCGGCAATCTGCCCTTCCCCGACGATCATACTGTCGAGGCTGGCGGCGACACGGAAGAGATGCCGCACCGCCTCCTCCTGGCGATGAATGTATAGATGAGGGCGCACGGCCGAGACGGGCAGATGGTGAAAATCGGCGAGAAACTCAGAGATGCATTCGGCGTCGAGACTTCCGGTCGCGCGGCTTGGCGACTGCGCATCGGCGGTGCAGCCGACGTACAATTCGACGCGATTGCAAGTGCTGAGAATGACGGCCTCACAGTCGAAACCGGCGCTCAGTTCGGTATGGGCGCGGGGCAACTGTTCGTCTTTGAAGTTGAGGCGTTCGCGGACTTCGACGGGAGTTGTTTTATAGCTGCATCCGATGGCCAAGAGGTTCATCGCCCACCTCCTTGGCCCACGGGATGCGCGAGTACGAGGCAGCCGACGAGCAGCACGAACGTCGCAATGGTCAACAGCGCGACCGGCCGACCGCGCAGATGATAGCCGTAGCGCAGGTATACCACCGCAGCGAAAGCCAGCCACAAGACGCCGGTGGCCAACACCCGCGGATCGGTCCAGCCGGAAAGGCCGTCGTGCCACATCAACACCATGCCCACGAGAATCCCCGCCGTTAACAGCGGGAAGGCGAGGACGATGGCGCGGCGATTCATCGCCTCGATGCGTTCCAAACTCCACAAGCGCAAACCCTGACCCGGCAGCGTCTTGGCGCGAAGGCGATGGGCTTGTACGAGATACATCGAGCTGGCCAGAAAGCCAACGCACAGACCGATGGATGCGAGCAACAGCAAGCCTTCGTGAACGGTTTTCCACGCCGAGGGAAACGAGAGCAATTTGTCGGCAGAGCGCTCGCTTTCCGGAGGGAGTCCAAAGGCCGCGCCCAAACCGACCAGGGCGAGAACTAACGGCAGAACGAACAGACCCCACGATAAACGGCGATGATGCAAGGAGCCGATCAGATAAAAGATCGCCAAGACCCAAGCGAGTATCATCATCCAGCCGAATTGCCAGATGAGAGGCGGCCGTTGCACCGCCAAGAAGATGGTCTGCGCCGTCAGCCCCGCCGCGCCGAACAGCAGCGCCAACCAGCGCGACCACACCAGGGGCCGCAGTTGATAGAGCAATTCCAGACCGAGTGCGACGGTATACGAGGCGAGGAAGCAAAGGATGGTGATTCGATCCATGACAGTCCCGCCCTCCTCGGTCGCGGGAGGGTAAACAAGTGGCTTTCGCGTGTCTCACTCCAATGTACGCGATGGCGAGAGAATAGCCAAGAATGAGGAGCGTCTCGACGCAACGACTTCCCGACCGTGGAGAAACTCCCTTTTTCGTTGGACGGAGAGAAGCGTAAAGCGTCCGCGCGGGGGGCGATTCCCGCGTGGACGCCTCACGCCTCCACTCGAATCTCGGAAAGCCATATCTCCGCGTGTGAAAAAATTGCTACTTACCACCGGGCTTTTTGTCCCCTTTCTTCTCGCCGCCTTTTTTCGGGAGGGTCCATAAGTGGATCAGCTTCTCGTCGGCGATCGGATGCTCGATGGGAACCTTCTCGGTCTTTTCGGGTTTCCAATCGCCCATGCGAAAGCGATGCGAGACGATCCGCGCGCCCGGCTTGAGCTGTTTCAGCAAGATCGGCTGGAGCATCTCGTTGAGGTCGTCGGACAGATACAACGTCACCACGCTGGCTTGGGACAGATCGTCGATCTTCAGAACGTCCTGCCGACGAAACTCGACTTTCTCTTCGACGCCCACCTTCTTGGCGTTGTTCATGGCCTCCTTGAGTCGTACCGGATCGAGATCGATGCCAACACCGTGCTTGGCGTGAAAGTTCTCCACGGCGGAAACTACGATGCGTCCATCTCCGCAACCGAGGTCGTAGACCACATCGTCCTTGCCGACTTTGGCCAACTTCAGCATCGCCTCGACGATTTCCGGCGGCGTGGGGACATAGATGATGACGAGCTTATCCCCTCTTTTCGCATCCGCTTTGCTCATATCTTCCTCGGCGATTTTGCCGGCCTCGACATGGACCGTCCGCACCACCGTGAATGTCTCGTAGGTGTTCGGCTTCCACTCGGCGACGATGGTGTAATGGTATTTCTTACCCAGCTCCAACGGCGGAGACACGAAGCGGCGCGTCGCTCCCATCGATTTCGTGGCGCGGCCGTCCACCGTCACCTTGGCGTCGGGATGAACGCGCAAGACGACAGTGGCAGAGAGATGTTGAGAATCAACAGCTTGTCCGCGGACGAACGACATCGCGGTCAGCGCGAGAATCAACGCCAACGCGGCGCGGCGCAAGAGCGAGAATCCGATCATCGTTGTCACCTCGATTCACGGGGAAATCCCCAATGGGTAAACCACACACCGTACAGTTTACACAATTCCGACCGTCCGAGATCGACTCCGATATACGGCGAGAACTCCCCCTCGTTTCGCCCGCGCTCAAAGTCGGCGAGATAGCGTTCGATCGACCGGCGCGGGCAATTCGTGATTGTCTGAATGGTCTCGACGCCGTCCCCCCGAACGTGGAGCGAGAGAACCAGGTGCGTCTTGCCCTTTTTCGTCCGTCGCGGTTCGGTCAGAAAGCGGTAGGGGCGCATAAGGAATCGCGTCGCTTCAGGGCTTCCAGCTGCGCGCTTCAGCGACAAGCCGACGCGCGGAGACCGGAAGATGGACCGCATGTCGCTCGCATCACGCGCTTCCAGAATCAGAGGGTTCCCCTCGATCCAGGCGCACCGTTTGTCGATGGCTCGGTCGAGTTCCGCGACCGCCGTTGTCCCCGTCGCCCCAAGCAAATAATCGACGCACAACGACGGGCCGTCGATGAGCGATCCCGCCGGCGTTTCCAGACCGCGAAGAAGAATCCCGCCGGAGCTTTCGCCCTGTCCGAAAGTTAAATCGAGTCCCTTGAAACTGCCGCCGCGATAGACGCCGTGAGCGCGGTGGAAGTACCACTGCCCAGTCTGAGATTGAAGGGGATCGCGGTGAGCGAAGGGGTCGGCGTGGGCTGTCGACCAATAATACAACTCGACCTCGACCAGACGATGGTCGCGGCCGGCGACGAGGAGCTTGGAGCCGAGTAGTAGCCGTGCTGCGAGCGAGGCGAACCAATCGTCGAGAAGGTCGGCGTTTTCAGGCGCGCGAAGCAGAGTCGGCCAATCGGACATGCCGCGCCTCGCCATCTGGGGCTTGGCCGCGATGCGAAGCGAGCGACGGAGCCAACTCGCTCATCTTCGCCTGGCAGCCAACGGATGCAAGCGAAAGTTCACTTCGGCGGCGCGAGTTTTCCCGATTTCAGATCGTCCAGGAGTGTTTTAATCGTCTCGGCGGGGATGGCAAGCGTTTCGGTGCGTCCGGAGCGGGCGATGTTGACGCCGATAACCTTACCGTCGAGGTCGACGAGCGGCCCGCCGCAATCGACGGGTCGCAACACGGTGTCGTGCTGCAACACCATGGGGAATCCGGTACGGTGATCGCTGAGTTTGCCACCGAGCTGATTTTGAAATTCGCCGCGCTCCAACGGCCTTCCACCCAGTCTCGCGGTCAGTTCGATCTCTTCTTCGCCGCGTTTGAGGCGCACCCTGATGCGTTCGCCGGGCTTGGTTTTACCCAGCGTCTTGAAGAGGGCTTCGGGATTGGCTATTTTTTTGTCGTTAATGGCGAGGATGAGGTCGTCTTCCTCGAAACCGGCGCGAGCCGCAGCTCTCCCGGAGATGACTTGGACAATCTTGACACCGACCTTCGCGGCTTCCACGCGGACGCCGAGAAAGCCACCGCTGGCCCCGCGTCGCCCCAACTCGTTGCCGGAGATACCGCGCGCGGCAACGCTGATGACTCCGACCGCCACCGGGGCTTCGTTCATCCCCGGCGTGGCCACCCAACTGCCGACCGCGTCTTCCTTGCTGTCGCGCCACTCGACCGGTGAGAGAGCCTTGACATCGAGCTTGAGCATGGCCAGATCGTAGGCTTCGGAAACGCCGGTGATCTTGGCCGCAAGTTCCTTGCCGTCGTGTAGTTCGCAGACAATTTTGCCTTTTAGCTCGCTGGCCTTGGTCAAAACCCAGCCGTCCGCGCCGACGATAACGCCAAACGCTGCCAATTCGTCGTCGCAGCGGATGCGCACCGTGGAGCGAACCGGTTTGGCCACCACCTCGCGGAACGCCTTCAAGAAATCCTTACTCGTTCGGGTGACGACGCCATCGCCGCCGTCGCGCCGCGTCCGCTGCCCATAAGCCGTCAGCGGGCTGCTCAGCAGCGCTCCGGCAATAACCAACGGCAGACCGTAAACCGTCCAGAACGAACGTGAATTGGCTCGGCAACTCATGGTATGCTACTCCTCAAGGAGCGAACGGTTCCGTCGAGCGGGAAGGCTCGATTCACTACCGATTCGCGGGATGTCTCCCAACGACGACCTTGATTTTCAAGATTTCCGCGCCGCGTCGAACTTGGAGCGGCACTTCCTCTCCGGGTTTTCGTTTCTTGATGAAAGCGAGGAAATCCGCTAAGTCTTCAACCTTATCTTTGTCAAAAGCCAAGACTACATCGTTGGCGCGCAAGCCGGCCTTTTCCGCTGGGGAATCCTTTTCGACCTTGGCGATCTTGCATTCCGTCGACTCTTCATCGAACTCTACGCCGATGTAGGGGCCTCGCTTGCGGCCGTCGCCCCACACTTCGCCGTCGACCAGACGATCCCAGGTGGCGCGATAGGTGTCGATGGGGACATGAATATTGATGGTGAGACGATCGCCGATGCGACTGTGAATGCCGATGATTTTTCCGTCGAGGTCGAAGAGCGGCCCGCCGGAGTCGCCGCCGACGAGAGCGCAATCGGTACGGAGCAGTTTGTCTTTTCGCTCCAAGACGCGGCCCAGACGCAGCACGGGAGCGCGTCCCGGCCGATAGCCTTCGGGATGTCCCAGTGCCAGGCACCAGGCACCGGTTTTCAATCTGGAAGCCTCCCCCATTTCGACGAACGGCCATTCACCCTTATCAGTAATGCGGATCAGTCCGCTATCGATGCCGACGTTGCTGCCGAGTGTCTTGCCTTTGAGCCGTTTGCCGTCCGGCATAATGATGGTGGCGCTGCGATCCGGTTTGCCGCTGACGTGGCCCGCGGTCAAAACGTAGCCGTCTTTGCTCACGATGACGCCGCTGCCCGCCGCGTCGCCGATGCGAATGCCGACGGTGGCCAGCGAGACTTTCGCCGTGACTTTCTTGACCCGTTCCTGAATGATGCGCAAATCTTGAATGTTTTCTGGAACGGCTTTGTCGAGTGCCGGAGGCCGCGTCTCGGCGAGGAGCGGTGTCAGCACCGCCATACCGAGCAGCAGCGCCAAGGCTATGCGCGGCAAGCTCGATGCGGTCAAGGAAAAGCGCGGATGGTTCCTCATGGATATTCTCTCGAATTTACCAGGCCCGGCGAAGGAGATCGCCTTTGAAGGAGTAAACCCGTCTGGAGGGCGAAGGTATCGCATTTCTCGACCACTCGAGTGTACCCGGAATCGTTCCGACACTCAAGAGAAGGCACGCGGACGGCTAACGCGGTCGGGTTGCTGGGGCGGGCCGAGTG
Organism: Planctomycetota bacterium; assembly: GCA_021807595.1. Lineage (GTDB taxonomy): Bacteria > Planctomycetota > Planctomycetia > Gemmatales > Gemmataceae > JAJPHU01. Next base: position 6,831 of record JAKBCS010000054.1, on the reverse strand, counting down.
AAATCCCGACGGAGGGACTCGTTGGCTTGAACGAGAAGCCGCTCGGTCAAGTCCATCGGCTTGCCGTCCTTCGTCCAATGGATGCGCATTTGATAAATATATTTCTTGCCCGGCGTCAACGGCGGCGAGAAGAAATAGCGATCTTCGCCGGTCTGTTTGGTTTTGACGCCCTCCACCCAGATTTCGGCGTCCGCCGGCACGCGCATCAAGATATGAGCCTTGTTGTCTGGTTTCTTCGAGGCAAGGCTCTGTCGCCCCAGCACAATGTCCGCCGACGTGACGAAGGGCGGCGCGTAAGTTCCGCCCAATCCGAAATCCGAGCCGCCCGACACGCCCGGCGAGCGCGCGGCGTTGGATATGGTATTGGGCGACATGCCCGGAACCGGCACGATCGTCCACGAACCGCGATACCCTTGCGGCGCGGTATCCCAATAAGGATAGCGCGTTCCACTCGGATTCGTGCCTTGGGCCTGCGCCGCGCCGGCAAGAACCGCGGATCCGGCCAGCACCAAGGCCGCTCTGGCCGCCATCGAAATGTGAGGTCTCACGACGGCCCTCCTTTGGCTACAGGGCGCGAGAGAAAATGTCGGTAGCTCTCTCTCCCAAAAGCCTTCGTCCTCCCATCCTATTATACCGTACTCATTCTCGGAATGGGGGCCGACAACTTCCCTTTGAGGCGGGAATCCTCCAACCGTTCCCTACGATAGCTTCTTGAACAACACCAACGAATGCCGGCCGCTGCGGTCGTAGCGATCGCGGCGACTGGGAGGCAAGTCGTCCGGCGATCCCGGAATAAAGCCGCCCTTTTGTTGAAAATAGTTGAACGCCTGCGTGGAGAGACAAAACAACTGAGCGACCTCAGCGGCGCGAGCTTGCGCCTCGGCGTATTGCATCAGCTTCGCGCCGATGCCCTGATTCTCGTAGCGGACATTGACGCACACGCACGCCAACTCGGCTTGCTTCTGTTGCGGATACAGATGGAGCGCGGCGCAGCCGACGAGATTCCGATCCACCTCGAAGACGAAAAAGTCGTCGATGGTTCGCTCGATTTCGGCATAGGTTCGCCGCATCAGTTCGTCGCTTTCGATGCTGTCTTGAATGAGTGCGTAGAGGAGGCGAGCATCGCGCCGCTGCGCCCGGCGAATGGCCTGATATTCGTTGGCGTGGATGAGCGTGCCGATGCCCTCGTTGGAAAACACCTCGGCCAGCAACCCCTCTTGAACGCGGCCGTCAATGATGTGGACGCGCGGCACTCCGCCCCGTCCCGCGCGCACTGCATGTTCGAGTTTCGACAACTGCGCCGGCGGTATCTCACTGCGCTGCTTCTTGAGAATCGCCTCGGCCTCTTCCACGGTTAGCTGCCGGAGCAGTTGCGGGGTTGTGGATCGTTCCCCCTTCACCCCTTGTCCCTCTCCCCCCTCTGAGGGGAGAGGGGTTGGACTGAGGGGGGGAGCTTGAACCCCCTCGAACGTCGTCAAATAAATCAGCTTGACCGCTTGCAAGGCGCGGGCGACTTCGACGGCCACGCTATCGGAGTTGAGCCGATACGAGCGCCCTTCGCCATCGACGCCCAACGGCGGAATGACCGGCACAATGTCTTGCCCGAGCAACGCCTGCAACAACACGGTATCGACGCGCTCCACCCGTCCGGTGTGCCGATGATCGACGCCGTTGAGGATGCCCGCCGGATGCGCCACCACGGCGTTGCCGCACGCGCCGCGCAGATCGTTGGCCGACAAACCTTCGAGCGTTTCGTGCGTCACGCGATTGGCGGCGGTCAGGGCGAGTTGCAACGTGACCTCGTCGGTGATGCCGGTCCCGTCGTAGTTGGACGCCGATTGTCTCGTCTGCTCGGCCAACCGGCGAATCTGATGTCCCGCCCCATGCACCAAGGCCACGCCGATGCTCAAACTGCGCAACAGCGCCACATCGAGCAGCAGGTTGCGAAAGTTGTCGTGTTCGACAATGGCCCCGTCCACGGCAATGACGAACACCTTGTCGCGGAAGCGCGGCACATAGCGCAAAATCTCGCGTAAATCCGTCAAGCGAAGCATTCGTCTCTCCAAAAGTAAGCTGTGGGCACTAGGCAGTAGACAGCAGATGGCGAGCGAGAGACTGCAAACGATAATGATTTACTGCCTACTGCCCACTGCTTTCTGCCTATTACCTACTTACAATGAGTGTACCGCTCATCGTCGCTGATGGGGAGGGAAACATGCCGGTTCGGTTAGCCGCGACCCGAAGGGGAGCGCGGGGCTGTCCGCGCTCCCCTTCGGGTTGCGGCTAACCGGGAAAAGGAGACATTATGGCGGAGAAGGTTGTCATCATCGGATCGGGGCCGGCGGGATGGACGGCGGCGATTTACGCGGCGCGAGCCAACCTACAACCGCTCGTCTACGAAGGCGCGATCATCGAAGAGAACCGCCTGCAAGGCACATTGCCGTTGGGACAACTCGCCCTGACCACCGAGGTGGAGAATTATCCCGGCTTCCCGTCTGGAAAATCGCGCGAGTTCCTGAAATCCGCGCTGCCGGAGGAGCGCCAACCCTACTGGGTTCAAGATAACAAGGATCAACCCAGCCACGGTGTCAACGGTCCCGAATTGATGGAGTTGATGCGCCAACAAGCCGTCAACTTCGGCACGCGCATCGTGACGGACGATATTGTGAAGGTCGATTTCTCCCGTCAACCGTTTGTATTGACGGCGCGCGAGGGACAAACGGTCGAGGCGTTGGCGGTCATCGTGGCCACCGGCGCGCGGGCCAATTATCTCGGCCTGCCCTCGGAGGACAAGTACAAGAACAACGGAGTCTCGGCCTGCGCCGTGTGCGATGGCGCTTTGCCTCGCTTCCGCAATAAGCCCGTCATCGTCATCGGCGGCGGCGATTCGGCCGTCGAAGAGGCCACCTACCTCAGCAAATTCGCTGGTACCGTGCATCTGGTGCATCGCCGCGATCGGCTGCGCGCCAGTAAGATTATGCAGCAACGCGCTCTGGAAAATCCGAAAATCAAGATCCAATGGAATCGCGGTCTCGACGAGGTTCTCGGCACCGACAAGGACGGCGTGACCGGCGTGCGTCTGAAAAGCACGGTGGACAAGCAAACCGAAACGCTGGATGCCAGCGGCGTCTTCCTGGCCATCGGTCACACGCCGAACACCAAGTTCCTCGCCGGGCAATTGCAACTCGACGACAAGGGCTACATCGTCTGGACGAAACCGGCGCGGACGTGGACGAGCGTGGAAGGCGTCTTCGCAGCCGGCGACGTTGCGGATAGCTATTATCGCCAAGCCGTCACCGCCGCCGGAACCGGCTGCATGTCCGCCCTTGATGCCGAACGCTGGCTCGCCGAACACGGCCATTTATGAGAGCCTCCGCATCCGCTTTCGGTTAGCTGCGACGCGGAGCGGAGCGCGACGGGACGCGCTCCGCTCCGCGGCTAACCGATTGAGTGGAAAGTCGTTGGCGATGGCCTTGAGATTCGGTCCTCAGCGGGGATAGAATGGGGCAAGGAAAATTCCTCACCCAGTTTCGGGAGAACTCCATGCTCGGCTCATCCTCGGACGCTTCACGGCCTCACGAAGGCGGCCATCCCAGAGGTCGGAAGCCAACCGCCGTATCCCATTCCGAAACGCACAAACATCGAGCGGTCGACGATGGCACACGTTCGCGCGGCGAGCGCTTGGTCCGTTTGGGATGGTTCCTGGTGGGCACGAGCTTCTTGTTGCTGTGCGCCTTCGCCGCCGTCACGATGTTCCTGAAGGTTTACCGTTCGCGCAATCGAGACGGGAATCCGCCGACGGTAGCCGAGAATCGAGAGGAACCTTTGCCGAGGGATAAACCCGACCGTGCGCCGACTCACGCGGACGATCGTTCGATGAGCGGCGATCATCTCGTTCAGGAGGCCGAGACGCATCGCATTCTCGGCAGCGGTTTCGCTCCGCCTCTGCCCAACGCTACCTCACCGCCTCCGCTGAACGACCCCTCCCCCCTGCCACCCCCGCCGACGAAGAATGAGCCGGACAAACCCCCGCCGACGAAGAATGAGCCGGACAAACCCCCGCCGACGAAGAATGAGCCGGACAAACCCCCGCCGACGACTAAGCCAACCATTGCCGACTTGGATGCCGCCTTTGAGAAACGGGTGCGAACCGAGGACGAGGAGGGACGAAACCAACTTCTCACCGTCCCCGAATTACGTCTCTTTAGCGATCTGGAAGTTGAGGCATTCCGCGACCAAGAGAAGACAGCGCGAACGGGAGGAGGAGCGAGATTCGGCGCGAACTCGGTCGAGTACGCCTTCAATGTGCATTTGAGTAGGGAGATGCTCAAGGCCGGAACCAGAGAGGGCTTGCCCCTTCAATTGGGTGCGTCCGCGCTGATGGATATGCCTACGGCCTCCATCGTGCAAATCCTGTCAAAGAATCTGCGCGATCTGGGCTTCGTCTCGGTGCCGGGGGCGGGGGCGCGCGTGATCCGTCCGGGTCTGAGGCGAAGGATCGATCCCCGAACGGGGAAAGTGGCCTCCGCAGGCTTGGGCGGTGCTGGCGTCATCGAAAACGCCACAGCCGAAGATAAGATGGAAGCCTTCAAATCGTGGTGCGATGAGAACCGAGTCGAGACATTTCGCGGCGCACTGCCGACGCTTTTGCAGATGTTGCAAGTAGAAGATGTACCGACGCGCCTGGTTCTCGTGCGCGAGTTGGCCAAGGTGAAAGGGGTGAGTGGATCGGCGGCGTTGGCCAAACGGGCGCTGGTCGATCTGTCGCCGGAGGTGCGCGACGCCGCCTTGGCCGAATTGGCGAAACGTCCGAGCGGCCAATACCTGCCGGTGCTGCTGCAAGGATTGCGTTATCCTTGGCCGCCTGTTGCCGACCGCTCCGCGCTGGCCATCCGAAAGCTCAAGCCGGAGGGCGCGCTGCCTCGACTCGTCGATCTGCTCGATCGAAGCGATCCTTCCGTGCCGGTGATGGACTCGAAGCGCAACGTGGGGACCGTGCGCGAGTTGGTGCGTCTCAATCACATGCGCAACTGTTTGCTGTGCCACGCACCCTCGGCCAACGACAAAGACGGCCTGGTTCGAGGTTTGGTTCCCACACCGGGTCAGCCGTTGCCGCGCCTGTACTATGCCGGACAGGCTGGCAATTTCGTTCGCGCTGACACCACGTTTCTCCGTCAAGATTTTTCGGTCAATCTGCCCGTCAAGGCTGCCACTCCCTGGCCCGACGAACAGCGCTTCGATTTCGTAACCCGCGTCCGCCGCCTCAAACCGGAGGAAGTAACGCAAATCGCCGCCAAGTCCAACGGCGATTACCCCCAGCGCGACGCCTTGCGCTACGCCTTACGCGGCCTCAGCGGCAAGGATGGCGGCGATTCCAGCGAAACGTGGCGCACTCTCCTCGGCATCACCAAGGACAAGGACAAACCCGCCGATATCGACAAAAGCACGAAGAAAACAGGGTAGACACGAGAAATCACAGCCAAATAAGGTGGGGCGAGGATCGATCGTTCGACGCAGATGCTGCGGCTCAATGCCCTTCGCATCCGCGAAGTAATGCAACGGGGCTTGGCCACGCCCGAACGCGCCGAATTCGTGAACCAACTCGCGGCTAAATAAGAATGGGGCGGCAGACGAGAGTTACTGGACAGCAATAGTGTGTCTCGCGCCTCGAAGCGCTCCCGATGTCCGCGAACTCGTCAACGATGTCCTGGAGGCCCTCCGCTTGAAGGCCGTGCGCGGGTGTCAGTTGGGTTGTCACCGACCTCTTCGTCTTGAGTTCAGCGGACGGGTCGGTAGCTGGATGCTCTGGTGCCATGAGTACACGGAGAGGAGGACTCCGCCCCGCATGGATCGGGCAGGAAAAAATAGAACCACCCCGTTTGCACATTCGATAAATGCGCTCTACAGTTCTGATGTGGTCGATGGGGCGAGGGCTCGGTCGGCCTCGTTCGATAAGAGTAGTGAGCGGCGCTTTTGGCCGTTCCCGAAAAAGGCGAACCCGTCGCGAGACGGGGACGCAAAGCTATGGGCTCTTAACCGTCCGAGGGGGGACGGATAAGGCTGCCAGGCTGCCGAAGGGATGGACGGGACCCGTAAGTAAGTCTGGTCTTCCGGCGCTTCCGCAAGGGAGCGCCGGATTATTTTTTGGTACAGCTCTTCTGCAATTCATCCCACGCGGTTGCGCAGGCTCCCAATGCCCGATATGGTGATGGCTATTTCATCGCCCTTTTGGAGCGTGAAATCGTCTGGAGGCACGATTCCCGTGCCGGTCAGCAAAACTACACCGTTGGGGAAATCATTTTCGCGCCCCAGCCAGGACACGAGATCCTCGAACGAGCGTTTCATCGCGGAGAGATCCGTCGATCCGTCGAATACCGCCACGCCGTCTCGCGCGATGACCAATCGAATCGAGACTTGCTCGGCCGAGGGCAGCGCCCCCGCCAAGGTGACGACCGGGCCTAACGAACACGACCCCGTGTAAACTTTCGCCTGGGGCAAATACAGAGGATTCTCACCTTCGATGTCGCGCGAACTCATGTCGTTGCCGATGGTATAGCCGACAATCCTCAGGCGCGGCGAAACGATCAACGCCAACTCCGGTTCGGGGACGTTCCATCGGCTATCGCTTCGGATGCGCACGGCATCGCCTGGCCCCACGACGCGGCGCGGCGTTGCTTTGAAAAAAAGTTCGGGGCGCTCGGCGTTGTAAACCAGATCGTAGAATCGAGCCGCGCCTGCCGATTCGCGTTCGCGCGCTTCGCGGCTGCGCTTGTATGTCACCCCTGCCGCCCACACCTCTTGTTCGTCCAACGGAGGCAGCAAGCGCGCGGT
>JAKBCS010000197.1 GCA_021807595.1 Planctomycetota bacterium | reverse complement strand
CGAGCCTTCCGCAGCCATTTTGCGGATGTCTTGCGTGACGCGCATCGAGCAGAATTTCGGGCCGCACATGGAGCAGAACTTGGCCGACTTGAACACTTCTTGCGGCAGCGTCTCATCGTGCATGGCCCGCGCCGTCTCCGGGTCCAACGACAACTCGAACTGCTTGTTCCAATCGAATTCAAACCGCGCTTTCGATAGCTCGTCGTCGCGCTTGCGGGCGTCCTTGCGGCCGCGGGCGATGTCGGCGGCGTGAGCGGCGATCTTGTAAGCAATCACCCCCTGCCGCACGTCGTCCTTGTTCGGCAGCCCCAGGTGTTCCTTCGGCGTGACGTAGCACAGCATGGCCGCCCCCGCCTCGCCGGCCAACGCCGCCCCAATGGCGCTGGTGATGTGATCGTACCCCGGCGCGATGTCCGTCACCAACGGGCCAAGCACATAGAACGGCGCATCGTGGCACAGCTCGCGTTCCTTCTCGACGTTCATCTTGACCAGGTGCATCGGAATATGCCCCGGCCCCTCGATCATCGTCTGCACGTTGTGTTCCCACGCCTTGAGCGTCAGCTCGCCCAGCGTCTTCAGCTCGGCAAATTGCGCCTCGTCGTTGGCGTCGGCCAAACACCCCGGACGCAGCCCATCGCCCAGACTGTATGTAACATCGTAGGCCCGCAGGATCTCGCTTAGCTCGTCGAAATGCGTGTACCACGGATTCTGTTCGTGCCGGGCCAGCATCCACGCCCCCATGAGCGAGCCGCCGCGCGACACGATGCCGGTGACGCGATTGGTCGTCAGCGGCAAATACTCCAACAGCACGCCCGCGTGAATCGTCATGTAATCGACGCCTTGCTGGGCCTGATGCTCCACCATGTCCAGCATCATGCGCGGCGTGATGTCGCCGACATCTTTGACATTTTGAATGATCTGATAAATCGGCACCGTGCCGATGGGCACCGGCGAAGCGTCGAGGATCGCTTGCCGAATCGCGTCGATGTCGCCGCCAGTCGAGAGGTCCATGACGGTATCCGCCCCCAGATGCACGGCGGTATGCAGCTTGTCCAGTTCGTCGTCGATTTTGCTGGTGACGGCGGAGTTGCCGATGTTGGCGTTGATCTTGCACTTGCCGGCCACGCCGATACCCATCGGTTCGAGATGTTTGGTCAAATGCACCTTGTTGGCCGGAATCACCATGCGACCCCGCGCCACCTCGTCGCGGATAAGCTCGGCGTCGAGATCTTCGCGTTGGGCGACAAATTGCATCTCATTGGTGATAATTCCCTTGCGAGCGGCTTCCATCTGCGTCATCGGCGGATCCCTTCGTGTGTAAATGGCACGAGGACTGAGAGAGGAGAAGGGAAGCGAGAAGACGGTTCGCTTTCCGTCCCGGCATGACCCGGATCGGTCCCAAGGGTCTACTCTCAGCCCGCGTCTCGGCGGACACCCCTAGCGATACCCATTCCGATTGTACCCGCCCCCCGCCCCCGCGGCCACAAGCGCAGGGCGAACGCGCTCCGCTGGCAGGGCAAACCGTAGGACGCGAGGGAACCCCTGTTCGCGCCCGAGGGGGTTGCGATAATGGCCTGCATCGGGGGCGATTTGCGTTCGCCTCTCTCTCACACCACCGGAGGATGCCGACATGGCCACTGCGACGCTGCAAAAATCACATGCACCCAAGCCCATCGAGGTGAAAGATCAACGGCTGCTCATCGGCGGGAAATGGCGCGATAGCGTCTCGGGCAAGACGTTTGCCACCCTCAACCCCGCCACGGGAGAGACGATTTGCCGGGTGGCCGAGGGCGATAAGGCCGACGTCGATCTCGCCGTCGCGGCCGCCCGCAAGGCGTTCGAGGAAGGGCCGTGGCCGAAGATGAACGCCTCCGAGCGCGGCCGACTGCTGAACAAGCTCGCCGATCTCGTCGAAGCCAACAAAGAGGAGTTAGCCGCTCTTGAGTCTCTCGATAACGGCAAACCGCTCCGCGATTCGCTGGCCGCCGATTTGCCGTTGGTCATCAAGTGCTATCGCTACTACGCCGGTTGGGCCGACAAGATCCACGGCAAAACCATTCCCGTCGAGGGGCCGTTTTTCTGCTACACCCGGCACGAACCGATCGGCGTCGTCGGGCAGATTATTCCCTGGAACTTCCCGTTGCTGATGCAAGCGTGGAAGTGGGGGCCGGCCTTGGCCACGGGTTGTACCATCGTCCTCAAACCCGCCGAGCAGACGCCGTTGACCGCTCTGCGCGTCGCCCAGCTGGCGCAGGAGGCGGGGTTCCCCGACGGAGTTATCAACGTCGTGCCCGGCTATGGCCCGACCGCCGGGGCGGCCATCAGCGAACACATGGACGTGGACAAGGTGGCCTTCACCGGCGAGGGTTCGACCGGACAGATCATCATGACCGCCGCCGCCAAGAGCAATCTGAAGCGCGTCAGTCTGGAACTCGGCGGTAAAAGCCCCAACATCGTCTTCGCCGACGCCGACCTCGACGCCGCCGTGGAGGGGGCGTACTTCGGGCTGTTCTTCAATCAAGGACAATGCTGCTGCGCCGGCAGCCGGTTGTTCGTCGAAGAGAAGGTTCACGATCAATTCGTCGAGAAAGTGCTGAAAAAGGCCAAGGCCCAGAAAGTCGGCGATCCGTTCGATCCGGAGACGACGCAGGGACCGCAAGTCTCGCAAGAGCAGTGCGATCGCATCATGGGCTATATCGACGCCGGCAAGAAGGAGGGGGCGAAGCTGTTGACCGGCGGCCGACGGCTGGGCGAGCGCGGCTACTTCATCGAGCCGACCGTGTTCGGCGAGGTCAAGGACGACATGAAAATTGCCCGCGAGGAAATCTTCGGGCCGGTGATGAACATTCTGAAGTTCAAGGATGTGGACGAGGTGGTGCGGCGCGGCAATCGGACGTTTTACGGCCTGGCCGCCGCCGTGTGGACGCGCGACATCACCAAGGCGCATCGGTTGGCCAACGGTCTGCGCGCCGGCACGGTGTGGATCAACTGCTACGACGTGTTCGACAGCGCCGCGCCGTTCGGCGGGTTCAAGATGAGCGGCTTCGGACGCGAACTGGGCGAGTATGCGTTGGAGTTGTACTCGGAGGTGAAGACCGTTTACGTTAATCTGGGCGAGTGAGAGAAGGTCGGCGAGTCCGAAGCGTTCGCCCCCGGTTATCTTTTGTAACAGGGGGCCGACGCTTTTTGTTGGCCATTTAGAAAAAGGCGGACTTCGCGCCCGCCGCGCCCGATGCTATAACGCGCTAGAAGCTCGATTCCGCTCGTCGTGTGTGTCCCGCACGATTCGACGGACTTCGCGGATAACACAGGAGGAGACCCATGCGTTCTTTCGGCTATATCTTGGCCGCATTCGGAGTGACAACGCTCGCCGCCAGTGCTCAACCCCCGCAACAACCGCCTCAGACACCCGCGGCTCCCGCCGCACCCGCAGCCGATCCCAAGCTCGACGAACATTTGGATAAATGGGAAGCGGCGATGAAAAAGGTCGAGACGCTCGGCGCGCAGTTGACGCGCGTCGATAAAGATCCGACCTACGATCAGGTTCAAAAGCTAACCGGCGTCGCCTACTATATGAAAGCCGGCACGGGCGCGGCCATCCAAAACCTGGCCCTGCTCGACCTGAAATTGGACGGGCACAAAGAGAGCAAGGAAAAATACATCTGCACCGGCACCTACATCTACACCTACGCCCCGGATCAGAAGGAGATTCGCTACTACGAACTACCCAAGCCCAAGCCGGGACAGGTGGCCGACGACAGCCTGATGTCGCTGATGTTCGGCATGAAAGCGGTCGAGGCCAAACGCCGCTACGACCTCAAAGTCGCCAAGGAAGATGCGAATTTCATTTATGTGGACATCGCCCCGCGTCTGGCCGCCGACAAATCGGATTTTGTAAAGGCGCGTCTGATTCTCAACCGCTCGAACTACCTGCCGCGCCAGCTGTGGTTTGAACACGCGAACAAGAGTGAAGTGCTGTGGGACATTCCCAATCTGCAAGTCGGCATGGATCTGAATCGCAAAGCCTTCGACGCGCCGCAAGCTCCGCCGGGCTGGAGAATGGTATCCGGCGACAAGCGCGGCCCCACCGTCCGCCAAGCGCCCCCAGCTCCTCCCCCGGGCCGCTGAGACGATCATTCGACCTTACGAACGCCGCGGTCCCTTGCTGCCGCGAGGGATCGCGGTATTCTCGCGCGCCGATCCTGTATAATCAACTCCATTAAGGCGTTCCTCCCCATCGCGCCCCCCTTTTCAAGGAGTAGCTCCCATGCGTGGTCTTTCTCGCAAACTGTCGGCCGTCGTGCTGGCCGGGCTGATGGTCGCGCCGCTCTTCGGTCAGACGCCGAGCGCGACGCTCCAAAGCACGATGGAAGCCGGCGTCGATGCGCCGGTTCTGCTCGCCAACCCCGGCGTGAAGAAGGAAATCAAACTTACCGAAAAGCAATTCGGCGCGATACGCACCATCGTCAAGGAAGTGTACGACAAGTATCAACCGGAGTTCCGCAAGGTCGGACGCGATCGAGACAAGCTGGAGAAGATCGGTCTGGATTCCATGCACGAAACGCGCGATCGGCTCGAAACGGCGCTGCCGGACATCCTCAAACCCGAACAACTGAAGCGCCTTCGACAAATCCAAACGCAGGTCAACGGCATCGCCTCATTCAAGAGGCCGGAAGTACAAAATGAATTGAAACTGAGCGCCCGCCAGAAGGAGGAGATCGCCTCGCTCGGCGACGGCCTGAAGCGCGACTTGGAGGATTTGGTAAAAGGCATCAAGCCCACCGATACTCACAAAATGACGGATGCCATGCGCAAGGCCAAGGAACTGAAGGAGGCCGCCACGCGCCAAGCCATCGAGAAACTGACGGACGAACAACAGCAGATTTGGCGCGATTTGAATGGGCCGAAGTTCGACTTCAAACCGCAAACGCGCTAACACGCCTTGGCGGGCGTCGGCGTAAGCCTCCCCCTACTGCGAACCATCGGTGGGCTAACGCCCACCGATCGCCGCGATACGGGGTCTCACGAAGAGCGGACCAGACTCGGTGCCGAAGTGCGAGTGTGATCGTGGCCGCGGTAGACGCCGAAATCGTTGAACCAATAGCGCTTGGCCAAACGATACAACCAATTCTTTTCGGGTATCTCTTGTCCCGGATTATATTGTGAGGTTCGCACTTGCATCGCCTCCAACTCGGCCAGCGCCGTGCCGCGTACCGTGGCGTCTTTCGCGCCGTGTTTCTCCACCAGTTGTTTTAATAAATCGGGACGCTCCAAGACGATGCAGCCTCGCGTCGTCGATTGGGACAAGGCGCGGAAATCTTGCAAGAAGGTGGATTGAATGAACTTCTCGCGCAGCGAGCGCGAATCGGCCTCCCGGGAGTGGATCGACTCCTTGGTGAACTGCACGATGGGACACGGTTCAATGTCGCCCCACGGGTTGATGTGATGGCTGATGCCGGTGGCGGCGGGACAGAGGGCACGGCCTTCGCCGTCGTAATAGGCATCGACGATAATAATCGGTTTCTTGGCCCGCATCTCGACGACGAAACGGCGGGCGCGCAGCTGTTGTTCGGGCGTCAGACACAGTTGCGGATTGGCGTCCGGCCCCATCGGTCGATAGATATGAAACCAGGTATACATCACGCCCATTTCTATCAGGCGATCGACCCATTTCTCCGTTAACAGATCGTCAATGTTCGTTTGACAGAGACTGGTGCAAACGCCGGTGAAGACTTTATGATTCAGGCAATTCTGGATGCCCTGCATGGTCTTGCCGTAGACATCGGCGCGGCCGCGCCGTTCGTCGCTAACAATCTCGTTGCCCTCGACGCTGATGAGCGGCGTCACGTTGCCGAGTTGCCTCATGCGTTGGGCGCGTTCGTCGGTGATGAATTGGCCGTTGGTGAAGATCTGAAAATAGCAATCGGGATGCTCGGCAAGCATGTCGAGCAGATGGGGGTGCATGAACGGTTCGCCGCCGACGATGCCGAAGAAGACATTGCCCATGCTCTTGGCTTCGCGGATCAGTTTGTGCATCGCCTCCGGTTGAATGGTCTCCTGCTTGGCGGCGACATCGACCCAACAGCCCTGGCAGCGAAGATTGCAACTGTTGATGATCGAGACGTAGAGAAACGGCGGGAACACTTCGCCGCGCCTCAGGCGTCGCTTGTGCCTTTCGACCGACAACATGCCCTTGAAACCCATGTTCCAGGCCAGCTTCCACAACAGGCGCTTATCGGTTTCGAGCAACAGGCGCTTGGTCATTTTCAACAAGTACATCGTCGTCCTCGCAGGTGTTCCGTCTCGGCAGGTCCATCCGTTAGCGTATCCGATGGCACGACGGGTGTACAGCAACGCCTCGTTGACGGATAAGGTTATCCGCGACGCGCAACGGGGCGCGCGAACCGCGCGCTCCGCCCCACGTCGCGGCCAACCGACAGAAGGTTTTTACGAGGGCGGCATCTCTTCCGGCGGCGACTTGCGCGTTCCAACCCACAATAAGATAATCGACAGCACCAGGAACATCCCCAGGGCCGTGACACGCGGATCGTAGGCCGCCAAGAGTTGGCTCAGATCGAGCGCGTCGCGGATGTTTTTGGGCAGAACTTGGAACATGGCGATGATGAGGCCGCACAGCGAACCGCCGGCTATGTAGCCGCTCGACAGCAGCACGCCGCCGCTGGTTTCCGACTCGGCTTCGGAGATCGGCTTGCCGCGCAGGCGATCCGCCAGCCAACGCAACATGCCGCCGACGAATATCGGCGACGAAGCGCTGAGCGGCAGATACATGCCGACGGCGAACGGCAACGCCGCCACGCCGGCCAACTCCATCGCCAGGGCAATCAGCACGCCGAGAATCACAAGTCCCCATTCCAGCGTGCCGCCCAAAATCCCTTGGATAAGCATCGAGAACAACTGCGGCTGCGGCGCGGTGAACGGATCGGGAGCCTTCTCGTCGTTGTCCATCTCGCGCCGTTTGCGGTCGATGGGCACGTCGGTTCGATAGGCCGGCGTACCGTCTTCGGCAACGAGATAGCGGCCGGGTGCCGCTCCTGGATTGTCTTTGTCGTTCTTGCGGACGTGGACGACGCGATAGATGTTGGCATCGTCTTCGTGCGGCTTGCCGGCGCGCTCGCTGGGCGCGTCTTGGGGTATCGCCAATTTAACTTTTGGAAGATCGCGATTGGTATAATGGGTGCCGATGGCGTTGAGGAGCAGCATCGTCCCGCCGATCACCAACGCCGAAGTCAGGCCGCCCGCGAGGATCGCCCATTGCTGGCTCCGCGGCGTCGCGCCCACCAGATAGCCCGTCTTGAGATCTTGCGACGTGGTGCCGCCGTTGGAGGAGGCGATGCACACCACCGCCGCCACGGTCAAGGCGGTGGACCATACCTCGGTCTTGGTGTGGCCCAGGGCAAAGAAGATCAAGCAGGTCATCAGCACCGTGGCGATGGTCATGCCGGAAATCGGATTCGACGACGATCCGACTTCCCCGGTCAAACGCGACGACACGGTGACGAACAGGAAGCCGAACAGCAGAATCATCAGCGCGCCGAGCAACCCTTCGATGGTGAAGCCCAATCCCAGCGCGGGGATCGCCATCATCGTCAGCACCAATCCCAGGCTGCCGAATAGCACCACCCGCATCGACATATCGCGTTCGGTGCGCGCGACCGCTTGCGTGCCGGCGACGCGGGTAGCGCGCAGATCGCGCAGACCGGAGACAATGGAAGCCAGGATCAACGGCATGGCTCGCAACATGCTGATGATGCCGCCCGCCGCCACCGCCCCCGCGCCGATATAGCGCAGATAGTTCCCCTGCAACGCTCCGGGATCCATGTCGCCGATGAGCTTCTCGGCTGGAGCCACGGTTACCGGCAGGCGATCGCCGAACTTGGCGATGAGCGGTCCCAGCACGAAGTACGAAAGAATGGCACCCGCGATCATCAGCGAGGCGATGCGCGGCCCGATCAGATAGCCGACGCCGAGCAGTTCCGGCGACAGTTCGCCGCTGAGTTCCGCGCCCGGCAAGCCGGACTTCACGCCATTTTCTACCTGATATAAGTGTTTAGAAGGTTCGTC
>JAKBCS010000196.1 GCA_021807595.1 Planctomycetota bacterium | reverse complement strand
GTGCGGCGCTACGATCGCATTGGGCATTTGCAACAACGGATGGCCGGGAGGAATCGGTTCGGGATCGCAGACATCCAGAGCCGCCGCTGCCAAATGCCCGTTCTGCAAGGCCGCAACCAGCGCCTGAGTATCCACCAGGTCGCCGCGGGCGAGGTTGACGAGGATCGAACCGCGTTTCATACTCGCGAGTCTTTCCGCATTCAACATGCGACGGGTCTGAGCGTTTGACGGACAATGGAGGGTAACAATGTCGCTTTTAGGCAGCATCTCCTCAATCGACATCGCGGGAACAGCCCCCACGGCCTCGATTTCGTTGGGATGGACCGCTGGATCGAAGACGTGGATCTTGCCGCGAAAGGCGAGCAGCCGGCGAACGACCTCACGGCCGATGCGGCCGAAGCCGACGACCCCGACCGTCTGATCCCGCAGCGCCTTCATCTCCGAGAGAGGAACCGCCAAACTCCATTTGCCGCCGCGCACTCCCACGCAGTTGGATACAACCTGGCGCGTGCAGGCGAGGATGAAGGCGAGAGTATGGTCGGCGACTTCGTCGATGCAATAGTCCGGCACATTACAAACGGGAATGCCGCGCGCTTTCGCCGCCTGAAGATCGACGTTATCGACACCGATCCCGTAGCGAACGATCGCGCGCGCTTTTTTCATCGCGGCGATCACCTGTGCATTCACCGGACTGAACTGCGTCAGTACCGCATCGGCGTCGGCGACGAGCGGCAAAAGCTGCTCGACCGTCTTGCACTGATGCGCGTCGAGAACCGCTCCGACGGGTTCCAGAATACTCCGCTCGATGTCGAGAGGATCGAACGTATGATCGGTCACAAGAACTTTTGGCATGGGAGGCTGCCCTTGGAGTGCGCTTGCGAAGCGAGAGCGATGACGCCATTCAACTCCGCCCGCCACGAACGACTCCACCCTTCCGTGGCACTGTCGGTTGTACTCGGAAGGCCCCACAAGGACTACCCCACGCGCTCGTCGAATGCTTCGGTATCGGAGGACGGTTCGAGAACCGATCTCTACCCTATATCCTTATTAAAGGTGCAAACTCGCGTGCCCCTATCTCTTTGAGGTCGCAATGATGAAGACACTGGTTGTCGTTGGATTGATGGCCGTCGGCAGTTCCGTCTGCTTCGGAGCGGAGTTGCCGCGCAGCAGTCCCGAGGCTCAAGGGGTCGATTCTTTCGCCCTCGCCGCGTTCCTTCGAGAGGCCGACGAGAAGATCGACTCACTGCACAGTTTCATGTTGCTCCGTCACGGTCAGGTCGTGGCCGAAGGTTGGTGGACGCCGTATGGTCCACAGTCGCCTCATTCGCTCTATTCGCTGAGCAAGAGCTTTACGTCAACGGCGGTCGGTCTGGCTATTTCCGAAGGGAAACTCAGCCTGGACGACGAGGTGCTGAAGTTCTTTCCGGATGAGGCACCGGCCCAGCCGAGCGCCAATCTCAAGGCGATGCGCGTCAGCGATCTGCTCCGCATGTCCACGGGGCATCAGACCGAGCCGGCGCGAACCGCGAAGCAGTCGTGGGCCAAAACTTTCCTCGCTCATCCGGTTCCCTTCAAGCCCGGCACCCACTTCCTCTACAACACCTCGGCGACGTACATGCTCTCCGCCATCGTCCAAAAAGCGACCGGAGAGAAAGTTGTCGATTATCTGAAACCGCGCCTCTTCGATCCGTTGGGCATCGAACGGCCGACCTGGGAGAGCAGCCCGCAAGGAATCACTGCCGGAGGCTACGGTCTGAGCATTCGCACCGAAGACATCGCCCGATTTGGCCAACTCTACTTGCAGAAAGGCAAGTGGCAGGGCAAGCAATTGGTCCCCGCGTCGTGGATCGAGGCGGCTACGGCGCGCCAGACTTCCAACGGCAGCAACCCGCACAGCGATTGGGACCAGGGCTACGGCTATCAGTTCTGGCGCTGTCGCCACGGCGGCTATCGCGGCGACGGTGCGTTCGGGCAATACTGCATCGTTTTGCCGGAACAAGACGCGGTCATCGCCATCACCAGCGGTGTGGCCAACATGCAGGCCGTTCTGGATCTGGTCTGGGACAAGCTGTTGCCGGCCATGAAGACAAGCCCCCTTCCCGCCAACGAGAAAAGCCGCAAGGAACTCCAAAGGAAACTCTTATCGCTGACGCTGCGAACTCCAGAAGGCTCGGCCCCAGCCGCGAAGGTGGCGGGGAAAAAGTACCTGTTTCCGGCCAACGATCGAAAGCTCGAGTCGCTTTCCTTGGAAAACGACGACAAGAACGAAAGGGTAGCGCTCGTCTGTCGCATCGATGGCGTCGATCACCGGATCGTCTGCGGTCGCGGCGACTGGCATAAGGGGCGAGGAAGTTGGGGAATGTTGACCGATCGTCCTTTGGCGGCCTGCGGTGCCTGGGGCGAAGGCGAGACATTCACGGCAAAGCTCTGCTTCTACGAAACGCCCTTCCTCGTCACCCTTCGCTTAAAGTTTACCGGCGACGAAGTTCGCTACGAATCCAACTCTAACGTCGGCTTCGGCCCGCGCAAGCAACCTCCACTCGTGGGGAAGACCGGCAAATGAAAGACGCTCGCTTATCCGGCGGCACTAGGCGATGGAATTATTGGCGCGGCAGTCAGCGGTACATGAGCGTGATTGCTTAGGAACGTCCATGTGGCAGTTGTCTCGGATGGATTCTTTTTCTTTTTTTCCACCAACGAGGTGAGAAGAGAGAGAGCTTGACATCGCGGTCAAATGCCTTAATCTAACGCTGCGCGGCAGACCTATCGGCGGTGATTGGAGGAGGGATTGGTCATTTCAAATCTCAACGTAGATTGGCACGGCGTCTATCCTGCGGTGACCACCCAGTTCCGCGACGATCAATCCGTCGATTTGCCGGCCACGGGTAAGCACCTCGAAGCTCTGCTCAATGCCGGCGTTCACGGTATCATCGTCCTTGGAACCGTTGGGGAGAATAACTCCCTGGAATACGCCGAAAAGCTGGAGGTGTTGCGCGGCACGGTGCAACGAGTCGGCAAGCGGGTTCCCGTTCTTACGGGAGTCGCCGAATCGAGTACAGCGCGGGCATGCCGGTTTGCTGCCGACGCTCAGAAGGCTGGGGTCGATGGGCTGATGGTGCTTCCGGCGATGATCTACAAATCCGATCCGCGCGAGACGATCGCCCACTTTCGCGCCGTCGCGCGAGCGACCGATCTGCCAATTCTCGTTTATAACAATCCGGTCAGCTACGGAGTGGACATCACGCCGACGATGTTCGTGGAACTGGCCGACGAGCCGAAGTTCGTCGCCATCAAGGAATCGTCGGAGAATGTCCGCCGCATCACCGACCTAAAGAACCTGTGCGGCGAGCGCTATCGACTGTTCTGCGGCGTCGATGACCTCGTTTTGGAGAGCGTGCTACTGGGTGCGATCGGCTGGATCTCCGGGTTGGTCAATGCCTTCCCCGCCGAAAATCGTCTCCTGTGGGATTTGGCCGTCGCTGGCCGCTACGAAGAGGCTCTGCGCGTTTATCGCTGGTACACCCCCTTGCTGCACCTCGATACCCACGTCAAGCTCGTGCAGTACATCAAACTGGCGATGGTCGAGACGGGCCTCGGTTCCGAGATGGTGCGGGCACCGCGCCTGCCGCTGGTCGGGGCAGAGCGCGAAGCGATCCTGACCATCATCCGCAACGCCATTCAAACCCGTCCCACCCGATAGGCTCTATTTCGAGGAATGGCCGCATGAAAATCAAACGCATCCGCGCGTATCGGGTCGATTTGCCTCTCCACGAGGGGACTTACAAGTGGTCGGGTGGTAAATCGGTTTCGGTTTTCGACAGCACGGCGGTCGAGGTCGAAACCGACGACGGCATCGTCGGATGGGGCGAAGTTTGTCCCTTGGGACCGTTCTACCTGCCCGCCTACGCCGACGGCGTCCGCGCGGGTATCGCCGAGCTTGGGCCGCACCTGATCGGCGAAGACCCGCTCCAACTCGGCAAGTTGAACCGCCGAATGGATGCCGCGCTCAAGGGGCATCCCTACGTCAAGTCCGGCATCGACATGGCCTGCTGGGACATCCTCGGAAAAGTCACGGGGCAGCCCGCGTGCATTCTTTTGGGCGGCCGTTATGGAGACGATGTTGCGCTGTATCGGGCCATCTCGCAAGAATCGCCTGAAGTCATGGCGCAGCGCGTGGCCGGCTATCGCGCCGAGGGATACACCCGATTTCAACTCAAGGTTGGCGGCGACGCCGACACCGACATAGAGCGCATCCACGCCGTTCGCGCTCTGCTTCAACCCAGCGACCGCCTCGTGGCCGACGCCAATACCGGCTGGCTGATGCACGATGCCATGCGCGTTGTTCGCGCGGTGCGCGATGTGGATGTCTACATCGAGCAACCTTGCTTGAGCTACGAGGAATGCCTCACCATCCGCCGCCATTGCGATCGGCCGTTCGTCCTCGACGAAGTCATCGACTCGGTCGATGTACTCTTGCGCGGCCACGCCGATCGCGCCATGGATGTCGTCAACCTGAAGATCAGCAAGCTGGGCGGCTTGACTCGGACAAAGCAGGTCCGCGATCTCTGCATTTCACTCGGCGTGGCCATGACGCTCGAAGATAGCTGGGGCGGCGACATCGTCACGGCTGCCATCGCACACCTGGCCCACAGCACGCCGCCCGAATTCCGTTTTACTTCGACCGATTTCAATAGCTACGTCACTGTGAGCATCGCGGCCGGCGCTCCTCAGCGGGTCCACGGCCGGATGGCAGCGAGCCTGCGCCCCGGCCTGGGCATCGCGCCCAAAATGGACGTACTCGGCAAGCCGGTGCTTGAGATCGCTTGAACATCGATCCATCCGGCCAAACGCTCTCCCCTTCGCCGCGGCATCCGTAGGCGACCCATTGGTTGTTTCCCCCGCGCTGGTCTACGGTTCAGTCGAGGCGTAAAATGGCGAGACGGTTGACTTATCGAACTTCCGCCAGAGATTTCACTCCGAGAATCCCATGAACGAGCATCCCTCCCGACACAGCAGCTTTTACCGACGAGTCTGCTGGGCGGTCTCCGCCGTCCTCGTCGTCTCGACCTCCTCGGCTCGAACGGCGGAGCCTTGGAGCGCCATTATCAACCCGGACAACTCTTTGGTGTTCGGCATCCGCCAAGGCGATCAACCGATCCTACATCTGAGTCTCGTCGGATGGGGCCGTCAGTGGGCCTGGATCGGCATGCAGTCCCGGCACAAGAACGAAGGAGATCGACTTTCGCTTCGCGTACCCTTCCTCGTCAACAAAGCAAACGGCGAGGCAATTGACGTGGGATTCGAGGCATGGCAACCCGCCGCTCGACAAATCGCCTTTCGCTACGAACTAAAGGCGGAGAAAGACGTACCCTTGACGCAACTCATCGCCGCCTTCGGATTCGATGCGGTCGGCGGCCAAGGCAATGTGACCCTGCATCATCCCGAAGGGAAGCCCAGCAAGTTCTCCTTGCCTGTGCGCGGCATTCGCAACCTCCCCGTCTCATCGCAAGCCGACTTCGACTTCGACAAACGCGGCACCATCGCCATGAAGATTGATCCACCGTGCCCGATCCGCTTCGATAACGGCATGCGCGTGGTGCTGGCCTCCGATCTGTTCCCCAAGAGCGAACGTCGAGTGACATTGACGCTGACTTTTCCCGAAAAAGTCGCCTTCCTCGCCAAGCAAGCCGATCTCGACCGATTGACGAAAACGCTGGCCGGTCCCGATTGGTTTGCCTTTCGACCCTCCAAGGAGTTGACGGCGGGCGTCCTCGACATGAATGATTGGCTCGATCGTCCGGCTGGGAAGCACGGCGGCGTGCGCATGGTCGAGAATCGGTTCGAGTTGGCGGATGGCACGCCCATCAAGTTCTGGGGCGTCAACCTTTCGTACACCGCCAGCGCTCCGGACAAAGCGACTGCGGACTTCACGGCCGCTCGCTTCGCCAAGTACGGAGTCAACGCCGTGCGCATGCACAAGTTTTCCTATCCCAAAAATCAGATGGGCATCGGCGATCTCAACGATTCGACGCGCATGGATGCCCAAGGAATGGATCGACTCGATTACTTCGCCTCCAAACTGAAGGAAAACGGCATCTATTTCGGGTGGTCGCACACCTACGGCTTTCGCGTCGTCCCCGGAGATCGCAAACGACTGTTGGCCTACGACGAGATCGCCAAGAACCTTAACGGCAATACCTATGCCTTCATTCACTTTGCCGAGGACGTGCAAGACCTGATGATCGAGATGGTCGTAAACCTTCTCAAACACCGCAACCCCTATACCGGCCTCGTATATGCGGACGAACCGGCTCTGTGCTTTCTCGAACTGCAAAACGAGGACGACATCTTCTTTTACAGTGCGGAGAAAGCCTTCAACGCCTGTCCGACCTATCGAAAGCGATTTTTGGCGCGCTTCGCCGACTGGCTCAAGGACAAGTATGGAACGCAAGAAAAGCTCCAAGCCGCTTGGCAAGATGCGCTGCGCCCGGAAGAGAAATTGAAGGAGGCCAATCTCGTTCCACAATTGAATCCGTGGTTCTTTGGCGAGGATCATTTGCCCAAACAGAAGGGCGGCGCGAGGCGGCGCTTGCTCGACACCGCCGCCTTCTTGCATTACGTTCAGGATCGCTTCTACAGTCGCTTCGTCAAAGCCATCCGCGAGGCCGGTTACAAGGGACCGCTCAACGGTTCCCCTTGGCAAGCACCGAGCATGGTTCCCCACTACTACAACCTTTATTCCGATTACAAAGTCGGCTACATCGACCGGCACAACTATTTCGAGGGCGAACGCTCCGGCATGTTCTCTTCGATGTTAACGCACCCAGGAAGCGGTTATTTCGGCAGCGGTCTCCAACAGGTACTCGACCGGCCGTTCGCTCTTTCGGAGTGGATTCACGTTTACCCGAATCTCTACAGCGCGGAGGGGCCGGCGATCCTGGCCGTTTACGGTCTGGGGCTGCAAGGCTGGGATGCCTCTTACGAGTTTCAGTCCCAAGCCACCCGTCGCGCCTTCGGAGATATAGCCGGCCAGTTTCCTTGGGGCGTTTGGGAGGCGGACGTGCCCACCTCGCTCGGTCAATATCCGGCTCTCGCCCGTACGATCTATCGCGGCGATGTGAAGGAAGGCGAAGTGATCGCGGCGCGACGCATCCGCATTCCCGACTTGGCCGAGGGCAACTTCAACTTCTCCGACAAAATCGAACAGCGCGGCGACGTAAAAACCTTCGGTGGCAGCGTTCCGCCGGAGGCCTTGGCCGCGGGAAGGGTCGTCGTCGAGTTTACCGATAAATCCACGCCTTCTCGGTTGCCGGACATGAAGCAATATCGACGCGGCACCGTCGTCCGTTCGACCACGAAGCAACTCGCCTGGGACACCTCCGGTCAGGGCTTTTTCACCGTGAACACGCCGGGTACAAAGGCGGTCGTCGGTTTCGCCAAGGGGAAGGAACAGAAGCTCGGTCATGTGACCATCCGCCTCGACAGCCCCTTCGCGTCTCTCTTTCTCACCGCCCTCGACCTAAAGTCGAATCTCGTCAACGGCAAGCGGGCGCTGATTACCGCGTTGGCGCGGCAAAGCAACACGGACTTTACCTATTTCACCCCCGACAACAAGGTGATAAACAACGGCAAGCCGCCCATTCTTTTGGAACCCGTCCGGGCAACCGTCTCCATCGCGGAACGACCCATCGAAGCCGTCCATATCCTCGACCACGACGGACGACGGACCGGACGAACCCTACCCGTGACCGACGGTCGATTTACGCTTGATGGAGCCAAAGACAAGACAATTTATTACGAAGTGGTCTTCCGCTGAGAGTCTGCCTCAGAAGGGTAGTGCCGTCGGAGCCGCGGCCCTGAAGGACAGGTTTTTCAAGCCGTTTCGCCCCTGCTCCCTTACGGTCGCGGCTCTGAAATCAACCCCATCGGACAGGCTCGAAGAGCGATCCGAGTGAACGCCCGATTTGCCCCGGTCTATCCGAGGGCGCGATCCGTTCGTCGGCTGCGATTTCGGCATTGGTGGAGTCGGAGCATAAACCGTCCTGATGGCGTGGGTCGTTCGGCGGGGGCGATTGCTATAAGAGGAAGTCATCGGGGACATCCTCGAGTGCGAGTACGGAATGAACATTCTCGGAATTATATGATTATATATTTATGAA
>JAKBCS010000195.1 GCA_021807595.1 Planctomycetota bacterium | reverse complement strand
GAAAACGGGAGACAAACCGAGGGCATTGATGTTGCTATTGATACCGTTCGTGGCAACGTTCTCTTGCGTAGCCGTTTCGCCGTTGGGGAGGATGACCTGGATTCTGTACGGAGTGGGTTGAGAAAGAGAGAAGTTGAACGAGTAGTTTCCATACTGATCCGTGGTTGTACTCATCAGCACATCTCCCAACGGATCATCGAGGTTGACGGTAATGCCCTGTAGGCCGGATTCGCCGTTGTCTAGGAGACCATCGCCATTGCTGTCCAGCCACACAACTCCACTGACGGTACTCGAACCACTGCCACTGCCCGAACCGGAAGCCCTGGTGTTGGCCAACAGGGCGTTGTTCCTCGTCGAAGTTGAGGTGGTCGATTTCGGCGTTGTATCCGATGTGAGACGAGCTATCGTCCTGTTCATGAGGACAGTGCGATGAAGGTTTTCGCCCAAGGAGGTTTGCGAATCTGCAGCGGTGGTGAATGGCGACAGAGCGACGGCGTAACCCGGTTGCAAGATCGAGTGCGCGGAGAACGCAGGAGGATTTGCGCCGGCGACACGAAAGCCATCGAGTGCGAGGTTCGTCATCGGATTGGCCGAAGGGAGTTCGCGTGCCTCTAATGTCTCCAGTGTGCGGCGAGCGTTACGCCTAGTGTACTTGCGCACACGGTGGGGGGGGCGAAAAACCGATTGTGAAGCATCTGAGTCCAACTAAACATGCGGCACGCTCCTCGTAAAATAAATCCCCAATAACCTCGGCTCTCCGTGCGCCGATGCTCTCGCTAACCCGTTCGATGTAAAGGGCTGCCGAGGAGGGCCTTCACCGACATCGGATCGATGGTCCCTCGCCAGCACTTCATTGTCAAGAAGAAAATCTAGATATTTTGCCCTGTGGCCCGTCGAACTTCGGCGAGTCCGCGAAGAAATCTCTCTCTTGCTCATCTGTACCCTGTGATGACAGCCGCCTCCGGTTTTCCTACGACAGATGTATGCGCGTATTCACGATCGTCGAACGACGGATTGGGGGAGGTATTTCATCCCCAAGTGACAAGCAGAGGTCCATATTTTGAGACACATAACATGACGAACACCATCGCCGATACTTTTACCCTCGGCCTCGTTCAGATGCGTTGTGAACCGGATCGGGCGGCCAATCTGGAGCGTACGCTGTCGGCCATTCATCGGGCGGCGAGAAATGGGGCTCAGATCATCTGTTTGCAAGAGTTGTTCCGCTCGCCGTATTTCTGCCAGCGCCAAGATCCGTCTCTGTTCGATCTCGCCGAGACGATTCCCGGCCCCACTACCGAACGCTTAGCTCAAGCGGCGCGCGAGACGGGCGCGGTCCTTGCCGCTTCGCTGTTCGAGCGCCGAACTGCGGGGGTGTATCACAATACTGCCGTTGTTTTCGACGCCGACGGACGGATGTGCGGTTTGTATCGCAAGATGCACATACCGGACGATCCGTTGTATTTCGAGAAGTATTACTTCACGCCGGGGGATACCGGCTTTCGTGTCTTCGACACGCGCTTCGGCCGAGTGGGCGTGTTGGTGTGTTGGGATCAGTGGTTTCCCGAAGCGGCGCGGTTGACGGCGTTACAGGGAGCGGAAGTGCTGTTGTATCCGACGGCAATCGGCTGGCATCCGAGCGAGAAGGCGGAGCATGGCGCGGCCCAGCGCGAGGCGTGGACTTTGATGCAACGCAGCCATGCTATTGCCAATGGCGTGTATGTGGCGGCGGTCAATCGCATCGGCCACGAAGGACCGGCGGACGGCGGTTTACAATTCTGGGGATCGTCGTTCGTCTGCGATCCGTTCGGCGTGATCTTGGGGCAGTCGTCGGAAGAAGGCGAAGAAGTATTGGTCGTTCCTTGCGACCGTCGCCGATTGGAAGACGTGCGCCGCAATTGGCCCTTCCTCCGCGATCGCCGCATCGATGCCTACGGCGACCTGACGCGACGGTGGATTCCGTAGGCAGTAGGTGGCAACCAGGCGATTCACGACCGGTCGCTCTCGTTCCCACGCGGGGCGTGGGAACGAGGAGACGAGGCGATTCACGGCTGCTTACTGCCTGCTTGAGACTCTCACCGACCAACATCCATCATCAACCGCACTCTCGGCGAAGTCATGTCGGGGATGGCGAGGATCTTGCGCGTCAGTTGATCGCTTGTAGAAAGACTGGATACCTTGACGCGGACGAGGATCGATCCGTCGCGTTGGGGTTCGACTCGAACTTCTCGTGCCTGCCGGCCGCACGCCGATTTCACTTGTCGCTCCAATTGGTCCGACGAGATGGAATGCGAGCTTCCCATCGGCAGAGGTGCCGGTTGGTGCGGCGGGGTCGGATCGTCGTCGAACGTGATGGTGCCGGGACGGCCTTCATTTTTTGGCGCACCCGTTTGGTAGGCTGGAGGCCAAGCAGGCGACGAGGAGGAAGCCTTTCGCGTCGTCTCTTTCGTTTTGCTCGCGGTCGGCTTCGGCTCGGACTCTTCTCCGTCGCTCGGACGATGCCAGGTCATGTCGGTCGTCGAAGCGGCCGGCGATGGTTTTTTCGTTTGTGATTCCCAACTCATCGCCGAGCGTCCTCCTTGAATGGTGGGAGACGGCGTTTTGCGATTCGTCGTGGAGCCGATCTTCTCCGGCGTCGGATTCGAGGGACTGTTTTGCGGTTTCGGCGTCGGCGGTTGTCCCCATCGAGCGGGCAATTGAGGCGGTATCAAGGCATCGAGCTTCGTTCCGCTCTGCTTCGGCTGCGAAGGTTTCGATGGCTCGACGTTCGGCAATTGCAGTTCGCCGTCTTGAGCATCCAGGTGACGACCGGACGGCGAGGGCAACAGGGTCGGCACGGTCGATTTCTTTTCGGACTCGAATCGTGGCTGCGACGCGGTGGGCATCGGCGCGGGCGCGGCAAAGGTTTCCGGTTGTTGTCCCAGAGCCATCGGCGGCACCGTAATCGAACCATCGCGCGTCACCCGCGCCACGCGCTGACCGTCGCGGATAATCTCCTCGACCGCCAATTGATTCATCGCGCCATAGCAGCCGGACAGTTGCCGCATCAGTTTGCTGACCTCCAGCTTGCTCTCCACGGAGTCGATGTGTCCGGTCAAGACGACGATGCCGTTGGGCCGGGCCGCAAGCGACATGCTCCGAGCCGACTCGCCCAGGCTCTTGCGCAGCAACTCCATTCCGTCGGTATGCAAGGCGTCGGCGGTACGCAGCGACGGTCTTAGGCTCAGATTGCGTTGGATTTTGAGTTCGTCGCGTACCTTGAGATAGGTGTTTTGCCGCGCGATGTCCACGGCCTTCTGGCGAACCATCTCGTTGGGGACATAGCCGCGCACCGAGAGAGTCTCCCCCGAGGCGCGCGCGCCCAAATAGTACGGGAAGGCGGCGATATCGGCCAACCAAGCCAACTCGACCTTCATCTCTTCCAGTCGAAGATGCCCCTCGTACACAATGGCGGTCCCCTCGTACTGGACTCTTCGTATCGCCGATCGATCGGACCACAGGCGTTGGCGGGGAAGCTGCGCCGACGCCGAGCGGGCCGGAAGCACGGCTCCAATCGCCAGCACCACTCCCAAGGCACCTCGCACAACCCTTCGCATGATTAACCTCTTATGTCAGATAGAGAACAGAAGTTCGGCCCGACGCCTCGACCGTTACTGATTTAACAGATCGCGCGTGACATCGCGTTGCACTTCCGGAGTCGGGCTTGGATACTGATGCAAGTGATCGAGATCGATGTACACCACATCGACGGCCGGCCTCACGCAGTGGAACGGGCAGGGATAGCCGGATTGAATGGTCTGCGTGAAATAGACCGTGCATTTCCAGTGGCAATGGTGCAACTGAGCCGGCCCGATGAGCGGATAGAAACGCGGGGGATCGATCTTGTCCACGATGCGTTCGGTGACAAACTGATAGTTGTCGCGGAACTCTTCGAAGAAGTAGGGCATCCCGCGTTTGACGGGAGGCAAGGCGCGCAGAATCCGCGCTTCGTCCGGCGGATCTTCACACAACGGCGGGGGGAAGCCGGGACGAATGGGCGGCAAGATCGGCGTGCGGAAATCGTTTTTGTAGCAGTATTTCTCTTCGATGCGATTGGCCACCCACGGCGGCATGAGGACCGGCGTTGCCAAGCCCATCGAGAAGGGCAAACACCCCGATAACGTCATGGGGGCCGCCAGCAGCAGCCCCAAAACCAGATTCCTTACTCGCATCATGCCCCTCCCCCTTCCTGCCGCCATCGACGCGGCCGGAACACGCCGTCCGCCCGGCATCGCAAGGATTATGTACCCGTCAATGCTGAAAATATCGGATGGCCGGATCGAACGACTTTAACAGTTCGGCGGGTTGATGCGAGAAGAGAGAAAGAAGTGAAAGCGCCGGCGTGCCCCACTTACGGAGCCGCCGGCGCGATGGAGAATCATCGACCTTTCTTGCCGGTCCACCATCTTCGCCATTTTGCCTGCGCCTCGGCGATTTTCTCTTTTCCATCGCCGGAAGGACCGAGATCCTGACCGCGATTGAGTTTGACCAATACCTCATGGGCGGCGGCGCGCACTTCGGTCTTGTCATCGTCGAGCAGGTCGATCAGATCACCCGTCAAGCGAGGCCTCCTCGCGGCCGCACGAATCGCCGCCCTACGTATCTCCAGCACGCGGTCGTTGAGCTTGTCCTTGACGACCGCTTCCGTCTGCCGCGCCAAATGACGGTCGAGAAGATCGCGCCCGAGTTTCTTGATGTCTTCCTCGTAGCTCTCGGTGGCGGCGGCCAGCGCCGGCAACACCTCGTCGCCGCGCCGTTTTTCCAACTCGGTCAAAATCGATTTGAGACGCGTGCCGCGGTCGTTGCTGGCGGCGTCGGCCAACTCGCTAACACTCATGGCCCTCGGCGACTTGGCACCGGGCGACGACGCGGCTCGCCGGGTTACGGCGTTCTTGCGCAGCGACACGCCGACGCGCAGATCTTGGAGAACGCCGGCATGTCGGGTTCGACCGACGCCGCTGCCGATGTTGTCCTTGACGTATTCGAGCAATTCCTCGTCATCGGAAGCGGCCAACAAGCGACCGAGTTTCTGGGCGATGACCACGACGGGGCAACTGTGTTCGATCGTTGCCGCTCGGTTGAGACCGCGAACGAGAGAGGGGATCGCTTCGGGGCCGAGGTCGCGGAACGCCTTCAACGCCCGTGCCCCCTCAATCCCTCTCAACTGCCCGATGTCGTAGAGCATGAATCGATCGACGATCTCATCGAGCTTGTCTTCTTCTTCCTTGGTGAGATACGGCAAGCTCGGTCCATAGGGACTATGCTTGGGTTTCTCTTTTTCTTTGCTGTCGGCTTTGACATCCGCGCCGAAAAACGCGAGCGTGAGGACGAGAAGGGCAGCACCCATCGAGAAATCTCCTGACAAGAATACAGGGAAGTCCCACACAAGAGCATCCAACCATTCCCCACGCTCAGTTTATCGCTCCGCCATCGACTTCGCAATCGCCGTGCGGCATTTCTCATCCTTATTTCCGCGACAGACGTTCGATGAGATACACGGTGCTGTTCTTGTATTTCTCGCTCGGTCGGCCCGGATAGATGAGAAGAACCTCCACACCCGTCTCCTTCAGTTTCTCTTCCAGTTTGATGCCCAAGATGGGAGAGTGCGTGGGATCTTTGGGGGAATCGCCGACCTTGGCATCTTTGTCGCCGCCGTAGAATAGCGCGATGGGCGGATCGTCCTTGGTGACGTGTTCGATGGGCGAGTATTCCTTGATCCACTTCAGAACCTTCTCGCGATTGTCGTACAGACTCTGGAAGTTCGGCAACCCGAAGGCATGCGCCCCGTAGCGATAGTTCGGCATCCACTCGCGTAGCTCGCGCGGATCGAGCGAGGTCTGCGCGCCGTTGACGGCGGCACAATACAGGCGCGTCGATTCGCGGGCAATGGGATCGTCGCTCTTGGGATCTGCCATGTCGTCGTGGAAGGCGAGCCACAGGGACGAGCAGCCGCCGGCCGAGCCGCCCGTCGCGCCGATTCGCTTCTTATCGAGATTCCACTCGCCGGCTTTCGAGCGCACGAATTGCAAGGCGCGAGCGGCATCTTCGAGCGGTGCCTTCACGGGGGGCACGATCTTCTCTTCAACGCCGTGTTTCACGAAACGATAGTTGATGGCTACGACGGAAATGCCCTTGTCGAGAAACGGCTTGGGATTCGTCTTCTTGTCGCCGTTGGCCCAACCGCCGCCGTGGATGTAGAACACAACCGGCGTCGGTTTGTCCGATACGGCCTGGTAAAAATCCAGCACTTGTCGTTCGTGCTTGCCGTAGGGGACGTTCCGGAGAGTCTTCGGTTCCTCGGCTCGAAGCCCCGATCCAAACAGGGAGAGTAGGAAGAAGGGAAGAGAAAACTTCATGGGTTGCACTCCTGGAAGAGGAAAGGGATCATTGTGGCATTGTAGCAAGCCACCTCTCGTCCGACCGAGGATTCGCGCCCGGAGCGATGGGCGGATTCGACGCTCATGCCAGCACCTTCTTCACCGCGTTGCCGTGGACATCGGTTAGGCGGAAATCACGGCCTTGGAAACGGTAGGTAAGCCGGGTGTGGTCGAAGCCGAGCAGGTGCAAGATCGTCGCGTTGAGATCGTGAACGTGTACCTTGTCGGTTGTCACGTTGAAACCGAATTCATCGCTCTCGCCGAGAGTCACACCGGGCTTGACGCCGCCGCCGGCGAGCCACATCGTAAAGCAATTGGGATGGTGGTCTCGGCCGTCGGAGCCGCCCTGGACCATCGGCGTGCGGCCAAACTCGCCTCCCCAGACCACCAAAGTCGAATCGAGCAGCCCCAGACGCTTCAGATCTTTTATCAACGCCGCGCTGGCCCGGTCGGTGTTGTTGCAATTCTTCTTGAGGTCGCCGACCAGGTTGCCGTGCTGGTCCCACGACTCGTGGAAGATCTCCACGAAGCGCACACCCTTCTCCACCAACCGCCGGGCCAGCAGGCAGGTATTCGCGAACGACGCCTTGCCCGGCTCCGCGCCATACATTTCGAGGATGTGTTTCGGCTCCTTGGCGATATCCATCACCTCGGGAGCGGTGGCTTGCATGCGGAAAGCCCGCTCGAATGAGTTAATCCGGGTGGCGATTTCCGGATCGCCGACTTCGTCCAGCCGCATTTGATCCAGCGCTTTCAGTCCATCGAGCGTGTCTTTCTGCAAGGAGCGATCGACGCCCCGGGGGTTGGCCAAGTAGAGGACCGGCTCGCCGGCCGTGCGGAACTGGGTGCCCTGGTAGACGGTGGGCAAGAAGCCGCTGCCCCAGTTCGAGTTACCGCCGCTCGGTCCTTTGCCTCCGGTGCTGAAGACCACGAAGCCCGGCAGATCGCGCGATTCGCTGCCCAGGCCGTAGAGTGCCCACGCTCCCAGGCTGGGACGACCGAACTGCTGCGCTCCGGTACTCAAGAAGATTTGCGCCGGCGCATGGTTGAAGGCGTCCGTCGTCATCGACTTGACGATGCACAAGTCGTCGGCGACCGTGGCCAGGTGCGGCAACAACTCCGACAGCTCGGCTCCCGACTTGCCGTGGCGCGCAAACTTAAACTTCGGCCCCAGAAACCTGGAATTGGGGTTAATGAAGGCGGCGCGGTAGCCCTCAAGCAACTGCGCCGGCGGCAGTTTGCCGTCCCACTTCGCCAGCCCTGGCTTGTTATCGAACAATTCCAAATGGCTTGGGCCGCCCGCCATGAACAGGAAGATGACGTTCTTCGCCTTCGGCGCGAAGTGAGGTTTCCTAGGCTCCAGCGAAGCTTCCTTCGATGCGAAAGCAGTCGAGCCGAGTAAGTCGGCCAGACCGATGGCTCCCAGGCCGATGCCGCACTGCTTCAGAAACCATCGGCGGGCGATGAGGTTGGCAACAGAATGGGTGTCCGGCCGGGTGTGCATGGCTCACTCCTTGGTGATGGTTTCGTCGAGGTTCAGGAGCAGGCGAGCCAGGGCGGTCCACGCCGCCGTTTGTGCCGGGTTTACGCCGCTCGGCAGCTTCGGCGGACGGGCTGGGTCGTTGGCGGCCAGATCCCACGGCTTCGCGTCCGGAGCGGAGAACTTCTTCGTCTGTCGCGACAGGAAACCAAGCAGCACGTCCAACTCACGGGGCGACGGTTTGCGTCCGGTGCAGCAACGGAA
>JAKBCS010000194.1 GCA_021807595.1 Planctomycetota bacterium | reverse complement strand
ACCTGGCATGGGTACGTCGTTTGGCGTTAAGTCTGTTGAGGCAACACCCGAGCAAAATGAATATGGCCCAAAAACGCCTCTCGGCCGCCTACAACAATGGGGTGGCCCCGAGGTGAAAGGGAGAAAGACATCCCCAGAAGGAACGCAGCCGGAAACCGTCGGTGAAGCGAGGCCCGTGGAGCCATCATCGAAACAATGGTCTTTCTCGCTTCGTTTGTCGGTCGCCGAACTGCGTTCCTCCTGGGGGGTCTTCGGATCCAAACTCAGATGACTCGTCGTCTGCGTCCCATCTCGGAGTCGCCAAGTATCTGGCGTCGTTCGGAGGCAGTCTCCTCGAACAAGGCGAAAACGAACTCCTCGCCGGGATCGGTCCAGGGGATGTTGCGTCGCGCCATCATGGCTCGCGCAGTAGAGATCATTGCCCGCAGATCGTTGCGCTCGTGCAGCTTGCCTTGTGCACTGCGGCAGAACGAGGGCAAGACGCGGGGCAGCAATTCCCCATTGCCGAGCAGCTGGGCGAACGCTCCGATCAGCGAACCCGTATTGAACAACGCATTCAAACTCGTTTTCGTGTGATCGCCGATGAACGAACCGACCTTGAGCAACCCCGTGTCCATCGACTTGCCGTCGAGAGGCATCTGAATGGTGCGATAATCGGTGCGGAGATCGCTGGTCTGCGTTCCGGCCGCCAAGTTGACCCATTCGCCGACGTAGGAATGCCCCAGGAACCCTTCGTGTGCCTTATTGCTATAGCCGTGAACGATACTGCATTCGACCTCGCCACCGATCCGGCATTCTGGCCCGAAGCTGCCGCCGTGGACGCTCGCGCCGACGATGCGCGTCCCCGCGCCGATGTAGCATGGCCCTTCCACCCGGCTGAACGCCTGGAGAAACGCCCCGCGATCGATAAGTACCGGCCCCTTGCGCGTGTCAATGTGGACCATCGGTTCGACCTCGGCGTCGTGGGCCACGAGACAGCGTTCTGGCGGACCAGAGATCGACACATTTCGCGCCTCTGGCACCCCTTGTTTCCACCAATGAACGTAATCGTCTTCGAGCGCCAAGCCGTTGGACTCGATAACATCCCAAGGATAATCGAGAATGCGGCCGGCAACCGGCAGGTTGGGCAGCGTGTGTTTCCACTCCGCCAATCGCCAGGCGAGATTGGTCCGCGACAGTCCGCGCAAGTCGCTTGACGGTACAAGGGCATAAATCAGGCGATCGTCGATGTGTCCGATCGCTGGCCTGTCCGGTACGACGAAACGGTCGGCCGGCGCGAGCCAACGCGCATTGACCAACAACACCAACCCATGCTCGACCTCAGACTCCTCAATGGAGGCACACGCTCGGAATTGGGGATGTCGATTGCGGCAGAGGGCGACCAGTTCGGGACGCGCCAAAGCGAGTCCGACGCGCTGCGGCAAGCATCGCTCCATACGCTCCAACAGCGTCACCGCTCCGCAACGCAGATCGAAGACGGGTCGAGTCAACGTCAGGGGTTGCAGATTCCGAACGCCGGCGTCTTCAAAGACACAGACTTGCATGGAGCGAATCTCCTCTTGTAGGTTCGTTGGCGGCTCGATGCGGGCCGCGCGAAGGAGAAAATCAGCCGCCGAGGGGAGAGGCGAGATATTACATAAGCAAAGCCGATGCCAAGCGGCATTTGGTGTCGTCTCGGCGGCGTTACGTCGATTCGCGCACGAACTGAATCGTCGCAAATCGGACAAAATTCATGCGATTTGTCGTCGCGTCGCCTCGTATTGTGGCAGGGCGCGAATGTTCAAATGTGTTGCGGATGTTAACTTCGAGAAGAGCCACCGTTCAAAATTGTTAACGGTGTTTACAAAATCAACCAAATCGTTCGCTCAGCTTCAAGTGTTGTTCGAGATCGAGCGTCTCGGCGCGGACGCTGCCGGGAATGTTTAATTCGGCCAGTCCCGCATCGACTTCGCTCTTTTGGAAATCGCTGTTGGGTAAGCCGACCAGTGCGCCGCGCAGATTCTTGCGGCGATGGACGTACAGATCGCGGAGAAAGGCCCGAAACTTGAGGGGATTGCCAACGTGTCGGCGTTTGTCCGCATTGGGACGAAGGCAAACGATTGCCGAGTCCACCAGCGGACGCGGCCAAAATACCTTCGGCGAGAGACGGCGAATCAGCTCCACATCGGCCAGACTCTGCACCATCACCGCCAGCGCTCCGTAATCCTTCGTGCCGGGTAGGGCCGTCAAACGCTCGGCGATCTCCCATTGCACCGTGGCCACCATGCGCTCGACGTTCCAATCGCTGAGGAGCAGGTTTGTCAGCACGGGTACCGCCACCGCATAGGGAAGATTCGAGACCAATTTCACCCGCTTTGTGCCGCTGCGGCGCGCCAAGTCCTCGATCGCAAGACGTACAGCGGGGTTCAGTTCGTTTTTGTTTTTGAGGATGTCCGCATGGATGAGCGAAACGCGATCGCGCTGTCGCACGACCTCATCGGTCAAGGCAGCGAACGCAGGATCTAATTCCACGCTCACGACCGCACCCGCCACCTCCAGCAAACGCAACGTCAGACTGCCGGTGCCGCTACCGATCTCCACGGCCAGATCGTCCGGTGTCAATTCGGCGGAGCGCAACAGTAGTTCGAGCAAATTCAGATCGATCAAGAAATTCTGTCCGAGTTTGCTTTTCGGTTTGATGCCGCGCTCGGCGAACAAATTGCGCAGATACGAGAGCGTTTGACGGGGAGAAAACAAGAGATTCACCACAAATGTCTATACAGAACGTCTAAATACGGTTCGACCATTCCTATTTTAGTGCCTTGTTGTCTCGTCGTCTCCGATTTTTGCCCGAATCGCGCTTGCGGCAAACGCTCTCGAAGGGGATCGGGCCAAAAAATCGGCGGCCAAGTGTTCTTTCAGTCGTTTCCACCCTGCCGGAATGTAAATAAGACAAACGGAACCCACGGCCTTGGAGTCGTCGAGGGTTGGCCCCCGTTTCCGCCATGATGTGGTGAGCTATGGAACTGGCAACGTTTCTCCAACAGCGTCGGCCCGACTGGATGCGACTGGAAGCGATTCTTCTTCGCGTCGAGGGCAGCGGTTTGCCCTCGTTGGACGACGAGCAGGCCGTCGAGTTCGGTCAGCTTTATCGCCGCGCCGCCTCGGATCTAAACCAGGCTCAGACGTTCGTGAGCGGTGAAACCACCGAACGGTATTTGAACGACCTGGTCGCGCGGGCTTATCTCGCCATTTACGGCAAGACTCGCTTCGATGGAGTGGAATTGCTGCGCCATTTGTTCTGGAGTTATCCCGCTGTGTTTCGCCGCTATTTACCTCACTTCGTCTTGGCGACACTGCTGTTCGCAGCCGGCACGCTGTTCGGGTATCTCGCCTCGTGGCTCGACAAGGATACCGCCCGCGCCTATTTACTGCCACCACACAGCATCCGACCGGCGGAAAAGGGCGCGGACGAGAACATGGAATACGATACGGATCGCATAACGGAGTTTTCATCCTTCCTGTTCACGCACAACGTCGGTGTCACTCTCTTGGCTTTCGCGCTGGGGATTACCTTCGGACTCGGCACGGCCTGGATGATGTTCTACAATGGCGTTACCACGGGCGCTTTGGCGGCGGTGTTCGTGGAGGCGGGCCAGTTCGCCTCCTTTGCCACGGGCATTTTGCCCCACGGCGTCTTGGAGATTCCCGCGATGCTTCTGGGTGGAGCTTCGGGATTCGTCTTGGCTCAAGGCTTCCTGTTCGTCAAACCGTGGCCGCGCCGCGAAGAAATGGGCCGTACCGGCAAACGAGCCGTCTTGTTGCTGTCCGGTTGCGTCCCCCTCCTGGCGGTGGCCGCCTGCCTTGAGGCCGGAGTGGCCCGAGCGCCAGACTGGTTCCTCGACAGAGGCGTCAAGCTGGCCGTCGCCGGAGTGTCGGGCGCGTTGTTCTTGGCGTATATCGTGCTGCTCGGCTGGAAATATGCGGCGGAGCGGGAGAACGAGGCGTGATTCGCCATCGAGTTCTAACTACCGAAAATGTGCCGTTCAGCTATCGCGTCGCCGGACTCGGTTCGCGCTTCCTCGCGTGGCTGATCGATCTGCTGCTCATCCTCGGCCTCGACGCGATGGGGCTGTTCTTCGGCGCGGTCCTCATGGTCGGCATGCCCGGATTGGG
Source organism: Planctomycetota bacterium (assembly GCA_021807595.1). Classification (GTDB taxonomy): domain Bacteria; phylum Planctomycetota; class Planctomycetia; order Gemmatales; family Gemmataceae; genus JAJPHU01. Next base: position 4,028 of record JAKBCS010000194.1, on the reverse strand, counting down.
GAGCGCGTTCTTCCTCCTGTGGAACTTCGCGGTTCTGTGGGGTTACTTCTTTTTGTTTGAATGGCTGTGGCACGGTCAAACGCCCGGCAAAGCGTTAATGGGCATTCGAGTGATTCAGTGGCGCGGCACGGCCATCAATTTCTTTCAGGCGGCAACGCGCAACCTTCTGCGCATCGTCGACAGCTTGCCGATCCCCTTGCCGTTGGGACCGGGCTTACTCGGTTTCGTGGTCGCCGCCTGCAACCGCGAGCAACGTCGTCTCGGCGATCTCGCCGCCGATACCCTCGTCGTCCACGTCGAGAAAAAGAGTCAGCCGATCCTGAGCATACCCGACGGACGCGGCGAGGTCGAGCGCCAGCGACTCGCCATGCTGCGGCAACGACTGGGGCAACTGGAGCGCGAACAAAAACAAACGCTGCTCGATTTGTGTTTGCGTCGCGAGCAGCTGCGCGTGGCAGAGCGGGCGAGGCTGTTTCAGTCGGCGGCGGCCTTCTGCGAACGACGATTGAACTTGACGCCCGGCGAGTACGAAAGCGCCGAGAAATTTGTCCTGCAAATGGCTGCCGTTTTGGGCGAACGTCCAGGTCCGACGACGCCATAAGTGAGGCATGCGCGGAGGAAGAACGATTGTGATTTGGTTCGCGTGCAAACAGTGCCGTAAACGCCACGGTCGTGCGGAGAATCAGGCCGGTACGATGGTGTTCTGCGAGTGTGGCCACGGCAATCGCGTGCCTTGGTCGAGTACCGTGCCCGAACCGCCTCCCGAAGAGACGGCTCCCATCCCGCCCGCACCGGGGCCACCGTCGGACGAACGCCCACCCACACCGGGCTTTCCAGCACCGCCGCGCCGACCGCGCGAGCGACGACGCATCAATCCGAACTACTGTCTCAACCACGACGAAACCACCAAGCAAGCGACCTGCGCGGCTTGTCGCGGTTCGTTCTGTTCCGCGTGCGTCGTCTCCATACAAGGCCAGACCTTGTGCGGCCCTTGCAAGAACTTTCGCTTCGGCGGATTGAGTCGGCCGGCACGGCTGCCGTCGTTAGCCATTGTTGCCTTCGTTCTCGCGCTGGCGGGCATGGTGGTATGGCTGATTCTCGGTCTCGTGGCCATGACGTTTGCCGTGGCAATGGATTCGGGCATCGTGGTGGCGATGGTCTGTTGCACGATCGCCCTATTCTTTGCCGTGGGCGAGTTGGCGCTGTCGTGGATGGCGCTGCGGGAAATCGATCGACGGCCGACGCTGGGCGGGCGCGGCTTGGCCATGACCGGCGCGACGGCGGGACTGACCGGAATGGTGTGGGCGTTGGCCGTCGCGGTGTTCGTCGTCGTTCGGCAAGTACAGGGTTAACCCATGAATCGTTGTCCCTCGTGCGATTATCCGTTGCCTCACGACCGCGAAAGGCTCGGCGCGCGCTGTCCGAATTGCCGCGACCCTCTGTACGAACCGGCAGGGCGCGTCGGCCGGCCGGCGCGCGAGGGCGAGGGGGCGTGCGTTCTCCATCCCGGACGCGAAGCGGCGGGAACTTGCGGACGTTGTGGCAATTATTTTTGCGAGGTGTGTCGCACGCGCTGGCGCGACCGCATCGTTTGCGCCGCCTGTGCCGAACGCGCGCTAGCCTCGCGGGAAGCGACTCCCGAACAAGAACGCGTTCATCGTCGCCAAGCACTCCTCGGTCTGTTGATGGGACTTGCCGCCTGGGCAATGTTCGTATTTGCCCAAGTTGTCATCGTCGGCGTCGTGATGAGCGGGAGTAATCGCGTCCTAATCCTGTTCGGGTTTGTATTCATGGTCGGCTCGATGTTGCTGGACATCGTGGGCTTGGGGCAAGCCGTTGCCGCCGTGCGGACGCGAGGCTCCTCCATGATTTTGGCCTCCAGCGGTTTGCTGATCGACGGCCTATTCCTGGGAGTGTTCCTCGGCAATTACCTCGCTCCATTGTGGATTTCGTGAAGGAAGACCCCCGCGCTCGCACCTTGAGGGAGACATTATAGATGCTATGGGAGATAGAAATAGCCCCCAAAGGGACGGATGCCGAGCGATCCCGCGTCGTCGAGGAGTACAACCTGCTGACGCACTCGCGGCGGGGAGGCGAAGCCATCTCGGCTGCGGCGAGGGGCTATCTCGTCGAAGGTGAGATTTCGCAGCCGGAAATCGAACGGCTCATCGACGAATTGCTCGTCGATCCGCTCGTCGAAACGGGTCGCTTCGGTCCGCTCAACGACCGAGCGCGCGCCGATTGTCTGGCCACGGTTCTCCTCAAACCCGGAGTAATGGACCCCACGGCACTCAGCGTCGTCGAAGCGGCCCACGATCTCGGTATCCGAGTCGATACCGTTCGTACCTTTCGCCGCTATTTTGGTCCAACTCTGCCTCAAGAATCGCGCGACGTTTTGTTCCGCAGAGTTCTTGCCAACGATGCCATCGAACGCGTCGTCGCCGGTCCTCTCACGGACGATCATCTGGGCATCGGTTGCTCCTACGATTTTCATCTCATCGCCGTACCGATGCGCGACCGCGACGATGCGGCGATGGAAAAACTGAGTCGAGACGGGCAGCTGTCTCTCAGCCTCGCCGAGATGCGCGCCATCCAAACTCACTTCCGCGAGCTGGGACGCGATCCGACCGACGCGGAACTGGAGACACTTGCGCAAACGTGGTCGGAGCATTGCTCGCATAAGACCCTGAAGGGGCGCATCGACTTTACCGGAGCGGACGGTAGCGTTCGCCGTTACGACAATCTCCTGAAGGAAACGATCTTCGGCGCGACGCAGGAAATCCGCCGGCGTCTGGGTGCCGACGATTGGTGCGTCAGCGTCTTTGCCGACAACGCCGGCGTCGTGCGCTTCAACGAGAAATACCACGTTTGTTTCAAGGTGGAAACACACAATCATCCGTCGGCCATCGAACCCTACGGCGGAGCCAACACGGGTCTGGGCGGAGTGATCCGAGATCCGATGGGTACCGGTCTGGGCGCGAAACCGATTTGCAACACCGATGTGTTTTGCTTCGCCCCGCCGGCCACTCCGCCGGAGTCGCTGCCCCCCGGCGTGCTGCATCCGCGTAAGGTGATGCACGGCGTAGTCGCCGGTGTCCGCGATTACGGCAATCGCATGGGCATTCCCACAGTCAACGGCGCGGTCTGCTTCGACGAACGCTATCTCGGCAATCCTCTGGTCTACTGTGGAACCGTGGGTTTGATTCCGATCGATCGCTGTCACAAGCAGCCTCTTGACGGCGATCTGATTGTGGCTCTGGGCGGACGCACCGGACGGGACGGCATTCACGGCGCGACGTTTTCTTCCGTAGAGTTGACCTCCGAGTCGGAGTCGATCAGCGGCGGCGCGGTGCAGATCGGCAACGCCATCGCCGAGAAGAAATTGCTCGATGTGTTGTTGCAAGCGCGCGACGCGAATCTCTATCGCGCCGTTACCGATTGCGGCGCGGGTGGATTCAGTTCCGCCGTCGGCGAAATGGCCGAGGGGCTGGGAGCGAAGGTGTACCTCGATCGCGCGCCGTTGAAATATGCGGGACTCTCGTACACCGAGATCTGGATTTCCGAAGCCCAAGAGCGAATGATTCTCGCCGTGCCGCCGGATCGCTGGCCGCAACTACAAAAGCTGTGCGCCGACGAGGACGTGGAGGCAACGGTCCTCGGATCGTTCGAGGCGACGGGCCGATTGCAGCTGTTTTTTCAAGAACATCAAGTAGCCGATCTTGAGATGCGCTTTTTGCACGAGGGGCGTCCGGAGGTGGTCCGTCAAGCGAATTGGCCAGCGGGAGGCGTAAGTCTCCTAATGTCAGAAGACCGAGCGGGGGGCGTAAGCCCCCTGAGGTCCGCATCTCTCAGGGGGCTTACGCCCCCCGCTCGGTCCGAGAATTACATCGACATGATGCTGAAAATCCTCGCTTCGCCGAACGTGTGCAGCAAGGAATGGATCATTCGCCAATACGATCACGAAGTCCAAGGCGGCAGCGTCGTCAAGCCGTTGGTGGGCCTGCACGATGACGGACCCAGCGACGCCG
>JAKBCS010000193.1 GCA_021807595.1 Planctomycetota bacterium | reverse complement strand
GGCTGGCTCTGATTTCCAGCAGACCCATTTCATTCCAGATGGACTTGTATCAACCCCTGTTCGTGCCGCGTCCGATCGTTGAGCCGGAACGCTTCGCCTCATTGCGCCCGCCGGAATATCAAGGTCCGCTCACGAATTCGGGAGGCAACCTCGGCAATCTTGGAGGCAACCTCGGTGGCCTTGGAGGCATCGGCGGCATCGCCGGGTTGGGCGGGCAAGGGTTCAATCAAATCGGCGGTCAAGGCGGTAAGCAAATAGGCCAGCAAGGCGGTTTCCAGGGAGGCTTTCAGGGTGGTTTCCAGGGCGGATTTCAGGGAGCCAACTTCAATCGCTACCAGAACAACAATTTCAGTCAACTACCCGGACTCAATCGTCTGAACTACGATCAATTGCAACAACGTCGTAAGGAGCGCGAACAGTTGCGCGAAGAGGCCAAGAAGGCTGGTAATGCCGTAGCCGAACTCGATCCCACCGAAAGCGTTAACGTCGCCGCCCTGGCCGAGACAATCGGCGATCAAGCGCGTTACACCATCGACCAGAAGTTGAGCTTGGCCCGTCAGCGTTCGGCCATGCTGCCGCTCATCAATCAAGAAGTAACCGCTGCTCGCGTCAGCATTTTCAATCCAAGGGTGAATGCCAAGTTCCCGCTGCGCGGCCTGAAGGTCAAGAATGCGACGGGACAACCGCTGATGCAAGGGCCGGTGTCCATCTTCGACGGCGGCAACTACGCCGGCGACGCACGGCTGCCCGACCTGCAAGTCAACGAGGAACGGTTGCTCAGTTTCGCCGTCGATCAAGCCGTCGAGATTAAGGCCGAGCCGCAAAACTCGACGGAAACCTTGGCCAAGATCCGCATCGAAAAGGGCATCGTTGAGGAGACGCATCGCCAACGGGCCACCGTGAAATACCTCATCAAGAATCGCTCCAATCGGGAACGCTCCCTCATCGTCGAGCAGCCGATCGAGGCGGACTGGAACCTGGTCGGCGAAGAGAAGCCCTCCGAACGCACTCGTGAATTTTACCGCTTCGAGTGGAAGGTACCGGCGGGCAAGGCACTGGTGCGCGAAGTCGTTCAAGAGCGGACGAATCGCCAGAATTACTCGGTCGTCAAGCTGACGGCCGGATGGCAGGCCTGGCTGGCGCGCAACGCGAAGGCGAGTCCGAAACTGCGAGAAGCGGTGGAGAAGTTGATCGAACACAAGCGCAAGCTCGATGCGGCCCAACTCGATGTATCCGTGTTGCAAATGGAATATACCGCAGTGTCGCAAGAGCAAATGCGCGTGCGTAACAGCCTCGACAAGGTTCCGCCCAACACGCCTCTGCAAAAGCGCTACCTGGAAAAACTCGATAAATTGGAGACCGAGATCGAGTCGCTGCAAACGAAGATGAAGGAGGCGCAAGGAAAAGAGAAAAAAGTCAACGCGGATTATGTAGGCTATATCGAAGGATTGACGGTGGAATAGCCTTTGCCAATCCGGCGTTGGTTGGGCGGGTCGAGCTTGGCGAGACTCACCGAGGAAACTCTCGTTCCTCAATGGGTTTCGCCAAGCTCGATCCGCCCGATGTCGTTTATTTCTCGTGGAGAGTGCATGATACAAGGCGATTGCGATACGCGGTTCGCCTCAGTGCGCGAACAATTCGAGTGCAACTTCGCCGAACGCGGCGAAGTCGGTGCCTCGGTCTGCGTGCTGCACGAAGGCCGAAACGTCGTCGATCTGTGGGGTGGTGTCGCGGATCGACGCACGGGGCGAGCGTGGGAAAGAGACACGATTAGTCTGGTATGGTCCTCGACCAAGGGAGCGACGGCTCTCTGCGCTCACCTGCTCATTGCACGCGGCTTGCTCGATCTCGATGCAAACGTGGCATCGTATTGGCCGGAGTTCGGACGAGCGGGCAAGGAGAACATCACCGTTCGTATGTTGCTCGATCATCAAGCCGGACTGCCGGCCATTCGTCAACCGCTAGCGCCCGGCGGATTGTACGATTGGGAGTACATGACTGAAATACTCGCCGCCGAGACGCCGTTTTGGGAACCGGGCGCTCGGCAAGGCTATCATGCCACGACGTTCGGCCATCTCGTCGGCGAGTTGATCCGTCGCGTGGATGGCAGAGCTTTCGATCTGTTTTTCCGCGACGATGTAGCGGGGCCACTCGCACTCGATTTTCACCTTGGATTGTCCGAAAAGGACGAAGCGCGCGTCGCGCCGATCGTCCGCGCCGATCCGCCGCTGCCGCACGAACCGCGCTCGCTCTTTCTCGAACGCATGGCCAACGATCCCAAAAGCATCCAATCGCTGATGGTAAGGAACACCGGACGACGATCCCCCGGCGATCACGATTCGCCCGAGGCCCATCGAGCCGTATTGCCCAGTTCGGGCGGCATCACCAACGCGCGCGGCTTGGCCGGCATGTACGCTCCCTTGGCCATGGGCGGAAGTCCGCTCGTCGATGCCGATTCCGTGAAACGAATGAGCGCCGTCAGTTCGGCTATCGGTGTCGATACCACGCTGCTGATCGGCCTGCGCATCGCTTTGGGATTCTGGAAATCGTCGGACAATCGCCAAGGTCCACCGGGAGCGCGCGACAGCATGATCCTCTCGGAGGAGGCGTTCGGCCATCCCGGCATGGGTGGCTCGCTGGGCTTCGCCGATCCCGGAGCGAAAATATCCTTTGGCTACACCATGAACAAACAAGGGCGCGGCGTGTGTTTGAACGAACGCGGCCAAAGTCTCGTCGATGCCGTCTATCGTTCTCTCGGTTATCGCGCGGATCGCTTTGGCCGCTGGAGCTAGCGGCATCAACTCGGTTCCTGCAAACCATATTGCCGAATCTTGTCGAACAACTGCCGACGACTGATGCCAAGGACGCGCGCCGCCTGCGTGCGGTTCCACTTCTCTTGTTCGAGCGCCTGGCGAATGACGCGGCTTTCGGTTTCGGCGAGGATGTCGCGCAGGAGTAGCGAACCGGCGAGAAGAGGAGGGACGATGGCGGAGGGCGTCGCAGGCTGCAGATCGTTGACGCCGATGATGCGGCCCCGCGCCAGGATCGCCGCCCGCGCCAACGCGTTTTGCAGTTCGCGGACATTGCCGGGCCACGGCTGCGCGCTCAGATAGGTAATCGCCTCCGGCGCGAGTGCGAGGTTCGGCCAATCGTACTTGTCGGCCAGCTTGCGGAGGATGTGATCGGCCAACAGCGGAACGTCGTCGAGACGCTGCCGCAGCGGCGGCAGTTCGATGGTCAGAACATTGAGGCGATAGTACAAATCTTCGCGGAAGAGTCCCTCGGCAATACGAGCGGGCAGGTCGCGGTTCGTCGCCGCCAACACCCGCACATCGACCTGGATCGTCTCTTCGCCGCCGACGCGCTCGAATTGGCCGGTCTGCAAAACGCGCAGCAATTTGGCCTGCAAGTCGATGTCGAGTTCGCCGATCTCATCCAGAAAGAGCGTACCGTTGTGCGCTTGCTCGAAGCGCCCTCGTCGTCGGGCCACGGCTCCCGTAAAAGATCCCTTTTCGTGTCCGAATAGTTCGCTTTCCAACAGCGTCGAACTCAGCGCGGCGCTGTTGACTTTTACAAACGGCTGCGCCGCGCGCTCCGAGTTTTTGTGCAGCGCATTGGCGACCAGTTCCTTGCCGGTCCCGCTCTCACCGACGATCAGCACCGGCTCGCGGGTGGGCGCGGTTCGGCCAATTGCTTTGAACACCTGCAACATGATCGGCGTGCGACCGACCAAGTCGTCGTCGTCGTCGCGATCGTGAAGGTCTTGCCGCGACAGGGCTTCCACCTGCGCCACCAGGGCGCGCTGCGTCAAAGCCCGGCGGAGGGAGAACAACACTTCGTCGAAATCGAACGGTTTGGTGATGTAATCGTAAGCCCCCAACTTCATCGCTTCGATGGCGGCCTTGCTTCCGCCGTAGGCCGTGATAACGATGATCGGTGTCTCCTCCAAGCGATCGGCGTGGCCGCGCAACACCTCCATGCCGTCGCGGTTGGGCATTTTCAGATCGAGAAGACACAGCGCGACATCCGGTTCTAGTAGCAGACGGGCGGCCCGTTCGCCATCCGCCGCCTCCTGCACCCGATAGCCCTCCGATTCGAGCAGCAACTTCAAGTTAGTGCGAATCGTCGGCTCATCGTCGGCAACGAGAATGAGCGGCACATAAGATGGTTTAGGCATGGTTATAGTCTTTTATTTGCCCCGTGTCCGCTCGCCGCACCGCTGAGCGGTAGTCGATGCGGCATGTACGGTCTCAGAAATCATTGTAGAAGACGCTGTTTCCCCGATCCATTCGAGCAAGAAGGAAGGCATTTGCCCAGGATGCAATCGACGGGCCTTCGAGGGACACGGCTTGTCGCAGGCCACTCACACTCTTAGGTTATTCTCGGAGACGGTTCCGAAGGAGCTTGGCTTTGCATTCCACCTCCGGCGCTCTTCACGAATCGAATTTGGTGGACTCCCGCCCACCGCATTCCACGCGGCACGGAACCGCACGGGGCCTACCACTCGATCCCTGGCCTTAACCCAGAGCATCCGATGACTTTTGTCCCCGGCCAACTTTTACAAAGTTTTTTGGATCGAGGAGTCCTCGTTTTGACGATCGCTCAGCCGCGCCTTCAAGGAGAAGAGATCGCCCACGAGCTGCGCGAGGCTTTGCGTGAGGCGGTGGAGGAGTCCGGCGTCAATCGCGTCGTTATCGACTTCTGCCACGCGCGCTATCTGTCGAGCGCGGCCTTCTGGCCGCTGTTGAGTCTGCGCAAAAAATTGCGCGACGAAGGCGGCCGCATGATGATTTGCGGGCTGACCGGAGACGTTGAGGACGTATTCACCACAACGAAGATGATAAGCACCGGCGGCTCGGCCGACGCCCCCTTCGAGGTCGCCGCCGATCCCTCCGCCGCGGTTGCACGACTGCTTGGCGAGGGTTGAAGATACCTACTCGGCAACCAATGCCAACGCCGCCTCTTCGCCGCCGACGGCGGGGCGCAGATGGCCGGCCAGCCAGATGCTCAGAAGCGTCGCGGCGCTGGCCAGGAGTCCCACGAGCGGGAAACCCGTGATCTCGCCGTTGACCCCCTGACCGATCATCGAACCGCCCAGTGCCGTCGCAAAACCCGCCGCCGCTTGTTGCACGGCGGCGTTCACGCTCAGAAAGCTGCCGCGCTGCTGCGGCGCGGCGCTGGCGGTTATCAACGCCATCGCTGGGACCATGCGGCCCGATGTCGTCACCATGAATAGTGTGGACACGAGCAGCGTGACGGCCAACGGGACGACAGGTAGATTCGTCACCAACAGAATCGGAATCATGGTGAACAGCGCCAGACAGCGAAACACCGGCAATTTGCCCATGCGATCCGATAGCCAGCCGAAGAAGGTCATCGTCAACAGCGTGGCCAATCCGCCGCACAGATAGACGTAAGGCAACTCCGTTTTATCGCGCCCCGTATTGGCAACTAAATAAGATGCCAAATAGGGCACAATCATGAACGAACCGAGGACTAACGCGGTCATCAGCAGATAGGCGCGAAGGTGCGTCGGTTCGAGGAAGATGCTCCAAACGGAGACGATCTGTCTACCGCGCACCAAGTGGGAGCGCATGGGCGGGAGTACAAAATTGACCAGTGCGCACACCGCTACGCCCAATGCCGCCAAAGCCACGAACGGCGCGCGCCAGCCGTACCAATTGGCCAGGGACAGACCCGCTGGAATGCCGACGATCGATGCCACCGAGAACGCCGACATGATAGCGCCCATTGCTCGACCGCGTCGTGGCCCCGGAAACGCATCGCCCACAATCGCCAAGACGCAGGCCGCCACCACGCCGCCGAACGCTCCGGTCATGGCCCGCGCCGCCAGCAGAAATGGATAGTTCGGGGCGGCGGCGCAGCAGAGCGTGCCCAGCGTGAAGCCGGCGTACAAGGTCAAGAGCGCCGTCTTGCGGTCGAAGCGGTCGATGAACCAAGCGGCCAACACTCCCGCCGCCGCCGCGCTGAATGCATAGGCCGCCACCAGAAAGCCGAACCATTGATCGCTGAGTTGTAGATCGTCCTTAAACTGCGGCCCCATCGGCATCATGATGACGAAATCGAGAATGTGCGTGAACTGAACCGCCGACAATACCAAGATCAACAACCATTCCCTTCGCGTCAATCCGGACGCCCTATCATTCTTGGGCGCTGCGACCGGGCGAATCTTGTTGGTGATACTGGTACTCTTTTCCGTCTGCAACATTTCTGTTCCTCTGCTCCTGATTTATCCACGGCGAAACGGCTCGTCGTTGTTCTCCGGCCTTCCTTCCACATAGAACCAATTGTGGATCGGTTCGAGGATGGCCTGGACTTCACGCAGCAATTCCGGGTCCAATGGTTTGCTCGCCCACTCGACCCATTGTGCCACGCGGCCCGGATCGGCGGAGCCGGTGATGCACGTCGCCATATCGGGGTGTTGGAGCGAAAATTGCAACGCCAATTGTGCAATGTCCACGCCTTTGCTCCGGCAATGATCCGCCGCTTTCCGGCAGACTTCGCGCACTTGAGGGGTCGCCTTGTGCCATGTCGGCAGCGTCGCGTTGGTGAGCAGCCGCGCCGAGAACGGGGCGGCGTTCATAATACCAACGTTCTTGGATTTCAGATACGGCACCAGGTCGCCCAGCATGGTGTTTTGCAGCGTGTAATGGTTGTACGACAAGATTACGTCCAGCGAGGTTCGCTCGAGAACGTAGCGAAAGATGTTCATGGGATAGCCGGAGATGCCGACCCAGCGCACCTTGCCCTGTTGCTGTATCTTGCGCAGAGCCGGCAGCGTTTCCTCGACGATTTGCGCCATATCGACGAACTCGATGTCGTGGCAGAGCATGATGTCGAGATATTCGACGCCCATGCGATGCAGGCTGACATCGACGCTTTCAACGACGCGCTTGGCCGAGAAATCGAAGTGATCCCGATCGTAGCGGCCCAGTTTGCTGCCGAGAATGTAGCTGTCGCGCGGCACGCCGCGCAGGGCCACGCCCAGCAACACTTCGGACATGCCGCGTCCGTAAAAGGGCGAGGTGTCGATAAAGTTCATGCCCAGATCGAGCGCCGCGCGCACGGAGCGCAACGCCTCGTTGATATCGACCGCGCGAAACTCCTGCCCCAGCGACGACGCCCCAAAGCTGAGTATCGGCAGCTTTAATCCAGTTCGGCCCAAAGTGCGATATTCCATTTTCTTCCTTTCGCTTTCGCGATGGCGAATTGCCTACTCTTTTACTCCTCGTTCGCCCTCTTGAGCTTTCTCCTCCTCGGCTTCCGCGAGCAATTGGTCGAACAAAGCGAGATAAGTGGGATGCACGCGCGTTAAATGTTCGCGAACGCTTCGCACATCTTCGGGACCGGCTTTCTTCATCGCTTCGACCACATGGGCTTTGTCTTTCTGACGCCCGAAACTGAGTTTCAGTTCGATCCAACCGGGAAGGCTGGCGTAATCGAGTCCACGAAGAACACCCAGCTGAACGGGACTGGGGATTGTCGTTGGCGCCGAATTTTTCGCTTTTCCGCCTTCGGGAACAATGTTGATTTCCACGTCGCCGTGGGTCAGAGTGTGCCAACCGCTCTTCGCTTGCCAAACGACTTTGAATCCATATTTGGGCGCGGCCTGGAGAAAAGCATCGAGTTGAGCGCGAGCCACGGCTATGTCGATATCCTGCGTAGCGGCGGGATAGCCGTAGCGGATGGCGGCGAGTCCCCCGACTATCGCCAGAGGGATGTTCTCCTCCGTGGCCAATCGCTGAAGATCTTCCAACGCCCGCGAAAAGCGATTTTCTTCGTTGTTCAAGACTGCCCTCACGCTTTCGGAACCACGGTCGAGCAGAGCGATCGAGGCGAGAATTTCGCCGGATAGCCGCGTTTGTTGATCCGTATTCATGGGGTTCCTTTCGAGTGAAAGTACATCAAACGGAGAAGCCCGGCCTACGCCGTCCGAAAAACCAATATTCGGGACAACGTTGACGAAGCGTTTTTGTTCATAAAAAGCCTCACGCAAAGGCGCAAAGAGCGCAAAGAAAAACATCCATGAGGAAGACCGTGTACGGCGCAGTCGATTTCGTGGAAATTTTATAAATCTCCTTCATACCGATACGCACAACTTCATTCTTTTCCTTGTTTTCTCTTTGCGTTCTTTGCGCCTTTGCGTGAGGCTCTTTGTTCACTCGTCCATACGAACGCCGATGCTCAGCAGGAGGTTGGCGAAGC
>JAKBCS010000192.1 GCA_021807595.1 Planctomycetota bacterium | reverse complement strand
CTCCGCGGCGAAGAGGCTATACAGCGCGAAGACGTTGCAGCGCTCGGGATCTTTGGGCGCTTCCACCGGCGTGCTGTCGGTGACGATGCTCATCACCGTTTTTTGCAGCGGCTTGCCCTCGGCGAAAAGGTCGATGGTGTTGTTGTACGATTTGCTCATCTTCTGCCCGTCGATGCCGGGAACCTTCGATTCCCTGTCGAGGCGATATTCCGGGATGGGGAAGATGTCGCCGAACGCGCGGTTGAATTTCTCGGCCATGTCGCGCGTCATCTCGACGTGCTGCACCTGGTCCTTGCCCACGGGGACGAGATGCGAACGATAAATCAGGATGTCCGCTGCCATCAAAATCGGATAGTAAAAGAGGCCGACGCTGGCATCAATGCCCTTGTCGATCTTTTCCTTGTACGACACGGCGCGTTCGAGCAGTCCCATGTTGGTAACGGTCGAGAGAATCCACGCCAACTCGGCGACTTCCGGCACATCGGATTGGCGGAAGAAGGCGGCTTTGTCGGGATCGAGGCCGAGGGCGAGATAATCGAGGGCGACATCGCGAGTATTCTCGCGCAGGGTGTCGGCGCGGTCGGACGGTTTGATTTTCTCGCGGTCGAGTCGGCGGCGGGTTGCTTCTTCCAGGGTGGTGAGGGCGTGGTAGTCGGCGATGAAGTAGAAACATTCGGCCTCGTTTTGTAGGGCGATGTGCTGGCGGATCGCGCCGAAGTAGTTGCCCAGATGAAGTTTGCCGGACGGCTGCACACCGCTGAGAATGCGTTTTGGGGTTGTCATAGTGTAAATCCGTATCCCTGATGGGGCCGTTGTTTGCTCTATCCTACGCTCTTTGTACCGGGTAAAGTTACGAGTTGTAGGGTTGTAGGGTGGGGGTGAACCCCCTGTGCGGATTGGAGGGATTCGATCCGGATATGGTTCGCGTCGAGGAATCTCTGGTGGAAGCGTTGCGGCAGGCGTTGGCCGAGCCGGGCGAACAGCGTCTGTACCGAAGCGGCAAACTGAGCGGTTTGTTTCCCAGCCGCAACGGCACCCACGCCGCCGCCGCCGAGCAAGCGCTGCGCGACGGTCTGCTGGAAATCGTCCGCACCGAGACCAAGGGCAAGACGGTTATCGAGTGGGTGTGTCCCACGCCGCGCAGCGTCGAGTTTTTGCACGAGCGCGAATCGCCGTTGTGCGCCCTGCAAGAACTGCGTTCGACACTGCAACTCAATCAACGAGCCGTGCCGCTGTGGCTGATCGAGATGCGCGCGGCGCTGCAGGCGATGGACGATCGCCTCGCCGCCGATGCCCGCAAATGGCTGGAACGTCTGGACGCGCTGACGCGGCGCGTGGACGAGACATTGCGCCGCTTGGAGCAAGCCGCTCCCCTGTTGCCGCCGGAGATCGCCGAAGCGCATCCTTGGGCGATTGACGCTTTGAATTATCTCGACCGCCGCCGTCTCGCCGCCCATAACGTCGACGCCTCGAAGTGCCCGCTGCCGGAACTGTTCGCGGCCTTGCTCCGCCAACGCGCCGATCTATCGCTGCGCGCCTTCCATGAGGGCTTGCGCCGTCTGCACGATCGACGCCTCATTCAATTGCAACCCGCCGCCAGCCTCGCCGATTTGCCGCAGCCGGAGTACGCTCTATTAGAAGGCGCTGCCGTGTTCTATTATGTGGCGCGATAAAGATCGGACTTTGCACACGTTGCCGACAGGGCCTGCATAACAAGTCGGCACACGATCGGCCTGCACCCAATTGCGAACGCGAATCCCGCCTAGCACATAACACATTGTCATATCTAAAGTTGTGAGCATGTCGCTCGATCTCATCGGCGATGGCATGAAACGTGCATCAAAGGTAAGATGGGTGTTCTCTCCACTCAAACAAGCCCCTCGCCCTCCCGCATTTACATCTTTATCCATCGGAGAAGCACATGAATCGAAGTACGAATGCACCTCGTCGGGGATTTACCCTGATCGAGCTACTGGTGGTGATCGCGATTATCGCCATCCTCATCGGCTTGCTGTTGCCCGCAGTGCAGAAAGTGCGCGAAGCCGCCGCCCGCGCCCAATGCACGAACAATCTCAAGCAAATGGGTCTGGCGATCAACAACATGGGGGGAACCTACAACGGCAAACTTCCGCCCAGCATCGGTAGTTTTCCCTCGCCCAATCAAGGGCGATGCCCGTCCAGCGGCTCTGCATTTGGCGGACTGCTGTACTTCGTTTTACCGTACATCGAGCAAAACAATCTCTATCAACTCTCGTCGTGCGGCAGCGGCGGCTACGACGTGGAAATCGGCGGCGGCGGTGCTGTGGAATATCGATCCGTCAAAACCTACGTTTGCCCTTCCGATCCAACCTCGAACAACGGCAACGGCGGTTCGGGAGGATGGGCGGTCGGCAGCTATTGCTACAACGGCTTGGTCTTCCAAGCGGATTACAAAGGGTATGCCAACTATCCCGCCACGTTTCAGGACGGGACCTCCAATACCATTCTGTTCAGCGAACAGTACGGCGGAGCCACTCCGTCTTTCCCCAGCGGTTATCCAAGCCTCTGGTGGTGGGACTACAACAGCTTTCAGGCTCCGCAAGGTTCGGACGGCGATTGCGGCAGCATCGGTTACAGTGGTCCTGGCTACATGCCCCTCTTTTTGCCCCCGGTCAGTTACTGCATGAACAACCTTATCTCAACCACTTGGGGCGCGAGGCCCAGCGCGTGCATGTGCCGGGCTGTATCTCCTCATACCGGCGGCATCAATGTCGGCTTGGCGGATGGCAGCGTCCGCATGGTCTCTTCCGGCGTCAGTGCGACGACCTGGTACTACGCCTGCACTCCCTACGGCGGCGAGGTGCTGGGTTCCGATTGGTAAGTCTCTGCATCCATTACCCCCCGGGCCTCGTGGAGGACTTCACGACGATGCGACGATCCCATATGTACTATCCCTTGTTTCTCTTGGCACTGCTCGCCGGATGCAGCCGCTCTTCGCTCGATCGGGTGAGTATTTCCGGCAAGGTTCTCTTTCGCGGCAAACCACTGCCTGGAGGAATCGTCACATTCATGTCCCCCAAGGGATTTTCCAACACCGCGACAATCGACGGCGAGGGGAATTATCAGCTGATGGCTCCCGTCGGAAGCCTGAAGATCGGCGTGGACAACCGCATGTTGCAAAAGACGCCTCGCTCGTCGCAAAATCGCTTGTTGAAACCGCCCCCCGAATCGGCCTCACTCCAACCCATCTCCGGTGTCTATGTGCCGATACCCGAAAAGTATACCTCCGTGGACACGTCGGGGTTGACCTGTTCCACCACCTCAGTATCGATACCTTTTAACATCCTTTTAGAATGAAATTGATTCCCCGAGACCTGTGGATGCGTGTGTCCCTTCCGCGCTCTCCCACAGGTCCCGGCGAACCTTTACCGTTGGTCGTTCATCTTCGACGCCTTCGGATCGATCTGATCCATCGCTTCGGCGGCAGCGTCTTGCACGTCGGCACTACGGTCGGACTGATAGGCTTTGCGTAGCGCCTCGAACGCTGGCTTTGCTGCCGGGCCGATTTCACCCAATGCCTTGACGGCGTTGCGGCGCACGGCGGCACTGGGATCGTCGAGAAGTTTCATCAACTCTGGCACGGCACTCTTCGCCTCCTTGCCGATGCGCCCCAAGGCTGCCGCCGCTTCCCAGCGAACTTGCGGCTCATTTGCCGCAAGCAATTCCTTGAGTTTCGGCATTGCGGCTTTCGCTTCTGGACCGATGACTTCCAGGGCGCGGATGGCGTTCCAGCGCGTGTCTACCTCTTTGTCCGACAAGCGAGCGATGAGACTCGGTACCGCGTCTTTGCCGATGCGTCCCAAGGCCAGAGACGCCTGTCGTCTCACCCCCGAATCGGCGTCGTCCAGCAGTTTGTCCAATGCGGTAATTGCCTGTCGCGCTTGGGAGCCGAGATGTCCCAGCGCTTCCGCCGCAGCTCCACGCAGGCCGCTATCCTTATCGCGCAACACCCCAGCCAGCGCGGCGATCGGAGCGTCCTCCTTGGGTGTGACGGCGATCAGCGCGCTCAGCGCTTGGAGACGAAAGGAGCGATCCGGGTTCTTCATCGCCTCCAACAGAGCGGGACCGGCATCCTTCCCCTCCTCACCCATCTGCGTTAGAAAGTCGGCTGCCTCGGAGCGAACGTCGGGGTCTTTGTCCTTCAACGCCTCGCGCAGTGCCGGCACGATTCGCTCCGATTTCGCGTCGATGCTCCACAGCGCGGCCAAGGCGGCGAAGCGAACGCTGCTCTCTTCGTCCTTTGCTGCCTTTTCCAATGCGGGAATCGCCGACTTGGCCGCCGAACCAAGGTGTGCCAACGCCGTCGCCGCCCCGGAACGAACGGCTCGGCCGCGGTCGCTCAATGCTGCCACAAGCACCGGTATCACGGTTTTGGCATCCTTGGTCACCCGCCACAACGCTTGTGCCGCATGGCAGCGAACGCGCACGTCTTTATCTCGCAACGCCTCGCGCAGGGCGTCGGCTCCATCTTTCGCCGCTTTCGATCCCAGTTGACCCAGAGCGAACGCCGCTCCCATGCGGACGTATTTGTCGGCGTTTTCTAAGGCCTCGCTCAACGGCTTGACGGCGTCGGTCCCGATGGCTGCCAGCGCGGAAGCAGAAGCGACGCGCACTGTAGGATCTCCGTCCTTTAGCAAACTTATAAGATCGTAAATAGCCGAACTCGCCTTGGGACCGAGTTGCGCGAGCGACTCGGCGGCTTGAGCGCGCGTTTGAGCGTCTGCACTCTTGAGCGCTACGGTCCATTCGCCGACCTTTCGACCTCGATACCTCGGCTCCTTGGTGTCGTCCGGCGCGGCCGGCTCTGCCGGAAGGGTGTACATCAGAGGCGGTGGGTTATAGCTTTGCGGCGAACTGTACACGATCGGCGGAGCGTAAACGTAGGGCGCGTAGTAGAGCGGCGGATAGAAGGGGCGGTAGGGTAAGGGACCAGGGCAGAAGCCGAAGCAGCCGTAATAACGTGGAACAAAAGGACGAGGAAAATAGCCGAACCCTCCCCAGCGCGGCGGCATCGGCGGATGAAAGAACGGCCCCCAGTGTGCCCGCGCCGGCACGGCAGCGGAGAACAAAGTCAGAAGACCGACCAACGCGACGACGGATTTGGACGGACGCAACATGGCTTGCCTCGTCGAATGGAATGGGAGAGCCCTCGCCGGAAGCGCCCCATGCGCCTCTGCGCGGACCCCACATTCATTCTATTCGAGGCCCGCGCGCCGATCGCATCCCTTTGCGCACCGCGTACACTTCGTACTCGTCACCGACGCGGTAATACCGCACCTCAAAGCCCGCGTCGCGGATCGACGACTCCACCGCCGAACGCTCGAACGGCTGCCAGGCCGTGTGAATCACAACCGCGCCGACGCGGTAGGGCGGAGCGATGGCCAGGTAGTCGGGCATATTCTCCAGTCGAGGATTCCGCCAAAAAGGGATGCTCAACGCCCGCCGCCGACTCGAGAAGGGCAGTTCAGACGACCAATCGCAGCCGAGAATCACGAGGACGTCGTCCGGCTCGGTCGCCCGTTGGATGGCCTGCCCGACGGCGTTCAACTCGTCGCAGTTCTTGGCCTGAATAGGATAATAATACTCGTGATGTCGCCACACTGCCAGCGCAAGAAAGCCCGCCAAGCCCAGCGAGCCAGCCAGGCGATAGCGCCCGCCGCGCTCCAAGAGGGCGAGAACCCCCAAGGCCGCCACGGCGAGCAACAGGACGTTGTTGGCATACGCATAGTATTCGTGGAAGGCGTACAGATTCGTGAAAACCAGCGGTGCGAGAGGATAGACGAGCAAGCAACTCAACACGATGCGGCGATGCCGGCGTGCGACACAGACGGCAAGCACGGCGAGGGCGAGAACGACACCGTGCCCCAGCGCGTAGTGCGCCGGCGCAAGAATCGCGCCCCAGGTCTTCAGAGTGAAACGTTGCTCGAGGGTTCCGTAGTTCCAGCGGCGCATCACATCGGCATGGGTCGCAAGATCTCGGCCAATCGGATTGAGCGCTTTCTGCTCGTCGGCGAAGCACGTCCACCTCCATCCGGCCAGGAACGGGATTCCCAAGACGAACAGCGCCAGCAGTGCCGAACGTCCGCATTCCATCCAATGCCCTCTGCCTCGAAGCCGGCTCCAGCCAACGTGGCACAGGTAGAGAAGAATCATTGACGCGAAGACGAACCAGGTGGTGATCTTCACCGTGGATGCCACAACGCCGAACAGAACGGTAACGAGCGCGAGTGCGGCACGAGGTTGCCGAACGAACGGCAGCGCCGCGGCCAGGTAGCTCAGGCTGAAGAACAGTGCCGTCGACTCGATAAGGAAGGTCCGCGACCAAAAAATGTAAAAGGGGCTGACCGCGAACAACGCCAAAGCGAGGAGTCGATGTCCGGGCGCGAACCCAAGCCAGGCGAGAAGTCGATAGGCCGGCAGCAGCGTCAGGAGAAAAAACAGTAAGCCGACGGCGCGGCCGGTCTCCACGCACGGCGTATCGCAAAAGGTGACAACGGCGGCGACAATCCACTGATAGACCGGCAACTCGAACGGAATCGACCAGGGAGGCCCGACGACGGGGGTCTCGTAAGCCAAGCGCGGCGGCTGACCCACCATGAAATACACGGTGAGCGCCGTCTGAGCCTGTCGAAAGCCGAGGAAGTCGAGAACGGTATGGTGCCAACCAATGGAAGCGGCGGCGAGTGCGTAAAGCAGACAAACCGCGAGGACAGCGACGGGCCATTTCGAGACAGGAGAGGGAGCGATCATGGCGCGCCTCGCGGGGAGAGGTTGACGCTGCTGCGCTGGGGGACGATGGCTATAATGTTTTAGCTGATCCGCAGCGGGAAGGGAAGCGCGGCCCCGATGGGAAATCGAATTAGGGAGAAATGTATGTCGGCCTCCGTCAGAGCCTCGTCGAATCACGGCAGCGGTTTGACGCCCACCAACGAGCTGCGCCAGGTCACCGTGCCCGAATTCGTCGCGGCCAAGGCGCGCGGGCATCGTTTGACCATGCTCACCGCCTACGACTATACCATGGCGCGGCTGCTGGACGATGCCGGCGTCGATAGTCTGTTGGTCGGCGATTCGCTGGGCATGGTGGTGCAGGGCCAACCCGATTCGTTGGCCGTCACGCTCGATGAGATGGTGTATCACACGCGCCTGGTGTCGCGCGGCGTGCGCCGCAGTCTGCTGGTGGCCGACCTGCCGTTTATGAGCTATCAGATCAGTCCGCAGCAAGCGTTGGAGAGCGCCGGGCGGCTCATCAAGGAAGGCGGCGCGCACGCGGTCAAACTGGAGGGAGGCGTCCGCAGCGCCGACGCCATCGCCGCCATCACCGCCGCCGACATACCGCTCATGGGCCACATCGGCCTGACGCCGCAATCGGTGCGCCGCCTCGGCGGCTTCAAGGTGCAGCGCGACACCGAGCGTTTGCTGCAAGACGCCTTGGCCGTCGAAGCAGCCGGCGCGTTCGCCGTCGTCGTCGAATGCGTACCGACCGAGTTGGCCGCCCGCATCACGGCCACGTTGAAAATCCCGACCATCGGCATCGGCGCAGGCCCCGATTGCGACGGACAAATCCTGGTCACGCCGGACGTACTCGGCCTGTTCGACGACATCCGCCCGCGTTTCGTCAAACACTACGCCGAACTCGGCCAGGCCGTCCGCCGTGCCGTCGAAACCTACTGCCTCGAAGTCCGCGACGGCACTTTCCCCGGTCCCGAACATAGTTTTCGTTGAGAGAAAAGACATCGGTTGTTTCAACTAACCCTAAAGGCGAATTTGGATGAGCGAAAATTGGCGAGCGCGGATTACCCTAGAGGCGGGCAAGCGCGGCGGCCGACCCTGCATCCGCGGCATGCGCATCACGGTTTACGATGTACTCTCTTATCTCGCGGCTGGTATGACCGTTGCCGAGGTTCTCGATGACTTTCCATACCTGACACAAGAGGACATTCAAGCTTGCTTCGCCTTCGCCGCCGAGCGCGAGCGGAGCATGCTCGTAGCCAACGCATGAAGCTGCTGTTCGACCAGAATTTGTCGCCCAAGTTGGTCGATCGTTTAGCGGACTTGTTCCCCGGCTCTTGTCATGTGCAATCGGCGGGCGTGTCGGTAGGGATCGGCCACGACACGGCCGAGTTCGCGGTGGGGGCGATCCGGCGTTGGTGAGAGAATCTGGGTCGCCGGCGATATGGTCGTGCCCAACGGTTGTTGGTGACGGCGGAC
>JAKBCS010000053.1 GCA_021807595.1 Planctomycetota bacterium | reverse complement strand
AACCGGCAGCGTGAGCTGCCGGGTTGGTAAGGCGAACCGGCAGCGTGAGCTGCCGGGTTGGTAAGGCGAACCGGCAGCGTGAGCTGCCGGGTTGGTAAGGCGAACCGGCAGCGTGAGCTGCCGGGTTGGTAAGGCGAACCGGCAGCGTGAGCTGCCGGGTTGGTAAGGCGAACCGGCAGCGTGAGCTGCCGGGTTGGTAAGGCGAACCGGCAGCGTGAGCTGCCGGGTTTCGATTCGTTTCTCTCTCCCAGGAGTATCCTCCCATGATGCGACGACTTTTTGTAACCAGTGCGGCAGCCGCGTTGCTGCTGACCCTTCCCGGCCTGGCAGCCGAGGATAAAAAAGAGATCAAGGTTCTAATCATCACCGGCGATCACGGCCACGATTGGAAGACGACCACGCCGTTCCTGAAGGAGTTTTTAACCAAGGCCGGCATGAAAGTGGATGTGACCGAGACGCCGCACAAAGATCTGACACCCGGCAAGCTCGCCAAGTACGATGTTCTCTTGCTCAATTACAAAGACACCAAAAAAGGCGGCCCGGATTCGCGCTGGTCGGAGGACAACAAAGCCGCCTTCACCAACGCGGTCAAGAACGGCAAGGGGCTGTTGGTTTATCACCACGCCTCGTCGGCCTTTGTCGGCGGCAGCGACTTCGACAAAGAGTTCGAGCGCGTGATCGCCGGCGGATGGCGCAAACAAGGCAACCACGGCAAACGCCATGTTTTCACCGTCACCCTGCGCAAGAAGGACCACCCCATCACCGAGGGGATGGGAGACGAGTTCAAGCACAGCAACGACGAGTTGTATCAAAACTCGGTGATGTTGCCCGGCAGCGAGGTGTTGGCCACCGCCTTCGCCGATAAGAGCCTCGATCCCAAGAACAGCGGCAAGCACGAGCCGGTCGTTTGGGTGGCCCACTACGGCAAGGGCCGCGTGTGCGAAAACGTCCTCGGCCACGATGTCGAAGCGATGAAGAGTCCGGGCTTCCAAAAGCTCATGATTCGCGGCATCGAGTGGTGCGCGACAGGCTCCGTGGCCGCGAAGTGACCCGATTGTCGCGGACGAAGTAGCGATCGAGTGAAAAGTATTCAACAATCGAGGAGAACCTTCATGGCTCGAACAACGCATTTGCGCCGTATTGTGCCCCTTTTGGCTTCCTTTTTGGCCTTGTCGCTCGCTCACCTCGTCCTCTCGTCCGACGTTCGGGGCGACGATTCCTCCATTGTTTTCCAAGGGAAAGAGGGACCGGGCAAGGGTAAACACATCGTCCTCGTCAGCGGCGACGAGGAATATCGCTCTGAGGAAGCGCTGCCGCAACTGGCGAAGATCCTAGCCCGACATCACGGCTTCAAGTGTACCGTCTTGTTCGCCATCAATCCCAAGGACGGCACGATTGACCCTAACAAGAACGACAATATTCCCGGTCTCGAAAGTCTCAAAAACGCCGATCTGATGATTCTCTTCACGCGCTTCCGCAATCTGCCCGACGCGCAAATGAAGCACATCGTTGATTACGTCGAGGCGGGCAAACCGATCGTCGGCTTACGCACGGCGACGCACGCTTTCAACCTCAAAAGTCAGACCTACGGCCAATACTCGTGGAGCGGAAAGGGCGAGTGGAAGGGCGGCTTCGGCCGACACATCCTCGGCGAAACGTGGGTTGCTCATTGGGGCGCGCACGGTTCGCAGAGTACGCGAGGCATCGTCGTCGAGTCCGAAAAGAACCATCCCATTCTGCGCGGCATCAAGGACGGTGACATTTGGGGACCGACCGATGTGTACGCCGTGAATCTGCCGCTACCCGGCGACAGCAAGCCGTTGGTTCTCGGTCAGGTACTCACTGGGATGAAGCCAGGCGATCCCCCCTTGCCGGGCAAGAAGAACGACCCGATGATGCCGATCGCTTGGACCAAAACGTACAACAGCGGCGACAAGACGGGCCGCGTGTTCACGACGACGATGGGGGCATCGCAAGATCTCGAAAGCGAAGGACTGCGCCGCCTACTCGTCAACGCCTCGTATTGGGCCACGGCGATGGAAGACAAGATTCCGGAGAAGTCGAAAGTAGACATCGTGGGCGAATACAAACCTTTGCCGTTTCGAGGCGGCGGCTTCAAAAAAGGAGTCAAGCCCGCCGACTTGGCGGGCAAGTAGAGGCGATGCGTCACGTCGCATCCGCCATTACTTCGAGTTGCAGTAAGCTGCGCGTCTGCTCCTTTTCCAGATATTCGCGGCCTTTTTTGACGTTGACGTGATCCCACGGCAACACTTCGGTCATGGGTCGCGAGCGCTGGGAGTACCACGCCGTATCGACGCCGAGATCGGCGAAGGTTTGCCACCACAATTGCGGCTGGAAGCATTCGCGCCAGCCGTCGAGCCGCGCCCCGCGCCGCCAGGCTTCTTCCAAGGCCGGGGCGACGCGGCGGTCGCCGCGCGTCAAAATGCCTTCGAGCAGGCTGCATTCGACATCGTGTTGTTTGATCTTCACCGACCGCAGCTTCACGCGCTTGCGCAGATAGTCGCCCGCCCAGCGCAGATATTCGCGCGTTTGCATCCCGTTCCACTGATACGGCGTGTGTGGTTTGGGCACGAAGTTCGACACCGACGCCGTCACCTCTTTGTAGCGGCCCGTCACTTCTTTGCCGATGTGCGCGATGTGTTCGGCCATGTCCACGATGCCGTCGAGATCGACCGCGCGCTCGCCGGGCAGACCGCACAAGAAATAGAGTTTCACGCGCTGCCAACCGTTCTTGAACGCCTCACGGCAACCCTCGTACAGATCGTCGTTGGTGATCTTCTTGCGGATCTGTTCGCGCATGTCGTCGCGGGCCACTTCGGGAGCCAGGGTCAACCCGCTCTTGCGCGCGCCCTTGAGCAACTTCGGCACCGAGCGCAGTTGATTGTTCACGCGCAGACTCGGCAGCGAGACGTTGACCCCCAGCGGCTCGAACACCTCGGCCATGCGATTTACCAACTCTTCAAAGTAGGGATAATCGCTGGTGCTGAGACTGAGCAGGCTGATCTCGTCGTAACCAGTATTGCGATAGCTTTCGAGGGCGGCTTGTACGATGGTTTCGACGGAGCGCACCCGCAGCGGGCGCTTGATGACGGTCGATTGACAGAAGCGGCACTGCCACGGGCAGCCGCGCATAATCTCGATGGCAATGCGATCGTGCGGCGTTTGCACGAACGATACGATCGGCTTGGCCGGCAGCGGAATGTCGTCGAAATCCTGGTCGATGGTGCAGGCCATCACTTGGGTCGGCACATCCGAACGCGAGCGGTGCATGGCCGCCAGCGTGCCGTCGGCGTGATACTCCGGCTCGTAAAACATGGGCGCGTAGGCCCAGGTCGTATGGCCGACGAGATCGGCGATCAGATCGGCGCGGCTTCTCCGTCCGCTTGCGCTCCCGGCTCGTTGTTGCTCCTTGAGCGTCATCCAGCGATCCATTAACCACGGCAAACTCTCTTCGCCATCACCGATGACGAAAATATCAATAAACGGAGCGAGTAACTCTGGATTCTGTGCGCCCGGACCACCGGCGATAACCAGCGGATGATCGAACGTGCGGTCCTTACTGTGCAACGGCACGCCGCCGAGATCGAGCATGGTCAGGATGTTGGTGTAGCAGACCTCGTATTGCAGGCTGAAGCCGAGCAGATCGAATTCATGCAGCGGGGTGAACGTCTCCAAACCGTACAGGGGTAGACCGGCGCGGCGCAACTCGGTCTCGAAGTCGAGCCAAGGCGTGAAAGCGCGTTCGCAGGCCCACTGCGGATCGTCGTTCATAAGGGTGTACAGCACTTGCAAGCCGTGATGGCTGGTTCCCAGAGAATAGGTATCCGGAAAGGTCAGACACAGTTTTCCGCGAACTTGGCGATGATCCTTGACCACGCTGTTCAATTCGCCGCCCATGTACGCCGCCGGCGTCTGCACGCGCGGCAAGATTCGTTCGATGGCTTCGCGTAGTGCCGTATTCATCCTGTCCCGCTCCTGAAAATCGTTTCCCGCTCGGACGAACCCCCGAGGAGGTTTCACTAGGCCCTCGCGGACCCTTCGATCCGATAGCAAGATATTATGACAGAATCCCTCGTGTTCCGCCTCCTCATTTGACGGAGTTGTTCATTCGGGGTGTGTTACGTCGAAGGACAGCGTTTCACGATGCCATTCCCACCTCGGCGGATCGGAGTCGGCCGCGATGGCAAGCATGGCCTCGGCAAGGTTGAAGCGCGCGAGGCGGCGGAGACCGAGGAACGATGTGGTAAGGCGCGGATTGATCTCGATGGCGAAATCGCTGCTGCCGTCCTCGTTCGAGCCGAGAATCAGATCGACGCCGAACCATCCGAACCACCCCTCGACCGCCCGCGCCGCGCGCTCCGCCAGCGCCCGCGCCCGAAGGTCGAGGCGGGGCGGCAGCGGCAGACGACCGCCCAGATAATGGAACCGCCCTTCGCTCGAAAGTCGCTGTTCGACCGCCGGCAATGCGAGCATTCGGGAAGGACCGGCGAGAAAAGCAACGCTCGCCGGTAGTCCGCGAATATACGGTTGCCTCAGCATCTCGCCGTGCCACCCTTCTTCGATCCGGCCACGTTCCGCTCGCGCCATTTCACAGTCATTGTGGATCAGAAATGTCGCTTGTGAGCCGGCCCCGAAACGCGGTTTATAAACGAGCGGGTATTCCGTCGAAGCTGCGGGTATCGACACGTTAGCCTGGTACCAGCGGGATAGCATGAAAGCCTTATCGGCGCTGCATTGAATGGCGTTCGGGGAAGGTCCGAGCAAACGACCGCCGACCGCTTCGACCCGTCCGGCCAGGCGAGCCAGGATGCCCTCGAACTCGGGAGCGATGACTAGCGCCCAATCGGCTTCGGCAGCGAGGGCGTCGAAGGTTCGTTGCTCCAAACCCGATGGAGGAATGTGCGTTTCGACGTTGGCCGGCCAACGCGCCGTTCGTTCGCGCCAACGCGGATCGAGCAGCGTTGTCGCCTCGACCCCGTCGAGGGAGCCAAAATCGCTGAGCAATGCCCGGAGCATGGCCCCGCCTTCGGCATCGAGCGACGAGTGCGGGGCGGAATGGCCGGCCATGCCACTCGATAGATACTCGAAAATGAAGACGCGCATGGGAGGAAGCTCAGAGTTTGTCCCCAAAGCCCCTCACCCCCTGTACTCGGGGGGGAGAGGGGTTGGGGTGAGGGGGCGAGTTTTCCGAGATTTCTTACGCCTCTCCCTGACTACAGGGGAGAGGAGGAGTCGATGAGGCCGTCACTCAGTGGTGGCCGTTGCGTTGATGGCGGACGCGCGCGATCTCTCGTTCGATCATGGTGCGGCGGTCGTCGCTGATTTTGCGATACTGCGACAGGGCGTAGCGGCGCGTGGACCAATAATCCCACGCCGTCAAGAAGACGACGGTCATCAAGATGAGGAGAAACACGATCCAAAAAATCAGGAATGCGCGAGCGACCTCTCGTTGTTCGGCATCCATGCGTGGGGTTTGTCCCTGGGCACGGAGTTCCTCCAGCGAATCGGCCAAGCGTTGAGAGGGCGGTTCCAGATACATGAGACCGACGGCTAAAAGCACGCCGAGGAGCAACAGGAGAACCGACGTGACCAAGCGGCGGAGGGCGCGACTGCGCAGATAGGCGCGATCGTCCAGCGACATCTCTTCCGGCGCGCGCAATCGTTGCAGTGCGACAATCTGGCGCGTCGAATAAAAAATGGACGTGGACAGCAAGACCAGGACCAAGACGACGCCGAATACGATTTGCGTCCAGTCCACGGCTAAAACTCCTGGGGCCGGCGCGGAGCCGATCCGGTTTTGGGAACGTCCCTACTTCACACGCTGTAGCCACACGCTGAGAACGTTGGCCACCTGTTCCATGCTCTCGCCGGAACAGTTTTCGGGTTTGTCTGCCAAGGTATGCCAATGAGGATACTTCGAGTCGATAATGTCGATAGCGGGGATGCCGTTCTGATTGAGCGGCACATGATCGTCGAGCATGGAAGCCCCAATCGATTCCGAATCGAATGCCGAACACTTAAGTTCGCCGGCGATGCCCCAGACGGTGCGCACCAGGGTGCCGGCGTGTTCCCACGAATAGGGATCGACGGGAAAGTGCGGCTTCTTGCCGCCCACCATGTCGAGAAGAATGGCCGCTCCATAGTAGGGTTTGCCGCGCGACTTGCGATATTCGCGGCCAAAGTGTTTCGAGCCGAAGAAGTATTCGTCCTCGCGCTCGAAGACGTATTCCTCGCCGTCGAAGAGGACGAAATCGACGCCGAGATTGGTTTTCGTGTCCTTCATATGGTTCGCCAATTCCATCAGCAAAGCGACCCCCGAGCCGCCGTCGTTGGCGCTGAGAAACGGCTTGTGCCAATCGCGCCCATCGCGTTCTTGATCGGCGATGGGGCGCGTGTCGTAGTGCGAGCAGAGAATGACCCGGCGTTCGTTTTCGGGATGCCACGAAACAATGAGGTTGGCCATTTCGACTTTGCGACGGCGCGGATCGCTGCGCTGTGCGGCGGTGAAACGCTGCCAGGTTATCTTGCCGCCTCGGTCTTTGAAATGTTTCTCCAGCATCTGTTGCTGCTTTTTCATGCCGTCGCTGCCGCTGATGCGCGGGCCGATGTTGCACAGCGCTTCGAGGTAGTCCATGCTGCGTTTGGGGTCGAAGGCGACGGGCTTAACCGGCTCTTCGCGGTCGGCGGCAAAGGCGTCGCCTTTCGGTTTCGGCGGCTGTTCGGCGACCCCGTTCATGCAACCCTCAAGCGCGACAAACAACGGTACGAGGAGTACGATACGACGCATGTTTCGTCCCTCCAAACTACGACGAAGAGACTGTCTCATAAGGTTTCTTCTCCCCTATACTCAGGGCTGAGGGTAGGGGCAAGAATTCTCGGAAAACTCGATCCCTCACCCCAACCCCTCTCCCCTGAGTACAGGGGAAGCGGCTTAATGGGACAGACGCTAAGCATCATCATAGCCGGAGGGAGTCAAACGAGCGAGAGCGATTTCATCCACCGGTCTTGCCGAGGACGAACGGAGTCTATAGACCGCGATGGGCCAACTCCTCAATGAGATGGGAGTAGAAGTTGACGGCGTCGAAATGCTCTCCCGGATGAACGAAGAGACCGTCCGGAGTTTGCGCGAAGTGATCCACCGACAAATGACCGATTACCTCGCCCCAGCGCGCCGAACGCACCGAGACGAGTCCGTCGTTTTCTCCCTCAACCGGCGAGAGGATGTTCCAGGCGCGACGCAATAACGGTGAGACGCGCGACGACGGCACGGACGAAGTGTACGAATAGTAACGCACCGTGGGCGAGTCGGGCGTGCGTTCGTTGAAGAGACGACAGGCCTCGGTGCGGCAATCGCGGAAGCCATCGACGTTGATGCCGAACGCTTCCAACGTCAGCAGCAGCGGCACGCGCTGGCGGAAATTGAGACAAAACCAGTCGGCGACTGCCGTGCCCCGATGCGGTGTGGCCACCGTCGTCAGCGACACCACGCGATCGGCCATGCCCAGATGCGAAATGAGCTGGCGAGCGTCGAGTCCGCCCATGCTGTGAGCCACGATATTGATTGGCTCGTCCGTCCACTGACGGATCAAATCGCGGAGTTGCTCGGCGCGCTCGACCACTCCTCCCGTTGGCTCGACGTTGGGATACAGCGCGTCGATGCCGCGCTCGTGTAAAAAAGGACGTAGATGGTAGAAATAGTTGGTGTCGTCCGGAATCTGCATGCGCAACATGGTCATGGCGAGCATGCCGTGGCAGAACACTACCGGATGGCGCGGCACAGATCGCAAGCGCGTCGGCCGCGCCGTCCACCGCGCCGGTAGGGGGATGCGCCGCTCGCCGTTGATGCGCAGCGTGAGCGGATCGTCGGACGCGCCGGAGAAATGGACGATGGGAGCGCGATCGCTTTGCTCTCGAATGGCTTCGCGGAGGTGCGCATCGGCAGCGGGCTCTCGATTGACGACCGTGAAATCGATCTGTCGAGCGAACAACCAGCGCAGTCGATCGACGGCCACGTTCAGAGCGTCGTCGGCCTCGCTTCGGAGGGCCGGCATCGGCACGACGGGGCCGCTCGGCCAGCCGAGAGACGTTGCCGCCAAAGCCAACTCGGCCTGCCGAGAGGCGGCATCCATCGGCACGCAAGCCAGGTAGTAGATGGGCTGCTCATCGCCGTGTTCGTCGTGCAGGGCGCGCAGCAATTCCGTCAATCGCCGAGCGTGAGACGATTCCCCCAAACGATGTACGATTTCCGCGTCGTAGGTAAAGTCCAAGGGCAGGACGACGAGCAGACCGGAAGGGGGTGCGGCCGGCGCAGCGAGAACGACATTGCAAGCCCGCAGCGTCTGTTCGCCAACGAGGATTTCGTGGCGAGCCATGCGCCAGCCGCGCCGGGCGGGCGGCAATTCGCCTTCAAATTGCGCCTCAAAGTAGCCGTCGGCGCGAAGGGGCACCTCGGCTTGAAACGCGACGCCGCCAACGTGGGTGTGAATGTGCAGCGACGAAACCAACGGCGGAGTTTTCCCCCTTCGTTTCCACCAGCCGCGCGGCGGCGACGGCGGCGATTCCAGAGGTGCGATCACGCACCCCCTCACCCACAGTCGATTGGCGGAGGCCAAGGTGTCGTAGGTGTGAACCTCAAGGTTCGCCGTTTGGTTTCGTTGGTTCGCCGTGGCCTCTAAAGGAGCCATCGGTGCCTCCTTTTCTCGTTGCCTCGTCCTATCTATTCTACGTTGCGGACGGGAGGAAAGCGGAACCGAAGTGGACATTTTTTTCGATTATCGTGACGACGGCGTTGCATCGTGACGGTGCGTTCGACGGTACAACAGAAGCCCGACGGCGTGGACGTGTGGAACGTAGTATCCTCGACGCAACGAAGCGAGATCGCCCTCGAAACGAAAGAGGCGATCGCGGACTTCGGCGAAGCAGTAAGCCAGCGCGCGGCGTCCAAGTTCCTGACGCGCCGCGGGTTCTTCGCCATCCTCGATTTGGCAGAGCCGGCTGATCCAGGCGATGCGGCCCAGTGCGCTGTCGGCAGCTTTCAACCACGCCGCCGCCTCGGCCAAGGCGAAACAGCTTGCTTGCACGTCGGCGTTACGCCCCAACGCTTCGCCGAACAACTGCCACGCCGCCGTCAAGCGCTTGCGAAAATCGGCCTTGAGCGCTTCCAACTCCAATACGTCGCGTTCCAGGTTTCGCAACTTGGGAGTCGATCCGACGCGCACCCAGCGCGGCACCACATCGCGGGTCAGGGCTTGCAGGATGGCACAGCGTTCGGGCAGGGAATTGCTCGTCGACCGAAGTTCGGCTCGAATCGAGCGAACGCATGCTTCCTCCACAGCGAAATTACCCGACGGAGCGCGCAGCCTGCGCCCCGCCATTTCCACCGTCACCGCTTCCAACAAATACAATCTCTCGAGGGACGATTGAAAATCATCCGTGCCATAATCGCGAACCTTTCTGTCTTCAAACTCTTCCAGCGCCGGTATTGCCTTGCCGCTCATCTCCGGTAGTAAGCGCGGTTGCAACAAGTCGATGGGCGCGAGCAGAAAATCGCCCGAAGTGTAGTTCTCTGGGGCGGCGAGATATTCCGCCTGCGTACGCAGGGGGGCCACAGATCCGGGTTCGACCAGCGGCCGGTCTCCCGATTGAGGCGGTGGTCGCAGGCGATGGCGCACGCGAAGGATGTACTCGTCGAGCCCCGTCGCCGCGTTGTCGAGCCAAACGCGCAGAAGGAGTACGGCCAATTCGGCGTCGTCGTCGTTCTCCAGACGGAGGAAGGTCCGCAGGAGCAACTGTCTCCCGGCCAAAAGGTGCGCCGTCTGCCGCGCGAATCCGGCAGCGATTTCACCGTCCGCCGGTAAATCTCGATCCGCGCTCCACTCGCTTGCCAGGTCGAGCAGGCGCTTCTCCGATTCTTGGATCTCCTGTTTTTCGGATCGCAAAACAGCGCGCTGTTCCAGGGTCGCCCAATCGCCGGGAAGATCGAGGAGCTGCCGTGTCGCTTCGACATCGGCGAGCAACCGAAGGCCGTATCGTCGATACGTTTCCTCGAAGCTCGGCGATTGGATGGTATGCGACTCCAGTGCTTCGCGTCCGAGCAAGGCGCTCCATTCTCGGACGCCTTCGCTCAGTTCCTCACGCTGCTCCTCAAGACAAGCACGAAATAATTCGCGCCTCGCTGGCTCGACGATGGCGCGATCGAGTTCCGTTCGTTCCTCCAGCAGATAGCGTCGAGCGGCAATGTCCGCGAGGAGATGAATGCCGACGGCGTCGTGGGGCATCGGCGAATCCACGTCGACGAATCGGTCGTCGATCCACATCCAAGATTCGGTCGCCGGAGTTCGAGATGGGTAAGGCGGCAACGCGAGCAAGTGGCGCAGTTCGGTCAGATGATGTTGTCTCAGCAGGTTGCCATCGGCGACGGCCCAGGCGAAGCGCCCTTCCCAAACGCGGCGCGTCCGGTCGGCGGTGCGAGCCACGAGATCCGCGGCCACTTGAAGCGTCCTTATGCCGCTCTCGGTCGTATCGCGCCGTTCTTCGACGCTTTCTCGGATACGAATAGTCAATTGATGTGCGAAGCGCGCTAACATTTCCAGATAGTCGTTGTGGGGGCGGTCCACGATCGCCGGTCCCTGGCGCAGCGACGCTTGGAAGGTTTGCAATTTCCGTTCGAGTCGTTCGAGAAGTTCTTCGAGTTCGCTCCGCGATTCCTGGGATTTGGTTGCGGAGGTGACGGGCGAGGACGACGGTGAATCGCCGCGGCCCCAATCGACGGAGGCATTCCATCGCCAACAGGCCTCGCAATAGACGCAGCGCTCCGCGCGCACGGCGACGGTCACACCCATCGGCGGCGAACCCGCGATCTCGAAGACACCGCTGGGGCAGAGATTCGGCAAGTCGTGGACGGCGATGGCTTGCTGTGCCGGTTGTGTGGACCGCCACAGGATGTGGATAAGAGGAGCCGCGCCGGCGATATACGGTCGCGAGATGGGCGGCGACTCGCCATTCGCTTGTTCGGTCTGAGCGGCTCCGGCGATCGATCCACGGCGAGGAACCCGTCCGAAGGCGTATCTCCACAACGAGAGTGCCGTGCTGAGCGCGACGACCGGAGCGGCCAAGGCGGCGACGGCGAGAAAATCGAACAGGTTAATTTGTTGTATGAGGAGAGTAATTGTCCGCGTCAGCTTTTCGGACAAGGGCGCATCCTCGTTTTGACACAGACCGTGTGCCGCCGCCGCCCATACCGGACGAAAACGCTCGAACCAACGGCGCAACGACCGGGGGACGGCGCTGGCGCGACCGTCTTCCCGCGAGGAATGGAAATACAGCCGCAGCGAGCCGGCCGGCGGGAGATGCGGTCGCGGACGGCGCGCCAGATCGCGGAAGGCGTTGAGTGCGCCGTCGAGTAGGAGGCGCGTCAGAGCGGGACGAGGCGTCAACTCGCGCAAGCGCAGCGTGCGTCCCAATTGGATGAGATCGTCGCGCAGCTTACCCCAGCGTCCCCAAGAAACGCGCGCCAACACGCCCAGCCAAGCGAAAAACTTGCCGGGCAGCCATCGACCGGACTTTCCCCATACGGCGGAGGAATCGAGGAGCAAATCCAGTCCCGAATCGAACAGCACGCGCGTGCGGCGCAGATAGGTGGGCCAACGGTGGAAGAACTCCACATTCCGCCAATAGCGCGTTTGTCGCAACGGTTCGAGATAGTGGCGCAGCAACGCCTCGCGGTCGAAACGGCGTCCTTCGGCGCGAATGCACTGCGCCGCTCGACTCAACATCAGCCCGGTGGTCGCGGCCGGCCCTATGCAGTTTAGCGTGGGGAAATCGACGCCCAAACCCGCGGCTGCGCCGCCGACCACCAATCCGTCCTCGACGAGGTACGGAACATCGCGCCAACCGCCCGCGCGCAGCAACGACGCCGACCACATTCCGCGCACGCCGTCGCGCAGCCACGGTCGCAGCGCCGGCATGTCCGCAAGCCAGTCGAGGAGTTGTCGCGGTTCGCCATGAAATCCACGGCGCGGATTCGACATCGGGAGAACTACGCTTAGGGTCAGTCCCCGTCGATTGCTCCACAACATGCCGCGCGCGTTCCGCCGCGAAACGCTCGGATTGCGCAGCAGAAGATCGTATGCGAACCCCTCTTCGGCACCGAGACCGAATCGCCTTTCGACCTCGCCGGTAGGCATTTCGATGACTTGTTGAAGGGAGTAGAGAAAACTTGGATTCTCGCGCGATTCGGAGAAGCGATCGAGTCCCTCGCGTCCGACCAGATGTCCGGCGTCCCCCTCGGCTAGGAAGACCAGGTTCGCATAAAAGGGACCGCGTGACGTGGCCACG
The DNA here is from genome assembly GCA_021807595.1 of Planctomycetota bacterium. GTDB lineage: Bacteria > Planctomycetota > Planctomycetia > Gemmatales > Gemmataceae > JAJPHU01. Next base: position 21,339 of record JAKBCS010000053.1, on the reverse strand, counting down.
CCGACAATGCGTCGTCCCTCACGGATGAGACTTTCCACCGTGGTTTGCGTTTTCAGCGCGACGCCGGATCGAAGGACACAGTCGGCAAGAGACGGATCGAACCGCGAACGCAGCACGGTGTAACAATCGCGAAAGGCGTCGGCATCGCGGAAGATATTGCCTGCGATGCGATGTCCATCGGTGAGGAAGCCGCCTCGTTCGACCAACCGTCGTTCCCAGGCCAGCGCTCGAACGCCTTCCTCTCCGAGCAGGTCCGGCTCCGCCAAGGTCTCGGCGAAGCAAACCGCGCCGAGCGCGCCGGATGCTCCGACCGCCGAGGCTTCGAGGACGGCGACGGCGAACCCCGCTCGCGCCAATCCGAGGGCGGCCGTTAATCCCGCACAACCGGCTCCCACAACCACGACATCGTAAGAGGGATAATCCATTCACCCAATCCAAGAAGTAACTTTGAACGAGACGACATGGGGCGAGGCCGCTTCTTTACGCTCTTTCGGACTATCTGGTTCGATTCATAAACTCCTCTGCTAACCGTCGTGTGGGCCGCGTGTGAACGAGGCGTTGGTTTCTGCGCGGTGTCGCAGTTCATCGCACGGCTCGAAGCGGTGCCCCAGACGAGTGGCCATCGAAGCGAGGGCTTGCACCACGTCGGCCAAGCCGCGATCGTCGGTGTAACGGAGGGGGCCGCCTCGATGCGGTGCCCAGCCGGTGCCGAGAACCATCGCTAAATCCATCGAAGCCGCGGTCGCCGTCAGGTTCTCGCTCAAGGCCAAAGCCGCCTCGTTACACATCAACAAGACCATGCGCTCGCGGCTCTCCGTCGCGCGGGCCACCTCCGGGAGGGAGAAGGCATCGGAAGGCGTTCGCTCGCTTCGCAGCAGTTCTTGCACTTGTCCGTTCACTTGCGGTTTCTTCTTGCCGTAGAGATAAAAGCCGCGGCCGCACTTTTGTCCCAACAGGCCGGCGAGGCGCATTTTCTCGAACGCCGCGTTCGGCTCGAAGCGACCGGCCAAGACCGGACGCATCGAATCCGCAACGTGAGCGGCAACGTCAAGCCCAATCTGGTCGAGCAATTCCAACGGACCCATCGGCATGCCGAAACGCTTCATGACGAAATCTACCCGTTCGATCTTCATCCCCTCGCCGACGAGAAGAACCGCTTCATTGAGATACGGCATGAGGATGCGATTGACGACAAATCCAGGACTATCGCGGACGACGACCGGATGCTTGCCCAGTTGGTTTGCCCATTGGGTCAGCGTCGCCAAGACGGCATCGCTGGTAGCCGAAGCGCGGGCGACCTCGACGAGCGGCATTTTGTGTACCGGATTGAAAAAGTGCAGCCCGGCGACGCGGTCGGGATGCGCCAAACCTTGTTGCAACAACTCGACCGACAGCGACGAGGTGTTCGTCGCCAACACCGTCGTCGGGCGAGCGCGCGCTTCCAGTTCGCGGAAGACGGCTCGTTTCGCCTCCAGATCTTCCAACGCCGCCTCAACGACGACATCGACGCTCTCAAATGACTCCCATTTCAGCGTGCCCTGAATGGCGGCGAGGCGTTCCACCGATTCTGGCTCCGTCAACACGCCGCGTTCGACGGCTTTGCGGAATAGGCCCTTGACGCGTTCCAAGCCGGCGTCGAGCGCGGCTTGGCTGACTTCCTGCACCACGACCTTAAACCCTTTGAACGCCGCCAACTGCGCGATCCCCGCGCCCATCGTACCCGCGCCGACCACGCCGACGCGCTGCACTTTCATTGGAGTCGCTCCGCGCAACTCTTCGGGTAGTTTATCTGTCTTTTGTGTCTGAAAAAATAAGCCGATGAGGTTGCGACAGGCGCTGCTGACGGCGAGTCTTCCCGCGGCAGTGCGTTCGTAGGCCAAGCCCGCCGTCATTCCGTGATGGACGCCGACGCGCAGCGCTTCGAGCGCTTGGTAGGGAGCCGGCATATCGTCCCACACGTTGCGACGCATGAGCCGTTCGGTCGCTTTGAAGAGAATGCGTCGCCCAAAGGAATTCGATTCGAGAAGCCGCTGTCGCCACGTTCGCAGAGGCAGACGGTCGAGCCGGCGTTTGCCTTCGCCGATGGCCCGCGCGGTCAGTCGCGCGAAAACGTCGCGCAACTGCACCTCGTCGGAGGCAATCGCGTCGGCCAAGCCCCAATCGTAGGCTTCGCGCGCGGTCAACTTTCTGCGGCCGAGAATCACATTCAAGGCGCGTTCGATGCCGACGATGCGAGGCAATCGCTGCGTGCCGCCCCAACCCGGCAGCAGCCCCAACTCGACTTCTGGAAAACCGAGCTGCGTGCTGGGCTTGTCGAAGACGAATCGATAATCGCAGGCCAAGGCAAACTCCAAGCCGCCGCCCAAGCATGGACCGCTGATGGCCGCGATGGTCGGCATCGGCAGCGCGGCCAACTTGTCGAACATCTTCTGGCCCGCCGTCGAGATCGCCTGTGCGCCGGCCGCGTCTTGGATCGAGAGAAACTCCTGCAAATCCGCTCCGGCGATGAAGCCGCTCTTCTTGCCGCTTCGCATCACCGCGATGGGAGCTTTGCTGGCGGAAACGGCGTCGAGCGCGGCATCGAGATCGGCCATCACTTGACGGTTGAAGACGTTAACGGACCGATCCGGCACGTCGAGGACCAGGGAAACCGCGCCGTCGCCGTCGCGCCGTACCACGATCGTCTGAGATTCGAATATCCGCATCGGAGAGCCTTCCTTCGGGCGGAACAATTCACGAGAACAACGAAGGAGCGAGCGAGGTATCCCGGCAGTTCCCCCCATTGACAATAATACACGCCGGTTTGGCGTTCGTGTCGCGGAACTCGATTCGCCAATCGATGAGGGGATCGCGCGCACGGCGTACAAACGGAACCACTCATCGGGAAGGTGGCGAACGTAGAATAATCCCGTCGAGGAATTGCCGTCGTTGTAACCGAACGCTCTTTAGCTCGACGGAGAACGGCGAATCGGTAAAAAGTCGATCGGTCTAAGCGGTACGGCGCTACTCCCCTCTCCCCTGGGCACAGGGGGAGAAGGGAGAATACAAGAGTATCGCGGTGCGGTCGGATCGAATGATCGATGCCGCTTTCCCCCCTTTCTCGGAGCAACGCAATGGGATGGGCCTCGCGTGCTGCGCTGACGCTGCTGGCGGCCATGCTTGGAGCGATGACTTTGCTGGCCTTGCCCGATCCTGCACCCTCGTGCCTGGAGGGGCGGGTTTTCGACGATCGCGGTGCGGTCCCCGGCGCGCGCGTTCGTGTGCAGGGCACAAAGATTTGCTCGCGCAGTGATGGCCGCGGCCGATTTCGGCTGTCACCCCTGCTCGCCGGACGGCGCGCGACCGCGTGGAGGGAAGGCTACTTCATCGGCGGCACAGACTCGGCGTCGGATCCGTCGATCTTCTTGAAGCGGTTGCCGAGCGACGACAATAGCGACTACGAATGGGTCGATCCCTCGCCGAGCGCCGCCGAGGGCCAAAACTGCGCCAACTGCCACGCCGAGATTTACCGCGAGTGGTCGTCGAGCGGTCACGCGCGCTCCGTCGAGGGTCGGCACTTCCGCAATCTGTACGAAGGCACCGATTGGCACGGCAAGCCGGATTCGGACTGGGGTTTGCTTACACAGCATCCAGACGGCGCTGGGGTGTGTGCTTCGTGTCATGCCCCCACGACCGAGGCGTTCGGTTCGCGTCGGATTCGCGGCGTGGCGTCGTCCGGCGTTCACTGCGATTATTGTCACAAAATCGAGAGTGTCGCCGACGGACAACTCGGTCTCTCTCACGGTCGCTTCAATTTGCGGTTGTTGCGTCCGAAGGAAGGGCAAGTATTCTTCGGATCGCTCGATGACGCGACGCGCGGCGAGGATGCCTATTCTCCGTTGTACCGCGACAGCCGCTACTGCGCTTCGTGCCACGAGGGTATCGTTTTTGGCGTCCACGTTTATAGCACATATTCCGAGTGGCAAGCCAGTCCCGCGGCACGGCAAGGCATACAGTGCCAGGATTGCCACATGAAACCTACCGGACGGATGACCAACCTCGCTCCCGGCCACGGCGGCATCGACCGCGATGCGCGAACTCTGCACAACCATCGCTTCTTCGACGGCAGCCAAGAGGAGATGCTCCGCCGCGCCGTCAAGGCCACGGTGGAGATCGAGCGAGGCCAAAGGGAGGTGAGAGCGCGGGTCTGCGTATGGAGCGAGGGAGTAGGACATTGTTTGCCGACCGGATTCATCGACCGCCATCTCATTCTCTCCGTCGAAGGATTGACGCCCGACGGACGTACTGTGGACTCCATTGAAGGACCGATTTTACCGGCGCTAGCGGGCGAGAAACTGGCGGGCCGTCCCGGTCGATTGCTGGCGCGGGTGCTAAAAGACATGGAGGGCCGTACACCAGTTCCATTCTGGCTTGCCGCTCCCGATCCGCCGCTGGACACGCGCCTCGTCCCCGGACGAATCGAGGAGATCCATTTTGTCTATCCTCGGCATATGGCACGGTTGCGGCTGCGCGTCTGGTATCGTCGGTTCTGGTCGGAAGTCACTCGCCGCAAACGATGGCCCAACGATGAGACGCTTGTGTTCGAGCAAGTGTTCTCGCCTCCCTTGTAACGACTATCTCTTCTTCTCGTTGCGATGTGTATGAAAATGAACATCGACTTGTCCGATTCCGCGCCGAGCGTTTCAGTTCCTAAACGAACGGGGTCGATAGGAACCAGAGCCGTCATTCGGTACTCTGTCGTAACTCCTTTGCAAAAAATCGGTTCGAGCGAATCGCCTCGATAATTCGCTCCGATTGAGCTAACTGGCATGGAATATGCTATTTTTATGGAGTAACGGAATTAAAACGATTGCGACGGATGCAGCATGAGAGCGCATGAGGCCACGGAAACCAGGAAAGAGAAGGCATAGATCATGGGCTTGAACACTCACTATCAAATTCTGATCACTCGCGGAAGGAAGGCGGGTCTGACGACACGCGAATTGTATTCCGCGATGGCTGGCCGTCCTGTCGAAGGCAGCGACGACCTCCTGGGCCGAGCCGACTGCAACGGCTATGTGCCGAGTATCAGTCCGCAAGGCCAACGCATCTATCGTCCGCTCAACGGCAAACGGAGTTGAGTTGGACTCCGACCACGGAGCGCTGAAGTCTGGAACCGAAGGGCCGATGCTTTTCTCGTCGAGGGAAGCATCGGCCCTTCGGCTTTGGCCTTCATCGGGTAGTCGGTCCTCAGTCGCCGCGATGCGAACCGTCTTTGCCGGCGTCGATCGTTTCGGATAAACTCACCTTTCATCCGGCCATTTACCGTACCAGCACGAAAGGACGCGACGATGGGTCAACCGACGCAGCCCGCTCTACGTTTGGAAATCCTCAACGGCGACATCGCTTTGCTGATTCTCGATCAACCCGGTAGCCGCGCCAATACGTTGAGTCAAGCGATGCTCGGCGAACTCGAAGCGATGGTGGCCCAACTTAAAACGCGCACCGAACTGCAGGGCTTGATCTTGCGCAGCGGCAAGCCGGGCATCTTCATCGCCGGCGCGGATCTGCGCGAACTCGCCAGCGCTCCGCAAGACGTCGACACGGCGCGCAAGATGGTGAAGCGCGGTCTCGATCTCGTCGCGTCCGTTGAGGCATTGCCCTATCCGACGGTAGCGGCCATCGATGGCGCGTGCATGGGCGGCGGTCTGGAATTGGCGCTGGGGTTCGATTATCGTGTGGCCGGCACGAATCCGAAGACGGAAATCGGACTGCCGGAGACGAAGATCGGGCTTATCCCCGGATGGGGTGGGACACAACGCTTGAGTCGTCTAATCGGGCCATCGCTGGCCGCCGAGATGATCTGCTCCGGAGAACCGGCCAAAGCCGACCGCGCCCGTCAAATCGGTCTGGTCTTCGACGCCGTGCCGCCCGAGCGCCTGCAAGAGGAAGCCGTGCGACTGCTCCAAGAAGCGCGCAAATCGGACGAGTGGAAGACGCTTCGCCAACGCAAGCGGCAGCCGGTCGGACTGAGCGAGGAACAGCAATCGTTCGCCTACGCCGTCGCCCGCGCTCAGGTGTTGGCCAAGACGAGCGGAAAATATCCGGCTCCGCCGGCGGCTCTGGAGGCGATCTTCCGCGGCTGCAATCTGCCGCTGGAGGATGGACTCAAGGCCGAAACGGAGCAATTCGTTCAGCTGGTCGGCAGCCCCATCTCCCGCAATTTGATCGCGGTGTTCTTTATGACTCAGCGCTTGCAGAAAGACTCCGGCGTCAATGCCGCCGTCGTGCAACCCAAGAACGTCCAGCAAGTCGGCGTTCTCGGCGCGGGCATCATGGGAGCCGGCATCGCCGCCGCGCACATCCGCCGAGGTATACCCGCCATGCTTCTCGACAACGCCTCGGCGGCTCTGGAAAAAGGTATCGGCAACATCTCCAAGAGCCTGCTGGGTCGGGTTGAGATTGGCCGCATGTCCCCTGCCGACGCGGCAACGGCTCTGGCCCGCCTTAGTAGCAGCACGACACTGAATGCCTTGGCCGACCGAGACGTGGTGATCGAGGCCATCATCGAAAACGAAGATTCCAAGGTGAACACCTATCGCCAAGTGGAGAAGCTCTTGCGGCCAGGAGCGATCCTCGCTTCAAACACTTCAACGATCTCCATTACACGCATGGCCCAATCGGTCGAGCATCCCGAAGCCTTTGCCGGAATGCACTTCTTTAATCCCGTGGATCGAATGCAGCTGGTCGAAGTGATTCGAGGCGAAAAAACCAGCGATGAAACCGTCGTCTCGCTCGTCGCCTTGGCCAAGCGGATCGGCAAGACTCCGATCGTCGTCCGCGATTGTCCGGGCTTTCTCGTCAATCGCATCCTGTTTCCCTACCTCAACGAATCGCTCGTCCTGTTGCAAGAGGGGGCGAATCCGCGCGCCCTCGACAAAGCGGCGCTGGCGTTCGGTATGCCGATGGGACCGATTACGCTCAACGATCTCGTCGGTCTCGACACTTCGCTGTATGCTGGGCGCGTCATCAACACAGCCTTCGCCGACCGCGCCGCGCCGACGAAGATTCTCGACGAATTGGTCAAAGCCGGTCGCTTGGGGCAAAAGTCCGGCGCGGGTTTCTACGGCTACGGCAAAGGCTCGCGCGGTATCGACGACCCTGCCCTCGATTCGATTCTGGCCAAGTGCCGCACCGGCCAACGGCAATTCGATAATGAAGAGTTAACGGATCGTCTCTTTCTGCCCATGTTAACCGAGGCGAGCCGCGTGCTGAGCGAAGGCATCGTCCGCGATCCCGGCGACGTGGACATGGGTTTGATCTTGGGCATCGGCTTCCCGCCCTTCCGCGGCGGTATCCTCCGCTGGGCCGACACCCTCGGCCTGGCCAAAGTGCTGGAAAAGCTCAAACGATACGAACCCCTCGGACTCCGTTTCCAACCCACCGAACAGATGCGTCAACTGGCCTCGGAGGGCAAGGGATTCTACAGGGAGTGAGAAAACCCCAGCGCGTGGAGCGGCGTCGGCTCCCCTGTCGCCGATGGACTTGATCGAATGAAAGCTGCGGAGTTTTCTGCCTTCGCCGTCGATGTTTTAGGAGATCGAGCCGCGATGGAGCGGCTTGAATTCCGAGCGCGAACTTGTACGCTATCGGCTAGGAAAGCGAGTGAAATGCGGCCATTTGGCAGACGGGCAGGGGTTCCGGCTGATGGTTGAAAGCTGATAGCTGATCGCTTCTAAGGAGTATTCGATGGCAGTCAAAGTTGGCATTAACGGTTTTGGACGCATCGGGCGTCTCGTCTTTCGCGCTCTGGTCGAGCAGGGCTTGCTCGGCAAGGAACTCGACGTGGTGGCCGTCAACGATCTCGTGCCCGCCGACAATCTCGCCTATTTGCTCAAGTACGATTCCACGCAGGGACGCTTCCACGGCAGCGCCGCCAGCGCCAAGTCGTCGCCGTCCGTCGCTGAGGACGATTTGCTTATCGTCAACGATCACAGAATCCAATGTCTCGCCGTCAAGGAAGGACCGACCGCCCTGCCCTGGAAACAGCTCGGCGTCGAATACGTCATCGAATCGACCGGCCTCTTCACCGAAGCCGACAAGGCCAAGGGACATATCAGCGCCGGTGCGCGAAAGGTCATCATTTCCGCCCCGGCCAAGGGAGAAGACATCACCGTCGTCATGGGTGTCAACCACGACAAGTACGACGCCGCCAAGCACAACATCGTCTCCAACGCCAGCTGCACGACGAACTGTCTCGCCCCCGTCGTTCACGTCCTCTTGAAGGAAGGGTTCGGCATCGACGAAGGCTTGATGACCACGGTTCACAGCTACACGGCCACGCAGAAGACGGTGGACGGCCCGTCGCGCAAAGACTGGAAAGGCGGTCGCGCCGCGGCCACGAACATCATTCCTTCGACGACCGGCGCGGCCCGAGCCGTCGGATTGGCCATCCCCGAAGTCAAAGGCAAACTCACCGGCATGTCGTTCCGCGTGCCCACGCCGACCGTGTCCGTCGTCGATCTGACCGTGCGCACCGTCAAAGAAACGAGTTACAAAGACATCTGCGCCGCCATGAAGAAGGCCAGCGAGACGTACCTGAAAAACGTCCTCGCCTACACCGGCGACGAAGTCGTCTCCAGCGATTTCATCCACGACAAGCATTCGAGCATCTTCGACGCCGGCAGTGGCATCGAGCTGAACAATCGCTTCTTCAAGCTAATCAGCTGGTACGACAACGAATGGGGCTACTCCAACCGTTGCGTCGATCTGCTGCGTTACATGGTCGGCAAGGGATAATTCGCCGGTTAGCCGCGACGCGGAGCGGAGCGTGGGAATGCTCGCGCGCTCCGCGTCGCGGCTAACCGAGTTCGTATCTGTCGAGCAACTCCGAAGGAAGACTCATGGCAAAGAAAACTCTCAACGATCTATCCAATCTTGGCGGTAAGAAAGTATTGGTCCGCGTCGATTTCAATGTGCCTTTGGATGCGGAGGGGAACATCACCAACGACCGGCGTATTCGCGGCGCTCTACCGACGCTGCAACGGATACTCGACGCCGGAGCCGCGGTAATTGTCGTGAGCCATCTCGGTCGGCCCAAGGGCGATCCGAAGAAAGATGCGCCGTTCCGCATGGACCGTGCCGCCGTTCGTCTCGGCGAACTGCTCGGCAAACCCGTACACAAGGTCGATGAAGTCGTCGGTCCCTCGGCGACGGCGGCGGTGCAGGCGCTCAAGCCCGGCGAGGTGCTGGTGCTGGAGAATCTACGCTTTCATCCCGGCGAACAGGCCGGCGATGCAGCGTTCGCCGCCGAATTGGCCAAACTCGGCGACGTTTATGTGAACGATGCCTTCGGTACTTGCCACCGTAAGGATGCCTCAATGGTGGCTGTGCCCGCCGCCATGAAGGGCAAGCCGCGCGTCGTCGGCACGCTCGTCGCCAAGGAACTCGATATTCTGGATCGCTTATTGTCGAATCCGCCGCGCCCCTTCGTCGGCATCCTCGGCGGCGGCAAAGTGTCGGACAAGATCGGCTTCATCAAAGCCTTGTTGGCGCGGGTCGATCGCGTCCTCATCGGCGGAGCCATGACCTATACCTTTATGAAGGCGCAGGGACATCAAGTCGGTTCCTCGCGTCTGGAAGCGGACAAGCTCGATCTGGCCCGCGAACTGCTCGCCTTGGGCAAGGGCAAAATCGAACTGCCGGTCGATCATCTCGTCGTCGAGAAGATCGACGCCCCGCAAACGGCTCGCATCGTCGAAGGCGACATTCCCGACGGCACGGTCGGTGTGGACATCGGCCCGAAGACGATTGCCAAGTACAGTGAGACGGTGAAGCAAGCGGCGATTGTGGTATGGAACGGCCCGCTCGGCAAGTTCGAGGACGAGCCGTACAGCAAGGGCACGAAAGAGATCGCCCGCGTCTTATCGGCGTCGAAGGGCATCACCATTGTCGGCGGCGGCGAGACGGCGGAAGCGGTCGAAGAGTTCGGCTTGGCCGAGAAGATGACGCACGTTTCGACCGGTGGCGGCGCATTTTTGGAATACGTCGAAGGCACGCCGTTCGCCGCCCTGGCCCAGATCGACGACAAGTAGACAAACGGCGGCCCGTTGCGTCTGTCGTCGTACACCTGGGTGAAGGAGACGTACCGGAGTCATTTCGCCATCGAGACGAGTTATCGCCAGATGCACCAGGCGTGGATTCGGACATATGCGCGTGATCCGTTGCTGCGTTTGTTGTATGTAGGCCCAGCGTCGATCCTGCGCAACGTGTGGGTGTGATTGCATTGGCAAGTGTTGGCCCATCGTGAGCGTGGTTATCGTCGTCTCGACCGAGGCCGTTTTAGTCTTTGCAAGATGCTGGTGTGGTTGCAACACTGGGCCGAATCACGTTTTGGATTCCGCGATGACACTGCGACGGAACATCGGCTGTATGAATGAGTTGGGGCATGGCATCATGATTCAGGATAACCGGAAACCACTGAACCTCTCTTCGCCGCTCCCGAAGTGAATCGAGAAAATCAGAAAAATAGAAACAGGCTATTGCCGTCTATGCCAAGGCAGATTATACTCCCTAATACACATTTCGAGAACAGGGTGGTGGTTGCTTCCCAAGAGAGTCTCTGAAGGATTGCATTCATGTTAATCACCTACAAACTCCATGCACTTCAGAAGCGCCGGGTGCCGGTATTTCCTCCTTTTCTAATAAAACTTGTCCTTAAAGTGATCGTCCGCAAATCAAGAGATATTGTCTCGAATGCGATTGTGCATCCAGCGGTGGTGTTAATCCGAAGTATTCGGATTCCCTGTCGAGCGGATTGAGGAGGAGAGCGCTAACACGGCATGAGATCAGGAGAATCCTCGCCCTGGAAGAGAGGTGGATTCGTGCGAGCGCAAGTGCCCCAAGACATGCTCACGGCGATACATCGGCGACTTCTCACCAAGGATAAAACGGCATGGGATGATCTCACGGAGGTTCTCCTGGAGCCGCTCGTTGGCGAATTATCGACCTACTACCGACGAGTCGATGAGCATGTTATCCGCGATGCCGTCATTGATGCTCTCCTTGACGAGTGCGCAAAACCGACAGGCTACGATGCGAATCGAGGCGTTCCTTTGGATCGATTCCTCGCCGCAGCTGCGCGGCGGAACGTGCGCGATTTGCTCCGGAGCGAATACCGCAAAAAGCAGAGAGAGCGGCAGGTGGCTCAAGAAAAAAAGGAAGTGGATGTCGCACTTGATCCAGCCGCGGCGAATATACTAAAGGAAGTGCAAGAAGACCAAGAGCGAAAAGTACAAAATTTACTCACACTTGTGAACGATCCGAGGGACAGGAAAATTCTCCTCCTACGAATGCAAGGCGTGAGGAATACCGTCGAGTTCGCCCGCATTTTGGGGATTGAAGATCATCCCTTAAAACAACAGCGGAGAGAAGTCATGCGCCGCAAGGATCGGTTACGGTGTTTGGCGCAACGGCATGGATTTCGTTCGTTGCTCACGTTATGATCTTAATCGCAAAAACGGCTAGCGAGGGAAGGGGCAAGGCATGTTACTGGGGATGTAATCCCTAGGAAGAGAAAGGGCGCGTTGTTGGAAGTTGGCGAAACGGTGGAAATAACAGTTGAAAAAAAGCGCTGTTATTTCCACCGTTTGATCGTGGCATAGTCAATGGAGAATATCATGTTGTTGCGAATGTTGACGCTCATTGTGCTGATATCTTTGTGCATCTCACCTGGTCTTTTGGCGGAAAGCCAAAAAGAGTTAATCGATAAAACTCTTTCTAACCACCGTGCAGCTCAAGAATCAATTCACACATTCTATTGTCGGGTTTCAATCTCAAGTAAATCAGAGAGAAGTGTTTCTTTGCCGACTGGACAATATTGGCGAACGCCTGATACTGTGCGGATTCACTCGCAGAAGGATAACACAATAGAAGATATCCTAGTCGAGAGTTCTAAAGTTACGAGTATCGTGAAAGAAAGAACTTCTCGCGGTGAAAGTGCAAGAGCATCCGTTTTTCGAGTTAATCAACCGTTGGCCACATGCGATGTTTGGAGAATGGCGTTATTTACCTTTTTTGGTCCAGAGGGAGGTTGGATTACGCTGGACGAATTGTTGAAAAGCCAGAGCAAATTAAAAACGATAAAGCGTCAATCGGAAAGCGGAAAGGAGTTGATTTACATTGACCTCGATCACGATAAAGCAAAGGTAGAGATCTGGTTGGATTCTCATGTCAATTATTTGGCTCGCAAGATGCGCATAACGATGAATCTGCCCGGATCGCGTGTGTGGGGCGAACACGAAATTTTGCGGTTTAAAGAAGTGGTTGATGGAATTTTCTTTCCCGAGGAGATTGAGGCGCGCAGCTATACCGATAATAAACTTGACGGCACCACCTTTACGACTATTTCGGATGTAAAAATCAATCAGCCTCTCGGACAAGATGTCTTTAAGCTCAGGTATCCGGCAGGAGTGCAGATTATGGATACAATCGAGGGAAAAATGTACATCGCGAATCAAGAAGGACGTCCAATTGGCACAGTCAAAAACATGCAGGTTGTTCGGACCCCGCCATTGCCAGCGGATGGTGGTTCCCAAACAGCAACAGAGTTTGAACCAAAGTCTTTAACGCGTTGGATTCTACCAGCATCATTTGGTTTAGTCATTGTTGGTGGCGCAATCTGGTTTATTCAAAGAAAGTGGAGAAAGCGACCTTGTTAATGACGACTTTGTTGAATTATGTGTACTTATTGTTCGATTGGAGTCGTGGGTTATGATGCGGCGTTCTTTAGGAATTCTCATCTGGATTCTTCTCCCTTGTATGGCTGGCTCCATAGGTTTCGGAATAGCGTCGGGCTTTATCAAGCGTCAATGGGCAATTCATGTGGAATCGGTTCCGATTGTTGAATTCCCTGCCCGGATTGACCTGGGCGAGCATGAAGAGGGAGAAGTGGTCAACGCATATTTCTCGATCACCAATCGTGGAAAGGGAGAATTAACCATCGATCAAATTCGGACGAGTTGTTCTTGTTTGGGTCTTGAGAAGGAAGTAGACGGAAAGTTTGTACGAGTGGAATCACTGCGATTAAAAGCGAAAGAGGCAGCAGATCTAACATTAAGAATCTCCGTTCGAGGTCCAGCAGGACTTTCTAGCTGGAATCGTTTTTGGTTTCACACCAACGATGTCACTTGTCCCGAAGGAATGATCGAGGTTTTCATTTCGAGAGTGAAAGGCGGCATAAAAAGTACGCCTGTTAGCATCGTGTTTGGAAATGTGTGTATTGGAGAAAAACCCCGACAGGTGGTAAATATTTTCGACAGTGCACCGCGGTCAAGGAAATTAAATCGAGTGATAAGCAGTAATCCTCGTCGAGTTACCTTGCGATCTCTACCATTAGATACGGGTAGTGATAAGCATGAAGATTCGTCTCTCGGTACTCTTTTGGCACGCGTTGAGATTCTATTAAGCACCAAAGAATCAGGCCGAATTGATGAATCTCTTCATGTTTATCTTGACGATGACGATCAGACATTTCACGCCATCTCTGTTACAGGTCAAATATCGGATATTGTAGAATCGATGCCGTCAACTTTAGTACTACCTCGGTCTTCAAATCAATCGCCTTTATACTCAGGTAACTGCCTCTGCCGAGCAATTAAAGGTGAACCGTTAACAATTACAATTGAGTTCGTCCCGCCAAATTTCAAGGTCGTTCTGATTCCAATTGAAGGCAGCCCGCACATGCGATTGGTGAGAATTGAATATCTTTGTCCACCTCGGAAGGAATCGCTTTCTCATTTACCGCACTTGTCGGCTGTGCGTTTACATGCGAAGGTTGGGAATCAGAATAAACGGTTTGAAATCCCCGTAATCGTTCGCTCTGAGAGGAGTCTTTAATGCTATTCCCTCGGTCTAATCGACATACAGGGTTTTCACTTGTCGAATTGATCATTGTAATTGGAGTAATCGGCCTATTGTTGGGGTTGCTCCTCTCCGCAGTACAATCGGCACGTGAATCGTCGGCAAGGATCGCATGTTTAAATAACCTCAAACAAATTGGTCTTGCACTTCATAATCACCACGATATTTTTGGACAACTTCCACCCCAACCCGCAAAAATTGGTAGCAACGATCCAAATGCTTGGCTCAGCTGGATGGCGTTAATCTTACCGGAGATCGAGCAAAGCGGCTTGTGGAACGATACTTTGCAAGCTTTCACCTCGGTACGTCAACCGTGGATAAACCCACCCCATTTGGGTTATAGTACCGTTGTGCGATTATATATTTGCCCGGATGATTATCGCCTGTATGTCCCAAAATACACTCAAGGTGGAGGGATAGCTGCTTACTCTTCATACTTGGGTGTAGGCGGCGGTCGCTCTTGGGATGGAACTCTTGGCATGCCCGGTCCTGGTATCCGCTTTAGTCAAATTACGGATGGGATGAGTCAAACCCTCATCCTGGGTGAACGTCCTCCGCCTGACACATTCGTAGCTGGACGTTGGTATACAAGTGCATCCCCAGCCGCCTTTTCCTTTAGTGGTCCTGATGAGGGAATGTTAGTTGAATCCCCGAATGTTCCAGGCGATTTGTGTAATGGACCTTTTCGCTATGGTCCCGGCCGAACTAATAATTCGTGTGATCGCTTTCATTTTTGGAGTCTACATCCGGGTGGTGCAAATTTCCTGTTAGCGGACGGATCGATACATTTTCTTCCCTACTCTGCTGTATCTGTCATGGTTCCCCTTGCCACACGAGCAGGTGGAGAAGTCATAGATTTTGAGTGGTAGTAATGAAGAGCATAAGTTACACTTGGCGAGACTTGTCCGCGCTAGCTGCAATATTGCTAACGCTTATCGCTTGCTTGCCGATTTTTCTGTGCATGGCTCCGTGGGTCGATGCCACGTTTTACGACATCTGCGCCCGTATCATTCAGCGCGGCGGCGTCCTCTACCGCGATAGTTTCGATACCAATTTGCCGGGCATGGCGTGGCTGCATCTCACCATTCGTTCGCTTTTCGGTTGGCGTTCCGAGGTCATACGCGCTGCGGACTTTGTGGTTGTTGCCGGCATCATTTGCCTTCTGGTTCGCTGGTTCGCCGCGATGCCGCGTCATGGACGAATATGGATGGCAGCGACGCTGCTTTTTTACTACTTTTCCACATCGGAATGGTGTCAAAATCAGCGCGACGTATGGATGCTGTTGCCGTGTCTCGCCGCTTTGTACCTGCGACGGCAACAGTTGTTCGCATTCCAACCGGCCTTTCCTTGGGCCGTCCTCGAAGGGCTTCTTTGGGGCAGCGCCGTTTGGATCAAGCCGATGGCTGCCGCACCGGCGCTTGCCTGTTGGCTATTTGGCATCGTTTGGCGTTGCCGCACACTTTTCACTTGGCGCGCTCTCCTCGTAGAGACAGCAGGACTGTTGATGGGCGGATTGCTTTGTGGGGGAGCGGGCGCTTTTTGGTTGTGGAGAAGCGGTGCTTGGACGCCGTTCTGGGACATCATGCTCAATTGGAATCCCGAATACCAAGATCATTTCATGCGTTGGACGTTACGCTGGCGACACTTCAAATTTTGGTGCGTTACAAGTATGCCGTGGTGTCTCGTCCATCTGGCAGCACTGCCTTTGGCCGGCATCAGCCTGATAAAAGCTATCCGGAACAAGTCGAATCTCTCCCTCGAACACCTCTCCCAAGGATTGTTGGCGATTCTTTATCTCAGTTGGATTGCTCAAGTATTGTTGTTCCAAGGTTGGTATCCTTATCACTGGACGCCTTCCCTTTTGCTGGCCTTGATGTTGATTGCGGCACGCATTCGCATTCCCACCGATCCGGGATGGCGTTTCGCTTTGGCGTTCCATGTCCTGCTGTTCTTCGGATTGACTGTCTTTACTCATCCAGGGTTGAGACCGACCCGACTGGCATGTTGGTGGAAGTGCGCGACGGAGGGCAGCACAAACCGCTTAAAGGATCAATTGGCACTCACGCCGCAACAGGGAGTTACGGGCGGGGCCACGGATTGGGAGGATCTGGAGAGTGTCGAGGTTTTTTTGCGTTCGCAAGAATTGACGCAAAACGACATACTTTGCCTGCACGAAGCAACGATGCCGCTGTATCAGGAATTGAATCGGGTTCCCCCCGTGCGCTATCTCTTTTACGGACAAGCAATAGGTGTGTATCGCGCACACCGTCAACAGATGCTTGAGGAACTCTCCACGAGCCAAGCGAAATACGCCGTCAGCGATTTAACAAGCATCGGTTGGCATCCCTATCAGACGCAACCGTCCATTCCTTTCTCCAAGCCGATGACCGAGGCGTTTCCATGGTCGGAACCGATCGTCTTTCGATCCGGTCGCTACACGGTGCATCGACTCGACAAACCAATTCGCAAACTCTGGCCATAAGGCGAATCTTGTCTTCTTTCTCAAAGACGTTGAGCCGCGCTTCGGCCTCTGTGTGAAGGATGGCAGCCTTGCACTGCCGACAGCGAATCCACAATCCTTCCAACACCCCGCGCTCCGGTAGCGCCATCTCCGTTTTGCGTTCGTTCGGCGTCATCCTCTTCCCGCATTCTCTCAACTTCGCGGATCAAGTGTCTTTCCGGCGAACCGCGTGGGAGGCGTGGGCGTGGAGCCACGCCGTCGGGAAGCGCGGCTGACTCATTCGTATGGGGATAGGGACGAAGAGGAGGGGATCATTCAAGAGGTTCGCCGAAGGCACGGCAGAAACTTACCTTCAATCATTTTGTATTGATTTAAACATTCTCGCTCACTCGGCCTTTTGTGGATTCGGGCATCACCATTGTCGGCGGCGGCGAGACGGCGGAAGCGGTCGAAGAGTTCGGCTTGGCCGAGAAGATGACGCACGTTTCGACCGGTGGCGGAGCGTTTCTGGAATACGTCGAAGGCACGCCGTTCGCGGCGCTGGCGGAAATCGAAGATCGCTAACTCTACTTTGCACCAAAGGAGCAGGAATTATGATGGCTCCCCAAGATTTTGGAATCCGAGTTGAAAAAGGAGCCGTTCCCGCCATTCCGCATTGTGACAACGAACGGCAAGACATACGATGTTACGGAGAAGGACCGGCCTCTCGTTTGGATCGGCAAGCGAGTTGTCCTCATCGGACTGCGCGTTCTAGAAACCGATCCCTACTTCGATCGCTACGAGGTCGTGTCCTAAGTGCATATCATTCGCCTGGAGCCAATCCCCGTTTCCCAGCCCCAGACGGCGTGAACGGTTTCAGACGCCGTAAGAAAGGGCACTCCGCAGAGCCCGCCGCGCCAGCGCGGGAAGAACGCATGACGGCGGCTGTTTCCGGCCTAAATCGCCGTTAACTACTCGGGTAACCGCTCGTGGCAGGCTGCGTAGGCTGTGTAGGCTGCGGACGAGGAGAAGTGGGCTTTTTACCCATGATCTTTTCCAGCGCATCGTAGACACGGCACTGGAACCATCCCTCCAGCGAATACCCCCCATGACAAAAGCCGTCATCGAGTGTCGCGTATCGGCTTTTCGGCGGCGGCGTTTTCAAGAATTGCTCCAGCAGCGGAACGGCGTCCTTGGCAGCCGGCCCAATATCCGCCAGCATGGCAACGACTTCGTGGAGTTCGTTGCACTCGTTACTTTTCAGTGCCGCGACGAGACCCGGAACCGCGTCCTTGAATTTCGGCCCGAGTGTTGCGACGGGGTACGTCAAACCATGAATCGCCGAGCGGCGCACCTCCTCATCGCGATCTCGAAGCGCGCCGACAAGAGCCGACCAAACGTCCGTTCGCTCAGCCCAGACGCGCCACGTCAACTGTGCTGCGGCCGCTCGGCGGACATCGGTCGCGTCGTCTTTCAGAGCATTGATGAGTGCGGGTATGTACCTCCGATCCGAACTCTTAACATGGGATAGAGCGTTGAGCGCCGCGATCCGCGTTTCGACCTCACCATGCTCCATCGCTTGAAATAACGCCGGGACAGCTGGTTCCGCTTTGTCTCTAAACTCGGACAATGCCGTGATGGCAAACAGGCGAACCTTCCCGTTGCTATCTTGTAACCCTCTTTGCAGCAGTGGCAAAGCAGCCGGCCCAATTTTGTCCAGACTCCCTATCGCGGTCAACGTAATGTTATGTTGCGGATCGTCGTCGCCTTCCGAATCATAGTCGCCCATCCGCTTCAGGATCGCCCTCGCCGCTTCGGGGCCGTACCCCTTGCGGCCAAACGCGCCCATCGCATTCAGAGCCTCGGCGAGCGTTTTCGGCGACAGATCGCTGAACATCACTTCCCGCCACTGCTCGAAGGTCTTGCCCTCGTAGCGCAGCCGTTCTTTGGGGATCTGGGGAACCGACGATTGTTTATCCGGTTCTTTATTCGCCGCCGCGCCGTCTTTCGCGGCCAAGCCGCTGCCGGCGCGGGCGGCCAGCAGGGCCAGACCGACAACAAGCATCCCCACGGCGACGCCGCGACGCGAGGGCGGAGATACGAGGCGATATTTCATGGATTTCCTCCTAAATGCGGTGAATGTGTCCGGGGTCCATCCAAGCGGGGCGATCTCGACTCATGCCGCCAAACTTGCCCGCTTGACCGGCACGAACCGGACGACTCTCCCCATTAGCACATGAAGACGTAAAATGGAAGACGAGTTGCTGCCCTAGCGGGGGACACGGACGGGAATGCCCGATCCAAGAGAAACCCTAATTCCCGTTGGCAGCGCCAGCGAGGGGAGAACGCATGACGGCGGCAACCATTTATCTACCTCTTCAGGGTCAAATGGCAGGCTTCCGTCGTTTCAGCGTGGCCGAGTATCACAAGTTGATCGACATCGGCGTTCTCACCGAAGACGACAATCTCGAACTGCTCGACGGCTATTTGGTGCATAAAATGTCGCGCAATCCGCCCCACGATGTGGCCCTGCAACCGATCCAAGAGACGCTGCCGCGTTTGCTGCCGGCGGCATGGTGCTGCGGATGCAGTCGGCCATCACGCTGAGCCGCAGCGAACCGGAGCCGGACGCCGCCCTCGTCCGCGGCAACGCTCGGACCTATGCGAAACATCATCCCAAACCGCCGGATATCGGACTGGTCATCGAAGTATCCGATTCGACGCTGGACGGCGACCGCATCGACAAAGGCCGTCTCTACGCCGAGGCCGGTATTGTCTGTTACTGGATCGTCAATCTCGTGGATCGACAAATCGAGATCTACAGTGTCTGTCCGGCGAAACGCGTGGGGGGTGGGCGAGGAGTCACGCCGTCGGGAAGCGCGGCTGACTCATTCGTATGGGGATAGGGACGAAGAGGAGGGGATCATTCAAGAGGTTCGCCGAAGGCACGGCAGAAACTTACCTTCAATCATTTTGTATTGATTTAAACATTCTCGCTCACTCGGCCTTTTGTGGATTCGGGCATCACCATTGTCGGCGGCGGCGAGACGGCGGAAGCGGTCGAAGAGTTCGGCTTGGCCGAGAAGATGACGCACGTTTCGACCGGTGGCGGAGCGTTTCTGGAATACGTCGAAGGCACGCCGTTCGCGGCGCTGGCGGAAATCGAAGATCGCTAACTCTACTTTGCACCAAAGGAGCAGGAATTATGATGGCTCCCCAAGATTTTGGAATCCGAGTTGAAAAAGGAGCCGTTCCCGCCATTCCGCATTGTGACAACGAACGGCAAGACATACGATGTTACGGAGAAGGACCGGCCTCTCGTTTGGATCGGCAAGCGAGTTGTCCTCATCGGACTGCGCGTTCTAGAAACCGATCCCTACTTCGATCGCTACGAGGTCGTGTCCTAAGTGCATATCATTCGCCTGGAGCCAATCCCCGTTTCCCAGCCCCAGACGGCGTGAACGGTTTCAGACGCCGTAAGAAAGGGCACTCCGCAGAGCCCGCCGCGCCAGCGCGGGAAGAACGCATGACGGCGGCTGTTTCCGGCCTAAATCGCCGTTAACTACTCGGGTAACCGCTCGTGGCAGGCTGCGTAGGCTGTGTAGGCTGCGGACGAGGAGAAGTGGGCTTTTTACCCATGATCTTTTCCAGCGCATCGTAGACACGGCACTGGAACCATCCCTCCAGCGAATACCCCCCATGACAAAAGCCGTCATCGAGTGTCGCGTATCGGCTTTTCGGCGGCGGCGTTTTCAAGAATTGCTCCAGCAGCGGAACGGCGTCCTTGGCAGCCGGCCCAATATCCGCCAGCATGGCAACGACTTCGTGGAGTTCGTTGCACTCGTTACTTTTCAGTGCCGCGACGAGACCCGGAACCGCGTCCTTGAATTTCGGCCCGAGTGTTGCGACGGGGTACGTCAAACCATGAATCGCCGAGCGGCGCACCTCCTCATCGCGATCTCGAAGCGCGCCGACAAGAGCCGACCAAACGTCCGTTCGCTCAGCCCAGACGCGCCACGTCAACTGTGCTGCGGCCGCTCGGCGGACATCGGTCGCGTCGTCTTTCAGAGCATTGATGAGTGCGGGTATGTACCTCCGATCCGAACTCTTAACATGGGATAGAGCGTTGAGCGCCGCGATCCGCGTTTCGACCTCACCATGCTCCATCGCTTGAAATAACGCCGGGACAGCTGGTTCCGCTTTGTCTCTAAACTCGGACAATGCCGTGATGGCAAACAGGCGAACCTTCCCGTTGCTATCTTGTAACCCTCTTTGCAGCAGTGGCAAAGCAGCCGGCCCAATTTTGTCCAGACTCCCTATCGCGGTCAACGTAATGTTATGTTGCGGATCGTCGTCGCCTTCCGAATCATAGTCGCCCATCCGCTTCAGGATCGCCCTCGCCGCTTCGGGGCCGTACCCCTTGCGGCCAAACGCGCCCATCGCATTCAGAGCCTCGGCGAGCGTTTTCGGCGACAGATCGCTGAACATCACTTCCCGCCACTGCTCGAAGGTCTTGCCCTCGTAGCGCAGCCGTTCTTTGGGGATCTGGGGAACCGACGATTGTTTATCCGGTTCTTTATTCGCCGCCGCGCCGTCTTTCGCGGCCAAGCCGCTGCCGGCGCGGGCGGCCAGCAGGGCCAGACCGACAACAAGCATCCCCACGGCGACGCCGCGACGCGAGGGCGGAGATACGAGGCGATATTTCATGGATTTCCTCCTAAATGCGGTGAATGTGTCCGGGGTCCATCCAAGCGGGGCGATCTCGACTCATGCCGCCAAACTTGCCCGCTTGACCGGCACGAACCGGACGACTCTCCCCATTAGCACATGAAGACGTAAAATGGAAGACGAGTTGCTGCCCTAGCGGGGGACAGGAGGCCATCAACAGCTTTGCGAGATGGAGTCGTGTGTCGTATAAAGGGGGAAGGAATTACATCCGCATTCTTGTCGCAAGTACAAGGTAGTACCAATCGTGCCATCTCGCCAACTTCCCCCTGAGC
>JAKBCS010000052.1 GCA_021807595.1 Planctomycetota bacterium | reverse complement strand
GTGGATGACAACCACCGTTCAAGCTCACTTTGCCAACCAACCCACGCCGTCCCTTCTATCCGAGGCGTGAACGGTTACCAATTACGGTCGAAGAATGTTTGGTAGGAATCGATTTCGGGATCGATTGGAATTTCTTTGACAAGCCCTGCGCCCATCCTTCGCCTTTTTTCGGACACCCGCGCCACTTGTTTGGCTACCGGAGCGATCAAGTCCTCACGACGCCATGCTCAGTTCCTTAAACATGAGATCCTGTAGAACTTTCGTCCACACCGCGATGGGGGCCGAGCCGACCTTGCCGACGGCGATTTTGGCTTGGTTCCAGCGTTTCTGATCGCGGACCAAGTCGAGAAATCCGCCGCGAGACGGTCCATCTCTTCGTCGCTCCACGGGCTGGCCTGGAGGATGCCGATGCGCTTGGCGGTGAGCGAAGCGCTTTTGGACGATTAGCTTTATTCCCGGCCCACAGCATCAGCAAGGGCATATCTTGCCGACGGAGCCAATCGTTTCCGAATTATTTCCTTTTGGCACCGAGTTTGTCGGCCACCTCGGCCATAATTTTTTCGATGGCCGAATCGGTGAAATCACTTTTCGGAAGGGCGTGGACGGCGACGACTTTGAGTTTGGAATACAGCACAATCGTCGCAAAGTTGGCGCTGTCGAGTCGAAATTGGGCCACGTCCGATTTATCGTCGAGACAGAGAACCACATTCTTCAGTTTCATGTCGGCGGCAGCGGCGGCAATCTTCTTCTCGTATTCCAGACGCGCATCGTCGTTCTTACTGTTCTCGTCGGAGTCTTTCGATTTGCTGCCCGTCACATCCGGTAGATCGTCGGCGATGAAGACGGCGAACGCGCCGAGGCGGACATCCGGATTCTTGGCGATGGCCGCGTCCAGCTTCTTTAGAAAAGCAGGAAGAGGATCGCTAAAATCCACGTTCTTGTAAAAGATTGCCACCGTGGGTTCCAGGCCGCGCTCGGATATCAGACAGTGGTAGCGGCGTTTGTTCTCGCCGGTGACGTTATAGGGATGAAACGAGGCGGGGAGATCGTTGCCCACGCGCAGCGGAGTCGAGTCCTTTTTGGCGGGGGGGTCGTCCTTGCCTGTGGGAGCGGACGATTTTCCGGCGGGCACATCGTCCGCCGATGCCACGAGGGATACCGCCAACAATAAGGCAAGTGACAAGACGAGAGTTCGCATGAGTAAAGCCTCGAATCGAGAGCGTGTGGCAAATCGCCGATCGACGATGCCCCTATCAGCATGAACGCGCCGTGGGGGGGCGTCAATGGCGTTTATCTTCTATCGTCTCTTTACCTACCTCCGGTAGGGAAGAAAAGCGGAGAGCGCCGAAGCCGCCGATTGTGCGGAATGGAACGGGGCGCTCCCCTCTCCGCGACCGAGTACGGGAGGAGAGGCCATCGCCAGACGGACGGCTCACTTCCGATCCAGTACCGCGCGCACCTTGCGCGCCAAGGTTTCCGGTGAAAACGGCTTTTGCAAGAAGGCGATCTCTTCCTGAATGAGTCCGTTCCGAACCACGGCATCATCGGTGTAGCCGGACATATACATCACCTTGATGCCGGGTCGCAGCAACTCCATATGCTCGGCCAAGACGCGCCCGCTCATGCCCGGCATGACGACATCGGTGAGAAGCAAGTCGATCGGCCGATCGTTTTCGGCCACCCAGCGCAGCGCGTCGTCGGCGTCGACGGCCTCGATCACCCCGTAAGATTGCGCGCTGAGTACCGAGCGCGTGAGGGCGCGGACGGCGGCATCGTCTTCGACGATGAGCAGGGTTTCCTTGCCGCCCTTGATTTTGGGTAGCGTCGCTGCGGACGAGGGAGCAAGGATGGGCGACTCGTCCACGCGCGGCAAATAGATTTTGAACGAGGTTCCTCGCCCGACCTCGCTGGCGACATCAATGCTTCCTCGCGCTTGCTTGACGATGCCGTAGACCGTGGCCAATCCCAAGCCGGTACCCTTGCCCGGTCCTTTGGTGGTGAAAAACGGCTCGAAGATGCGTGCCTGCGTATCTTTGTCCATGCCACAGCCGCTGTCGGTCACGTCGAGTACGACATACGAACCGGGGTGTACCTCCGTATGCAAGCGGGTATACGATTCGTCGAGGAGGACGTTGGCAGTTTCGAGGACGAGATTGCCTCCCTGGGGCATGGCATCGCGGGCATTGACGGCCAGGTTGAGCAACACTTGTTCGATTTGTCCGGGGTCGGCTTCAATCGGGCCGAGGTCTCCCGCCAGGTTCATCGCCAGCCGAACGTCCGCGCCGATGAGCCGGCGCAGCATTTTCTCCATGTCACCGATGATGCCGTTGAGATTCAGGATGCGCGGTGCCAACACTTCGCGGCGACTGAAGGCCAACAACTGGCGTGTCAGCGACGCGGCCCGCTCGGCGGCCTTGCGAATTTCGTCGACTCCCTCGCGGGCCGGATCTTTGGGGCCGAGGGTATTGGTTAACAAAAGATCGCTGTAGCCACTTATGATGGTCAGCAGATTGTTAAAATCGTGGGCTACGCCGCCCGCGAGTCGACCGATCGCCTCCATTTTCTGAACGTGGCGGAACTGCTCTTCGCTGCGGCGCAGCGCCTCTTCCGCTCGCTTCACTTCGCTGACATCGCGGAAACTGACGACGGCACCCACAATACGATTTTTTTCGTGGATCGGGGCACAAGTACCGCGAATGGGAACGGTCGAACCGTCGCGGCGCGCGAACCGACCGTCTTCAATGGAGCGCGTCTTGCCGTCGCACAATACGGCCATCGGAGAGACTTGCTCCCACGCGGGCGGCATCGCTTCTCCCGCATCGGAACGAAGAACCTCTCCGTGGAATCGACCGATCAATTCCTCGCGCGGCCAGCCGAGTAAATCGGCCGCCGCTGGATTGACGAACGTAATGCAACCTTGGCTTTCGACGACGAAAATGCCTTCGCCAACGGCGTTGAGGATCAATTCGTGCTGCTGCGCCAGACGATCGAGTTCGTCCTCGCTCTCCCGACGCAGTTGATTCGCTCGATCCTTCTCCTCATTGACGCGGATGTTCTCCAAGGCGGTTTCGGCGGCCATTTGCGCCAGCTGCTCGGTGGCGTTGGCCAACAAGATCGGGAACGGTTGCACGGTGCCGATGCGAACGTCGATCAACGAGGCAAACTCGTCGATCTTCTGGTTCAGCGGTTCGAGGAAGGCATCCAACCGCGAAGCCTCCATCCGATAGCGTTGCTCGGCCAATTGCACGATCGCCGTCGCCAGGGTTGCATCGTTGGGGGCCAATTGCAGCTGACCGATCGAACTGGCGAAGTGCAAATCGTAGGCGCGGTCCTGACCGACCGCGCCTTTGTCGTTCAATAATTCCGGACGATGATGGTAGCCAACGACATCGGCCAAGTCGTCGGGCAAGCCCCAACGCCGAAGGAGGTACGCTCCCACCGCGGCGTGATCGACGCCAAGGTACTCTTCTTCCAGCTGGCATTGGTTCCGGACGAACGCCTCAATGGGGCGATCGAGAACGCGCGCATAGGCTTCGGGATAGACTTCGCGGAGGATGAGCGCGCCGACATCGCAGAGCAGGGCGGCCACCATTTCGCTATCGGCATCCTTGCGGCCACCTAACGCCGCCCACTCGCGCGCCGCGATCGCCGTGGCCACCGACGCCCGCCAGTGATCGCTCAACCGACTGTCGGGCCCATCCCGTCGCTGCATCGAAGGAAGAGACAAGCCCAGCACCAACGACCGCACGCGCTTTAGTCCCAAAAGGCTCAACGCCCGGCCTATGTCGCTGACTTTGTTGGGAAGGCTGAAAAACGCCGAGTTCACGATCTTCAAGAGCTTAGCGCACAATCCCGGATCGTAACCGATGAGTTTCGATAGGTCGGAGAGAGCGCAATCGGGATGGCTTGCCCTCTCCAACACGCGCAGGGCGATGGCTGGCGGAGTGGGCAATTTCGGATCGCGCGCGAGTCGAGCGAGGACGGCTTCTCGGTCCATCGGTCAAGTCACTCCCTGGTGACGCGAAACGAACCTGATGACACAACCGGCGGCAAACGCGAACCACGACAACGGAGCCTCATTGCTCGCACCGGAACTCGCGTGAGATTATTCTGACCGCCATCGAAAGTGTGGCTTAAGAAATGCTTTCCGTCAACAAAGCGCGCAGGTCGCCTCGGCTCTCTACTGGTCCCTAGCAGTCGCGACTCTGAAATCACCCTTAGGGGATAGGCTTTGAGGGACTCAGTCGTTTCCAGTGATCTCGAATCGCGACACGATGCTCCAGCTCATTCCTACATCCGATGTTCGGTGGCAATTTCATCGTGGATTCCAAAGCGTGCTTCGGCCCAGTGTTGCAACCATACCAGCAGCTTGCGAAAACTCAAGCGGCCCAGGTCCGGTCGCCGACCGCCACGCCGACGATGCGCCAACACTTGCCAGTGCAGCCACACGTTGCGAAGGATCAACGCTTTCCCCACTTATGGCCCAACCCAATAGTTCTGCAATACATTAGAACTCTAACGCATCGGCCATACAGCAACGAAAGAATATCCTCTCAAGCAAACGGGGCTTTTTGGACATTGATGTCAGCTTTTCTTCGGAAGCGATACGCTTGTCGTGCAAGTTGCTTGGACAGAGATACGCCGAACCGGTCGCCAACAACCTGAATTAAGCGCCGTGTGGTCCAAAAATCGGTTTCATAACCAAACGCGGTAGCCGGTACGAATACAATATCTACCGGGGTATCGGCATCTAAGCTGGCAAGTTTGTGCGGTCGGTCGGGCACCGGACATCGGTGCAGTCCGTAATCCCGATCCTCCGCAAACCGGCTCAGCCAACGATGAATCGTCGACCGATTCGTGCCATAGGCATGGGCAACGTCGGTGACAGTCAGACCGTCATCCAAGACAGCGCGAATTGCCCGAATCCTGAAGTCCAAGGTCGAATAGCACGAGACCTGTAGAAATCCTTCGCTCATAACGTAGAATTACCACATTGCAGCTGACGTTAGTCGATGCCGGTGTTGCAGAACTATTGGAACGGGCCATACTCGGCGAGCCGCTTGAGTTGTTCTTGTTCTTTTGGCAAACCAAGTGAGACGGCCAAGGACGAGGGTCGTGGAGATACAACCACGATTCAGGACGAACGAGAACGGAACTTCACACGGGATCGTATATCATACCTCCTCGACCTGCTTGCTCGGTTGCGAGTGAGCATTCGCCCTGAGGAGTCGGCTCTCGTTTTGGGTGGTTACCGAACTGAAGTCGAACGCATGCAGCGTGGGGTTCTCGATTACCTTACGCAACCGGCTGCGCTGCCGACCGCGAAGGCATCCCAACCAGGTCGGAAAAGGTGTACGATAGATTGAATCAGGAAATGTGAGGCAGTGAAAGTTAGACATCCGGGGGTAACGAGAAGATGCGTTGGAAATTCATGTTAATTCTCTCCTCGATGGCGGCGCTCCTCGTTGCCCCGCTGTGCGCGTTTACCGTGGATCGCACGGAGTTCGTTTATCTGACGCAATTCGGCCAGCATCTCAACACGTTCGACGGCGGCAACGACGAACGAGCCGGTTTGCACTTCAAATGGCCGTGGCCCATTCAATCGGTGCAGCGGCTCGATAGGCGCATCCAGTATTTCGACCTTCCGGGTGCGGAATTGCTGACGCGCGATCCGATCCGAGAGACCATCGACCGCACCCTGACGCTCGACGCCTACGTCTGTTGGCGCATCGCCGACGCTAAGGGGGTCGATCGCTTTATCCGCAGCGTGGGTACTCCGGCCGGCGCGCAGGCCATCCTCGGCCAACGCATCGCGAGCGAGCTTGGCGCGGAGATAGGCCGCATGGAACTCGACGATCTGATCGACACCGATTCCCAGAAAGTCGATGCGGCGCGCGAACGGCTGCGCCAGCGTCTCCTGCACGGCGGCGGCGGCTCGTCACTCGAAAGCGTGGCCGAATCGGAGTATGGCATCGAAGTCGTGGACATCCGCCTGCGCCGCTCGAACCATCCGCCCGCGGTTCGCGCGGCGATCTTCGACCGCATTCGCAGCGAACGACAGAAGAAGAGAGCGGAATACGAGAGCGAGGGCGAACTGGCCAAGCAGAACATCGAAAGCAAAGGGCGACGCGAAGTCGAAATCCTCAAAGCCGAGGCCGAGGCGAAGGCGCGGACCCTCAAGAACGACGCCGATGTCGCGGCGGAGCGCATCCTCAACGAAGCGCATAAGAGAGATCCGATGTTCTTCACGTTCCTGAAAAAGCTAGAGGAGTACCAACGCATCCTCGGCGACAATAAAAGCACGCTTCTCCTCTCGACGCACCGCGAACTGTTCGACGTGTTGTTGAACCCGCCCGGCCCGGAAAAGATGAACCGCGGCGGGACGAACGGCCAAGAGAGCGAGAAAAGGAAATAATCACTCTTCTTCTCGCCATCACACATGGCATGGGATCGAGAGGTTAACTTGTCTTTTACTTCTTATCGTTTCTTTCGCGGCGAATTGTTTTGAGACTTCCTACCATGCGATATCGTTGGTTCCTTGTGGCGGCGCTGTTGGGTGCCTATTTGCTCACGGGCGCGGTGCAGATTCGTCCCGGCGAGCGCGGGGTGGTAAGGCGATTCGGTCGTTTGTTAGATCGTCGCTTGGAACCGGGGCTGTCGCTTCAACTGCCGTGGGGCATGGATCGCGTCGATCGCGTTGCCGTCGATCGGGTGCAGAGCGTCGTCGCCGGTTATCGGGAAGACGACGGTGCGGGCGATACCATGCCGTCCGGCCAACTCCTGACCGGCGATCACAATCTCGTCAACGTGCAAGTGGTTCTCACTTATAAGGTGTTACCCAACGAGGAAGCCGACTATGTGGAGCAAGCCGACCGCGTCGATGCGCTGCTGACGCGCGCCGCCGAGTCTGTCATGGCCCAATGGCTGGCCGGCCGCACCGTGGACGGGGTATTACTCAAGGGCAAAAACGACATGCGCCTCATCCTCAAAGAGCAGACGCAGGCGCGCATCGAGCGTTATCGACTGGGTGTGCAGATTCTCGATGCCCGCGTGGCCTTGATTGCTCCGCCAGTCGAGGTAAAGCAAGACTTCGATGGCGTGGCTCTGGCGCAGACGCGCAACACGACGCTGCGCAACACCGCCGAGCAAAACGTGGAGCGCGAGCGGCGCATGGCCGAGGCCGAGATCTATCGGATTGAGCAAGACACCGCCGCCTACCTTCACAGCCGCGATCTCTTGGCCCGACAGGAGGCCGACCGCTTCCTCAAGCGCCTCCACCAATATCAACTCGGTCGCCAAGACAATCCCTATTATCTGCGACAGATTTGGGAGGAAGCGCGCGGCAAGCTGTTCGCACGCCTCAAGCAGAACGGCCAGATCGACTTGCTCGATCACCATCTCAGCGCCAACGGACTCGATCTAACGACGGCACCCTTGAAGCAACCGTAGACGGCGAATCCTCGAACGAATTCCGTCGCTTACGCTTCCGGCTCGGAGGGCGTTTGCCGGAGGGCGAGTCGATTAGTGCTTGGCAATCGTCACGTGTAGATTTTTTACCAGAAACGCCCACTGGTCGGCGACTTCCTCGATCTGTTTCGCAGTGGGTTTGCCCGCGCCGTGGCCGGCGCGCGTCTCGATGCGAGCCAATACCGGGGCGTCGCCGCCCTGACAGGCTTGCAGCATGGCGATGAACTTAAAGCTATGGCCCGGCACGACGCGGTCGTCGGTATCCGCCGTCGTTACCAGCGTCGCGGGATACTTGACGCCCTTTTTGAGATTATGGTACGGCGAATAGGCATAAAGTGCCTCGAACTCTTTCGCGTTGTCCGAGGAGCCATAATCGTCCACCCAGAAGCGGCCCGCCGTGAACTTGTGGAAGCGCAGCATGTCCATGACGCCGACCGCCGGTAGGCACGCGCCGAACAGTTCCGGACGCTGCGTCATTGCCGCTCCGATGAGCAGCCCGCCGTTGCTGCCTCCTTGGATGGCGAGTTTGTCAGGCCGTGTGTACTTGTTGTCGATGAGCCACTGCGCAGCGGCGATGAAATCATCGAAAACGTTTTGTTTGCGGAGTTTGGTGCCCGCCTC
This sequence comes from Planctomycetota bacterium, assembly GCA_021807595.1. Taxonomy (GTDB): domain Bacteria; phylum Planctomycetota; class Planctomycetia; order Gemmatales; family Gemmataceae; genus JAJPHU01. Next base: position 25,806 of record JAKBCS010000052.1, on the reverse strand, counting down.
GTGCCATTCCTTGCCATATTCGCCGCCGCCGCGCAAATTGGCTTGTGCGAAGACTCCGCCCATCTCCAGCCAGGCGGCGCGGGTAATCGAGAAACCCGGCATCATGGGAATGTTGAAACCGCCGTAGCCGTACAGTAGCGTCGGTTGCGAACCGTCTAGGGCGATACCCTTCTTGGCCGTCACGAACATCGGTACTTTCGTGCCGTCCTTACTCGTATAGAAGACCTGCTTGACTTCGTAATCGTCGCCGTGGAACTTCACGTTGGAACGGCGGAAGAGGGTGCTTTTGCCGGTGACGAGGTTGTAGCGATAAATGCTCGGCGGGGTGGCGAAACTCGAAAAAGAGTAGAACGTCTCGGTGTCCGCGCGTTTGCCGCCGAAGCCGCTGGCCGTGCCGATACCCGGCAACTCGACCTCGCGCACCATGACGCCATCCATGCCGAATAGCTTGATCTGCGTCCGAGCATCCTTCAGATAATGGGCCACGAACATATTGCCGACGAAGCCGACGGAACGGAGGTTCTCCTTCGCCTCGGGCACGATCTCTTTCCAGTTCTCGCGCCCCGGTTTGTGGGTGTCGATGGCGATCAACCGGCCTTTGGGAGCTTTCAGATCGGTTTTGAAGTAAAATACGGGGCCTTCATTTCCGACAAAGGTAAACTCGTTCTCGAAGTCCTCGATCAGATCGACCGGCATGGCATAGGGTTCGCCCAGATCCTTATAGGTAATCCGATACTGATGGTTGGTTCCCTTCCACACGGTTAGAATGAGATAGCGGCCATCTTCGGTTACGCTCGTTTGAAAGCCCCACTCGGGACGATCGGGCCGACGATAGACCAACACATCGTCGCTCTGCGCGGTGCCGAGGCGGTGATAATAGACTTTTTGATGGAGCGTGACTTTTTGGAACGCCTCGCCGGGTTTAGGTTCGTCGTAGCGGCTATAGAACACGCCCTTGCTGTCCGCGCTCCACGCCGCGCCGCTATACTTGATCCATTTCACCTCGTCGGACATCACTTTGCCGTCGGCGACATGGAGGATGTGCCAGGTGTTCCAATCGGAGCCGGACTCGGCGACACCGTAGGCCAGATACTTGCCGTCGTCGCTGACTTCCATCCCCGTGAGGGCGATGGTTCCGTCTTTCGACCACTTATTTGGATCGAGGAGGACGCGCGGCTTGTCGTCGAGCGTATCCTGGGTATACAAGACGGCCTGATTTTGCAGCCCATCATTCTTGGTGTAGAAGTAGCGCCCGCCGGCCTTGAAGGGAGCGGAGTACCGTTCGTAGTTCCACAATTCGGTCAGCCGTTTCTGAATCGCCTCGCGCTGGGGAATGGCGTGCAGGTAGCCGAACGTCACCTTGTTCTGCTCGGCGACCCAATCGGCGACCGGCGGCGACTTGCGAACATCGTCTTCGAGCCAGCGGTACGGATCGGCTACGCGGACGCCATGATAGTCGTCGGCGTGGTCGATGCGCTTGGTTTTCGGATAAGACAAATGATTCTCGTCGGCGGCGATCGTGGCCATGCTCAAGAGTATGCTTGTCAGGAAGAAGGTGCCCCAGATTGTCCATCGTCGCATCGGAAGCTCCTCTCGCGGGAAGGAATCGTCTTGAGATTTAATGTATCGACTGAATCGCATCTCCGCCACGCGCTCCGCCTCAATCGTCCGGCAGCATTTACCGACGGGCCAAACCCAACCTTTCCATCCAGGCGCGTACGCCCAAGGCACATGCCGCGTTGCAATCCGTGGAAGCGTCGTAGCGAAAAACGAATACGTTCAAGATAGCAGTTTGTGCAAATGGAGATGATAGGGACCGAGGTTGCCGCCGTAGTTGCCGGCGCTGATGCGAACGATGCCGGGACGGCAGGCGGCCTCGACGCCGGCGCGCGTGGCGGATTCGACGGCGCTCAGATCGACACCGTCGATGACGATCTCATAGACGGCGTTCACGCCTTCGGGCAGCGCCGAATCGACCAGGCCGCGCAGCGTCGGGCAGTAGGCGTCGTTGGTACTGGCTTTCAACTTTTTGTAGCGGCTGCCGACTTTGCTGCCGCTACGAACGATGCCGCCGGGGAAGGGGCAAATGACTCCGGGGATCTTACCGATGGCGGCGACGGCGCTCTCCGCTGCGGCAAGGGCCACCGCTTGGCTCTCGCCCAGAATCAGAAAATTGCCCCCGGCCACGCCTTTGATCGTACCGAACACATCCTCGCAAACGAATTCGCCGTCCATCACCGGCAAGCGCCAGAATCGCCGATGGTCGAGCTTTTTGCTGATCTGAAACGTGTCACCGAAGAAACGCAGATTGCCGCCGACGCGGATGCTCTTATCTTTAACCGGAGGCAGACCGTTGTAGCACGCCGTCGTCGCACAAGTGAGGATGCACTGGCCGATGCGATTGACGACGGCTTTTTGCAAGGCATCGCGGCTGAAGGCGAACATCAGGAGACTCAGGCCGGGCCGTCCGTCCGGCGATTCCTCCAACGATAACTCGCGTTCGATGCCAGCCTCGGCATCGCAACCGATTACGGAGGCGGCATACCCGGTCGCTTCCCGCGCGGCCACGTTCGCCCACTCGCGCGTTTCCGCGGTCACGAGCAGTCGCGCCGCCGTCATGGGAAACGCCTCGGCAAAAGTGTCTTCGATATTCGTGGAACGGATGGTAAGCAAGACAATCCTCGAAGGCTATCGGCTTTCGGCTTTCAGCGAACGGCTTTCGGCTATGGTAGTGGTTTGGGTTGCGGTTGGCAGGTTGACCTTGTAGGGTAGAGCGACGCCTTCCAACGACAACGAGAATTGGACACATGCGAAACTCTATGGGTGCGTTGCTGGGGATGCTCGTGGCGTGGTCTGCCGCGAACGGTGGGGACAAGGTAGTGGAAGGGACGCGCTATGCGATTGCGCCGAATCTCAAGATGTATCCCCAAAGTACGGCCAAGGAAGCGCTGGCCTCGGTAGTGAAAGCGGTCGAGGCGAACCGCGTCGATTATGTCGTTGCCCAACTCGCCGATCCGTCCTTTGTGGACGACCGCGTCAAACGCCTGTACGGCGGGCGCTTTGCGGAACAAGTAGACGATGCCCACGCTCGACTCGATCCGTCGGCGATCAAGTTGTTGCAACGCTTTCTAAAGGACGGCACCTGGCGCGAGGAAAAGAACCGCGTCGTGGTGCAACTTAAGGACGAGGAGCGTCGCCTCGCTTTCAAGAAAGAGGGCGGCCGCTGGTTTATGGAAAACACCACCGCGCCCTGAAGGTTCGGTTAGCCGCGATGCGGAGCGGAGCGAGGACTACGCGCTCCGCTACGCTTCGCGGCTAACCGAAAAGTCTATACGCTACTCAAGGAACACCCCATGCCGGAAACTCCCATTGATCTACGCAGCGATACCGTGACTCGTCCCACGTCCGCCATGCGTGCGGCCATGCACGCCGCCGAGGTTGGCGACGATGTGTTTCAAGACGATCCGTCCGTCCATCGTCTCGAAGCGCGCGTCGCCGAGTTGCTCGGCAAAGAATCGGCGTTGTTCGTGCCGTCGGGTACCATGTCGAATCAAATTGCCGTCAAGGTGCATACGCAGCCCGGCGACGAGTTGATATGCGATGTCAATTGCCACATTTACAACTACGAGGCGGGCGGCCCGGCGATTCTCAGCGGCGTTACCTGTCATACCCTGCACGGAGAAGACGGCATTCTCGACGTGACGCAACTTGAGGATACCATTCGCCCCGACGACGATCATCAAGTGCGGACGCGCCTGGTGTGTTTGGAGAATACGCACAATCGCGGCGGCGGTCGCATCTATCCCATCGAGAAGATTCAAGCCATTCGCGCTTGGACGCGGCACCACGGATTGATCTTACATCTCGACGGTGCGCGGTTGTGGAACGCCATCGTGGCCACCGGCATTCCCGCCAAGCAATGGGGCGATCTCTTCGATACCGTGTCGGTATGTTTCAGTAAGGGGTTGGGCGCACCGGTCGGCTCGGCGTTGGCGGGTCCGCGCGAGTTGATAACCCGTGCGCGGCGCGTGCGCAAACTGTTCGGAGGCGGCATGCGTCAGGCGGGTGTGATTGCGGCGGCGGCGCTCTTTGCGCTGGACCATCACGTCGAGCGTTTGGCCGACGATCATCGCAACGCTCAAACCATCGCGCAAGCCATCGCCGACACAACGGGTTTGCGTCTGGTTCCCGCCGAGGTCGATACGAACCTCATCTGGTTCCGCGTCGCCCGTGAAATGGGCACGGCGAAAGAAATGGCGTTGGCCTTGAAAGAGCGCGGAGTTTTGGTTCACGCGGCGGGTCCACAGACGCTTCGGGCATGTACCCATCTCGACGTATCCGCCGCGCAGGCCGAACGCGCCGCCGAGACGATTCGCCGCTCTGTCCCGAGGTCCGTTCCGGTCGCTCATTTGCAGCCCAGCAGGTAGCATCAGGAGATGCCTGACCTTGCCGCGACATGCCCGTTACTCGTAGAATAAAACATCTGAGTTATTTGCAAGGAGTAGGTTATGAAATCAGGCATCCACCCCGAATACGTTGAAGCCACCGTCACCTGCGGTTGTGGCAACAAGTTCGTCACGCGCAGCACCAAGAAGAACATCACGGTCGAGATTTGCTCGGCCTGTCATCCATTTTTCACCGGCAAGATGAAGTACATCGATACGACTGGCCGCGTCGAGAAGTTCCAGCGCAAGTACAACTGGGACAAGCGTAAGAAGGCGGCTGAAGCGACGACCGGAGAAGCGGGCCAATAGCCGCGGCCCGTTGGCAGCGCGGATCCGCCGATCGCTGGCTCCACGCTGCCGACGGGCGCGTCTCATCGGGAGATAACCATGCTTCTGTCCTAATCGGCGAAGCTCGACATCCGGGTTGCCTCGACCTTCGCATTTCTGGATCGACCCGGATCGGAAATCTTGCGCATGTGGCCGATCTTCGAGCAAGCCTTGTCTCGCTATCACGAACTGGAACAACAACTCGGCGATCCCGTCGTCGTCGCCGATCGCGCTCGCTTCACGCGTACCGCCAAGGAACACGGCAGCCTCGCCAAGCGCGTCAAGCCCTATCTCGAATATAAAAAGATCAGCGCCGATCTCGCCCAGGCCAAGGCACTGGTGGATGCCGAGACCGACGCCGAGATGCGGCAGTACGCCGAGCAAGAGTTAGCCGATCTGCAAAGTCGTCAACAGGTTTTGCAAGCGCGTCTGGAAGACTTCGTTCTCGCCGAGGGGGAGACGTACGACAGCCTGATTATGGAAATCCGCGCCGGCACCGGAGGAGACGAAGCGGCTCTCTTCGCGGGCGATCTGTACGGCATGTACACGCACTATGCCCGCGATCGAGGTTGGAAAGTCGAGGACATTTCGTTCAGCCCCGGCGAACAGGGCGGGTTTAAGGAAATCGTCTTCGGCATCAGCGGCGACGAAGCCTTTCAACATCTGCGCTACGAGAGCGGCGGCCATCGGGTGCAACGCGTGCCGAAAACGGAGCAACAGGGCCGCATCCATACTTCTGCCGCCACCGTGGCCGTGCTGCCGGAGCCGGACGAGGTGCAGATCGAAATCCGCGAGCAAGACATCGAGTGGGAGCGCATGCGCGCCGGCGGCGCGGGCGGACAACACGTCAACAAAACCGAGAGCGCCGTGCGCATCTGGTACAAGCGCGGCACGGCGGACGAACTGGAGGTGAAGTGCCAAGACGAACGCAGCCAACACAAAAACTACGAGCGGGCCATCCGTATCCTGCGCAGCCGTGTCTTTGAATTGCAGCAGCAGAAACTGCACCGCCAACGCGCCGAACAGCGGCGCACGTTGATCGGCTCCGGCGACCGCAGCGAGCGCATTCGCACCTACAACTTTCCACAGAACCGCGTCACAGACCATCGCATCAACTTGAACTTGTACAAGCTCGACGCCATCGTGGCGGGAAATCTCGGCGACTTAATTCAGGCCATGCGCGATTTCGACAAGAAACAGCGCCTCGACGGATCGGGAGGCGTTCAGGAATGACTTCGTTCGGTTCGCCGCAGAGCGGAGCGCGGCACTCCCGCACTCCGCTCGGTGTCGCGGCTAACCGAACGAATGGTTGTTTGAATCACCGAAGGAGGATCGGCTATGTGGTTTTTCGAGAAGGATGTCGTTCCGCGGATCCGCACTCCCTTGCCGGGGCCGAAAGCCCAGGCCTTGCTCGAACGCGATGCCCATTACGTTTCTCCGTCGTATACGCGCATTTATCCTTTGGTCTGCGAGCGCGGCAGTGGGGCGGTCATGCAGGATGTCGATGGGAATTTATTCCTCGACTTCACCGCCGGTATAGCCGTCGCGTCCACCGGCCACTGTCATCCCCACGTCACCGCGGCCATCGTCGATCAAGCCCAGAAATTGCTGCATATGTCCGGCACCGATTTCTACTATCAGCCGCAGATCGACTTGGCCCAACGGTTGGCGGAGAGCGGTCCCGGACGTACGCCCAAGCGCGTCTTCTTCACCAACAGCGGTGCGGAGGCGTTGGAGGCGGCGTTGAAATTGGCGCGCTGGCATACAGGACGCTCGCGCGCCATCGCCTTTTATGGCGCGTTCCACGGCCGCACTTATGGCGCAATGTCGTTGTCCGGTTCCAAGTTGGTGCATCGTCGCGGCTTCGCTCCGCTGGTTCCGGACATTCACCACGTTCCCTATCCGCGCGGATGCCAGGGGTGCGACAACGGCGAGTGCGAATGCGTTCGTCAGATCGAGGAAACCGTGCTGCGCCGCATCGCCCCGCCGGACGAGGTGGCCGCTATCTTCGTCGAACCAATTCAGGGCGAAGGCGGTTACTATGTGCCTCCGGCCGGCTTCTTACCCGCGCTACGCGCGCTCTGCGATCGGCATGGCTTTTTATTGGTGGCCGACGAAGTGCAGAGCGGCATGGGACGCACCGGAAAACTCTATGCGGTCGAGCATTGGGGTGTCGAGCCGGACATCATCTGTTTGGCCAAGGGCATTGCCAGCGGAATGCCGTTGGGCGCGATCGTGTCGAAGGAAGAGGTTATGGATTGGCCGCCCGGCAGCCACGCCAGCACGTTCGGCGGCAACCCCGTGAGTTGCCGCGCCGCTTTGGCCACCCTCGATCTGCTCGAAGGCGGATACATCGCCAATGCCACCGAACGCGGACGCCAACTGAAACAAGGATTGCAACGCCTTCAACAGCATCATCCGGCCATCCGCGAAGTGCGCGGCCTCGGTCTCATGGTGGCGATGGACTTGATCGACGAACGCGACAATAGCCCAGCTCCGCTAATGCGCGATGAAGTGGTGCAGGCGGCGTTCCATCGCGGGCTATTGCTTTTGGGATGCGGCGAGAGCGCGGTGCGATTTTGTCCACCGTTGTGCATCTCGTCCGAACAGGTGGAGACGGCTCTCCAACTCGTGGACGCGGTTTTGAGCGAACGGCGCGCACCGGCCTTGACCGCGACTTAGCGAGCGAAATGCTAAACTCGCCGCTTCGTTCGTGCCGATACAATGGGTACAACCACCCCCTCCCCGCTCCCACGGCACCAGCCAACCCCGCCGTGGGAGCTTTTTTGCGCGCCGAGAATCATTTCACGCCCCCCTTTTAACCTCACTCGACGATCGCCTTCCCTACAAATTCGTCCCTCCCCCCATAGAATCACTACATCTTCACAAACGTGTCCTCCGTCGGTGGTTCTATTCCAAGGCCGGCTGCGCATGTCCGACGAATTGCCCGAATTTCAAGAGTCGGATGACGAATCGCGTCGGCGAACAGTCGTCCTATTGGCGGTTCTCATCGAAGGCGGATTGATCGGCGCTTCGTCCCTCCTCGGTTGGATGGTCGATCAGCCCCCCTTGCGTTTTTTCGAGTGGACGCCGAGTGGCGCTCTGTGGGGCATCGCGGCCACGCTCCCTCTCCTCGGTCTCTTCTTTCTCTTGATGCGTTGGCCGATTGGCCCGTTCAAGCGCATTCGACTCTTTAGCGAAGAAGTCGTGCGACCCCTGTTCGCTCCCTGTTCGCGTTTCGATTTGTTCGGCGTGTCGGTGCTGGCGGGGCTGGGCGAAGAGTTGATGTTTCGCGGCGTGTTGCAATCGGCTTTCGCAGGCTGGTTCGGGTTGACGGTCGGCATCGTTGCCGCCAGCCTTCTGTTCGGACTTTTGCACTCGATTACCTTCACCTACATGCTTTTGGCCACGCTCATGGGCGTCTACCTCAGCGGGGTGTGGTTGATCGCGGATCGGAATTTGCTCGCCGTCATCGTGACGCACGCCCTGTACGATTTCGTCGTGTTGTGGTGGTTAATGCACGGTCCCGGCGCGGCCGCTGCGCTCGAGGCCTTGCGGACGCGGCAAGAGGCCGAAAAATCTGAAGAATCCAAGCCTTCGGAGCCGGAAACATAGCGGATGAGGGCGAACGCATCGCTTAAGTTTCCGACTCCGACCGAGTACCTTTAGGGAGGTTGTCGATCCATGCGTTGGATGCTGAGTCTGCTGATTGCCTCGATTTGTGGCGTACCCGTCGTAGCTTCCGAGCGCCGGCCTAATCTCATCTTCCTCTACGCCGACGATCTCGGCTGGGGCGATGTTGGCTTCAACGGCCGAACCGATTGGAAGACGCCGAACCTGGACCGTCTGGGGGCGCAAGGGACCGTCTTCAAGCGTTGGTACACCGCCGCGCCGCTGTGCGCGCCCAGTCGCGCCGCCTTGATGACCGGCAAGTACGGCATCCACAACGGCGTCACCGCCAACAACGACGAGTTGCCCCCCGATACCGTCACGCTGGCTCAGGCGCTCCAGAAGCGCGGCTACAAGACCGCCTTGTTCGGTAAGTGGCATCACGGCAGGCCACGACCCGGAATGAAAGAGTATTTGAATCCGCTCGATCGTGGATTCGACGAGTTCATGGGCTTTACCGATGCCGGGCATGCCTGGGAACAGTATCCGAAAGAACTGTGGTTCGGTCGCGAGAAAAAGCCCGTCAACGGCTACTCCAATACGATGTTCACCGATCGCGCCGTGGATTTCATCCGAAGGCAAAAGGATAAGCCGTTCTTTCTGTATGTTCCGTACATCGCCACGCACTTTCACATCCAAGCGCCGCCGGAAGACGTGAAGGAGCATCTCGGCAAATTCAAGGAAAAGGATGCGAAAAACCCGGTCAACGCCACCTATGCCGCCATGGTCACGCGCTTGGATAAAGAGATCGGCCGCATTTTGAAGACGTTGGAAGAGTTGAACCTTACCGGTGACACGATGATCGTCTTTTCCAGCGATCACGGGGCGACGTTCGAGTCGGGCAATAAAGGTGCGTCGGCCTATCACGACAGCAACCGTCCATTTCGCGGCCAGAAGCGAACGCTCTGGGAAGGCGGCATCCGCGTACCCGGCCTCGTTCGTTGGCCGTCTCATGTTCCGTCGGGCAAAATATCCCAAGACATCGTCCACATGACCGATGTTTACCCCACTTTTCTCGCCGCCGCCGGCGTCAAACTTGAAGCGAGTTGCAAGGTGGACGGAATCAATCAGCTTCCCGTTTGGGAAGGAAAAGAAAAAGCCCCGGACAGGACGCTGTTTTGGGAATGGCGAACCGAAGGCTCGCGCCAGCTGGCAGCGATGCGCGGCAACCTGAAAATGGTGATCACCGCCGATAACGGGCCGGAACTGTTCGACTTGGCCGCCGATCCGGGCGAACGGCGCTCGGTCATCGCCGAACATCCAGAGACGGCCAAGCAGATGCGCAAGGAACTGAACGACTGGCTAAAAACAGAAACAGATGAGGCGAAATGGGGCAAAAAACCTCCGCGCCGCAACTGAGAGTCGGTGTCCCGATAGCCCCCTCTCCCCCGATACTCAGGGGAGAGGGGGCTATCGGCACCCACCCCCCGCCCACAATTTCCTTTCAGGGGGCCGCTGCGCCCCGCTCGTCTCGCTGCGAGGTTATTTGCGAGAAGAAATGCTCCGCCAGTTCGCGGGAGTTGAAGTCGACACCCGCGACGGAGTCACGAAGTCGGAGAGCGTCGCGGAAGCCGCGTTCGGCTTCGGCGACATTGCCGCTCTCCAATGCCAACAGACCGCGTATGGTGCGAATATCGGCGCTTTTGACGTAGCCTTCGAGCAGCTTCATCGTGTACGCCATCAGTTTTTGACGATTATCATACACCACATAGCGTTGGGGCAACGACTCCATCTCCGATCTTCCGTCGAGAATCATCTGGGTGAACGAGAGAGCGAGAGCCTCCGGAACGGTGGCCTTCATTCGATAGTAGTCGATGGGACGCTCGGAAGCGTCGAGCATCTGCTTCAGTTCGGCGTCGGCCCCTTCGTAGTCGCCCTGAGCCGCCATCAATTGCAGCCGATAGAGGCGATAGGTCTCCGGTCCCAGCACAAACTCATGTTCGGGCAATAGCCAAGCTCGCGCCTGGTCGATGCGTCCGCAGATGAGCAACAGCCCCAATTCCATCTCCACGCCTTCCGCGCCGAAGGCGGCCACATCCGAGTCCAACAGCAACTTCAAAGCCGTCTCCGTCAAACCGCGATCGAGGGCGGTTCCGGCGCGCTCAATCACATTGCGCGCTTTGGACGTGCCGATTTCATAGCTGTTGCGATCTTTCTGTTGCCGTTGCTCGCGTAGATGCACCTGCTCTTGGAGATCGGCGAGCATTTGGGCGTGTTGATCTCGATTCGCAGCGGACGCGCCCCGGACTTGCAGAATGCGCACCTCCTCGCGGAGGTGGTAGAGGCTTAAATCGTTGAGGAGAAATTGATCGTACAAGGAGATCAATCCCAAGTGAGCCGGAAGCAAGTTTGGATCGAGTTGCAGGGCGCGATTATAGGCCGCCGAAGCCTGTACGGCGCGCAATCGCCGAAGGAACGGCAGAGGCGGCGGATTTGTGTCCGTCCAAGCGCGCTCGCGGGTCTTGCGGGACATGCGCAGATAGGCATCGCCCAACAGCGAATAGGCGGCAGCATCGCCGGGATCAGCATGCGCGGCGCGGCGCGCGGCGCGAATGGCCAACCACAATAGCTCGCTCGGAGCGTCGTCCGTCGCCATGAGATAGCTTTTCTCAAGCAGAGCAGCCATGATTCGGGCTGGCGATTTCTGGGGGGGAATTTCCTCAGCCTTGGCCGGACGATCGACGGCGAAACAGTCCAAGGCTAAAAGTTGATGGCAAACATCGGCCAAGGTTCCCGAACCCACCCCCACGCTAAAGGCGATACGGCTGGTGTCCCAAGCGTCCCGATTGAGTTGCAACGAGTTGCCTTGAAGCAAATCGAAATACATCAGAAGCAATCCCGTCTCTTCCCGATCCGCATGAGACGCGGGCAACTGGTTGAGCAGCCCTTTCCACCAAGGAGGCGAAGCCGTCGCCGCCTCCGAATCGAAGTTCGGGACACCTTTGCCCAGAGCGAGTCGATAAGCCTCTCGGCTGGGCGAGTAAGTCGGACAGCGTGGCGGCGGTACACCTTGTTTCGGATCGTTCCAGCCAAAGATCGCCGTGTTCCCCGACAGACTCATCAGAAACCATTCCGGCGAGCCGAGCAATCGTGGAAAGGCCACGCTTATCCCGCGGCGGTCGCTGCCGTCCAAAACGATATGATTGATGCGCTTCGAGCGGAATAGTTTGCGCCAATCGTATCCAGACGGCTGAGGTTCCGTCAGGGTCCGGCGAACGCGAACGTACTGCTCCGTCTCTTCTGGCGTACTCAGCATTCGCCCATCGAAATAGCCCTTTTCCGCCGGACAACTCCAGGCGAAGTAGTTGGCGCTTTTCGGAGTGAAATGGAAGCCGAAGTCCTCGTTTTCCAGGAGTTTTTCTCGTCTCCATTTGACGAGTTGCTTCGCCGCTCCTTCGAGCGAGGGATCGGCGAGGACCACCCAGCGACGCATCTCATACGGTGCGCCTTGCAGCCAACCCGGCCACGAGGCGAACAACATTGCCAATACCGTCAGCAATGCTGCGGCTCTGCCCAGACGCGCCATTAACAAATCGCTATGCCCTAAGCCCGATCGACCAACACGAACGAGAACGTCTCGGATATTCAACGCCACAATCGGTGCGGCGACAACAACAAAGAACGCTACGGCATGGACGCTCCACACGCTCAGTCCAAAAAACGACAACATCACCGGCAAACGCCAACTTCGCCAGGCGTCGCGGCTGAAAACGAACGACAACAGTCCGAGTACAACCAGAGCCAAATACGCCAAACCGGAGACGTTCCAGGAAGACCCCGAATAGAAATACCTTCCCTCGAAGGGCGACGCGAAGAGATAACGCAAGACCGCATCGCCCTTCAATACGCGGGCGGTATCGGACAGACCCAGCTCGACCGGCAGGGTGAGGCCGTGCAAGGGAAACGGCGTCAACAGACATGCGAAAGTACCCACCACAAAAACGATCCCCATTCCGGACACATCGACGGATCGTTTGTCGCCGTTGGCACCGGTGGCAAGGACGTCGCCGATGAAAAAGAGTGCGACGGTGAATGGGCCGAGCAGGAACCACTCGTCGAGGTTGGCCCACAACGCGAACAGCATACAAACGGGAGCGTAGGCGCGGAACCATCCGACGCTTTCGCGGCGTAAGCGACGGCCTCGATGCAACAGAGCGAGGGTACCGGCGAGCGCGACGGCGGAGACGAGGGCGGGTTGCAGGAGGAGTCTGCCGCTGAGAGCCAGCACGGCCAAACTGGCGGTCAACGCCGACCAGAACGTGCCTTGATGTCCGCTTCCCAGCCGCACCATCAGCCCGGCTAAGAAGGCCACGAGGAGCGCTTTGACGATAAGGAGCAGCGAGCCGTGGAGATTGGGAAACGGCTGGTACAAACCGTAAGCGGTTAAATCGTAGAGCCAGGTGTGATTGATCCAAGTGGTGGCGTTCTGACCCCAGGGATCGCCTTGGAAGCGATAGGTTCCGTTGGCAATGGCTCGTCCGCTAGCGAGGTGCAGCCAGACATCGCTGTTGCGTGCAGCGGTGGATGCGACCAAAAAGGCGAGTGCGACGACGAAGGCGGCGAGGAGGCGATCGGCGTGCCGGAGGGGATAGTGTTGTGTTTGTTCGTTCGGCTGGGTAGTGGTGGAAGGTTGTGGGGGTAGTGCAACGAGGGGGCTGTTGTCCTCGGTGTGTTTGTTGAGTCGAAGATCGGGAGAGTTCACGGGTTGCGTCTCTGGGTGAGGTTATGGGAGGATGAAGAATAACCCCTTCCATCTTTACACTCCCCTCGCAGTCGGTCAAGCGAGGAATTGCCGCCTCAATCGAGGGTTGCAGCGAGTCCCACGCCCCCCTGGGCGCGAGGGGAGAGCGGGGGCGAAGAGGCAAGGAGAGGCTGCCGGAGATGACCCATGCCGCGGCGCGTCTGAGCGATGGCCTCATGCTCGCGCGTTCTTAAGAGAAAGAAGTGAAAAATTCTGATCTGTTTTCATACTTTCTTCTTGACAACGGCCTCAAAAGGCACTCAAATACATTTTGAGAGGGGGAACTCCGCATCGAGAGAGAGCTTATCGTATCGACCGCGAGAATCCTCCGCCTTCGTTATCCACTTTTTGTTGAGGAGTCGAACATGCCGAAGTTAGCGTTTTGGAGGCGTTGGCGTGGGTTCACGCTGATCGAACTGCTGGTGGTCATCGCCATCATCGCCATTCTTATCGGTTTGCTGCTGCCCGCAGTTCAGAAAGTGCGCGAAGCCGCCGCCCGTTCGCAGTCGCAGAACAACCTGAAGCAGATTACGCTTGCCTGCCACAGCTGCAACGATACCTATCAAAAACTGCCCATGATCGAGGGGTATTTCCCGCAGACCGGCGCTACGTCTTCCACCCCACCCGCCTATCACGGCACAATATTCTACTATCTGTTGCCGTTCATGGAACAGACAACCATCTACAATTCGTATCCGACGGCGGTAGGATACTCCTGGAGTATCAACTTCGGCAACATCGGGGGCGTCGTCAAGTCGTTGGTTGCTCCCGGCGATCCGAGCATGCCCGGCAATTACAACACCTGGAGCAACCGCCCCGCCACGAGCTATGCCGGCAACGGTTATGTCTTCGGTTCCGAGAAATGGACCGAGTGGACGGATAACAACCCCATGGGCAGCCCCCCGTTTATCATTCCCAGTATGCAAGGCGGGGCGGCACGCATCCCCGCGACGATGAGCGATGGGACTTCTAATACCGTCGGCTTTATGGAACGCTATTGTATCTGTAACTCCAACAGCCCCGGACCGACCGCGCAACATATTTGGAATGAAGACGGCCAGTATAACAACCAATACGCGCCCGGTATTTTTACCACGCAGTTGCCGCTATTCAACGCGAACTTCAATACTTATTGCAGTGGCAATCTTCCTGGTACATTTTCGCCAGCAGGCGTCACGGTTAGTATGATGGACGGCTCGGTTCGCAACGTGACCAGTGGACTTTCCTCTTATACTTGGACGTACGCGATGTTGCCCAACGATGGATTCCCTCTGGGTTCCGACTGGTAGATACTCTCGCTCGGAAGCAGGATTGCGCGAATGGCATTCGTTCGTAGCAACTCATTGTGGTTTTCCCTTGCTTCGAGCATCGGGTTATAAAACTTGGTGGGTCAGATGAAGTGCGTTCGGACGAATCGGATGGCGGTCTGAATACGACCGCTCATCCTTTATCCCGAACGCACTTTCTCGCCTTTTTTGATCGGGCTGTGAAAACCAACCTGCAAAATGACTGCGTTGGATCTTATTTCTCGTTTCTGAATCCCCTTGACTAAAACTAGAGAGAACAGAATGAATATCTCATCTCCACGGCCACGGAGTATCGCCGTCGTCTTCATGGCTGGATTCTTCGCATTCCTGATCGGCTGCGGCGGCGGCAACGACCGGAAGAACCTTATTCTAACCGGAAAAGTGTCCTATAAGGGAAGCATCGTCTCGGGTGGTACGATCAAGCTGATACCCACGGACACGAAGATCGTCCCGGTTACTTCCCAGATCAATCCAAACGGCACATACAGTGTCGTTCCCACCGGCCTTGGCGATATGAAAGTAGCCATCGAAACCGAGTCGATCAAAGGTCAGACCGGAGCGGCGTATAACGTACCGGCGGGAAAGAAGGGGCTCCCCGAAATCACCGATACGAACTTGCCGAAATATGTGACGATACCAGGAAAATATGCCGACGTGAACACGAGCGGTCTGACGGTCACCATTCAAAAAGGGAAGAACGAGAAAAACTTTGAACTCACGGACTGAGCTTCGAGACTGACTCTGAAGGGTGGTTTCAGAGCCGCGACCGTTAGGGAGTGAGGGCAAATCGGTTTGAAGTTCCGCTCCCTCGCGGTCGCGGCTCTGACAGAACTCGCCTTAGTTGCGGATCGATAGATTGGAAACTGCGGGAGCCTGCCGTTCATTCGAGGAGCGGATACGCATTCTCCAATCGTTTACCGAGGTCGTGATGGTGCCGCGTTTTATTCAGAGGGCATGCGGCTCGGCGCGCCGTCATCCATGGCTCGTCGCAGGCTCGGCTGTTTTTCTCATAGGACTTGTCGTCGGCGGTTCGTATCTTTGGGGGTTGCATCAGTTTCGCGCGGCGGAGAAGGCGCTGAGCGAAGAAAAACTCGATGAGGCGAGAGAACACATCGTCTCATGCCTACGGATTTGGTATCGGGCACCGTCTGCCTACTTGCTGGCGGCTCGCATCGAGCGCGTCGGCGGCAACTATCCGTTGGCCGAGCGTTATCTCTCCTACTGCATTCGTCTCCAGGGGGGAGCGAGCGAGCAAACCCAACTCGAACAGATTCTCCTGCGAGCACAATCGGGTGAACTGGCCGAAGTCGAGCAAGGATTGTGGGAATGCGTGAACACCAATCACCCCGATAGTCCACGAATTTTGGAAACACTCACTCGCATCTATGTGAGAGAGTCACGATTCGGCGGGGCGGTGACCTGTCTTACGATTTGGCTCGAACGCGAACCGACGGTCGTTCGCGCCTGGCATTGGCGGGGATGGGCCTATGAGAACTTGATGCAACTCGACAAGGCCATCTCCGACTATGAGAAGACTCTCGAACTCGATCCCGAACGCTGGGGAGCAAGAACCCACCTAACTCGCTTGCTGATCCAAGTGAACGATGTGGAATCGGCTCGTCTACAGCTAAACCAGCTTCTGCTTCGACACCGCGACGATCCCGACGTGCAACTGCTAGAGGCTCAGGCTTCGCGCTTGGAGGGTAAAACGGAGGAGGCCGCGAACATCCTGGATCGATTGTTGCTAGATAATCCGCGCCATTTTGCCGCCCTCTATTTTTACAGCAAACTCATCTGTGAGCGGGAATCGCCCCAGTACGACCAAGCCGAACGGCTCTTACGGCGGGCACTCGCCATAAACCCCACCGATTACAGCACCTTGCATGCACTCTATAAGTGTCTTGAGAACCAAGGCAAGGAGCAAGAAACCACCGAGATTCGACGGCGGCTCGACCAAGTGCAATCCGATTTAACACATTTGGATCAACTGCGATTCAAAGGAGCCGAACCCACGCCGAATGATCCGCAACTTCTTTGCGAAATGGGCGAACTCTTAATGCGCGTAGGTAACACGGATGCGGGATTGGTTTGGCTCAATCGCGCTCTCCAATCGGACCCCGATCACGTTCAAAGTCACGAGGCGCTCCTTCGCTATTATGAATCGATCGATCAAAAAGCAGAAGCGGATCTTCATCGGCAACAACTTGCCAGACATTCCCGCTCATCCTCCACGTCACCGCGCGGAAAATGAACCTGCGATGTCACGGCTTCCGCCTCAACGCATCTCTTTCTCCCACCGCGCGCGCAGGCTCTCGATGTTGGCCGGCTTCAGCGCTTCTACGCGCTGAAACTCCAAGCGCGCCGCTTCTTTCTTGCCCTCCTGAATCAGGCATCCAATCCATAGACATCGTGCCGAAACATTGTTTGGCTCTAAGCGCAGCCACGCTTGGCACTGAACGCGAGCCTCGTCCCAACGCCGCATATCGCCCAGGAGCAGGGCGCATTCTCCTCGATACAGCGGCATCTCCGGATTGAGGGCGATGAGACGTTGCCAATACTCAAGGCTATTCTCAGGCTGTCTCAATTGATACGATGTTTCCGCGGCTCCTAAAAGGGCCTTCTCCTCTTTCGGATTCAATTCTAAGGCACTCTGAAAGGAAGCCAAGGCTTTGTTCCCTTCTCCAATCGCCTGTAAGTAAGCTCCCTTGCACGTCCAAGCCGACACGTCCTCGGAATCGTTGTTCAGGGCCGACTCTAAGAGAGGAAGGGGATTCTGGCCCTGCCGTACCTTGGAAGCGCGGCGACTGAGCGTGGATCGAACGATCGCGATGGCTAGGTCTCGCCGCAAATCCGCGTCGTTGGCGTCGAGAGCGTCTTCAGGGTAGGGTTTCAAGAAAACGGCGGCGAACGGTTGTCGAGGCGAGAACTTCTCTCGTTTGTCGAGCTTGCGAGGAATGCGATGATTGGTGGAGGCGGTGTGGGCCACGTCGATCGTGCGGAAGGAGGTCATGTGACAGGCGATGCAGCTATCGTCGGGCTGTTGTTGACGACGTTTGACCTCCTCCATGCTACAGGGGGTGCTATCGTGACACGTTTGACAGCGGGCGCGGTAATAGCGAGCTTGTTCGTCCGGGGGAACATAAACGTGGGGATCGTGACACGAGACACAACCGAGCTTTCCATCGCCTTTGCTTTGCTGGTAGCAGCGGCTTTCCCGCATTTGTTCGACGTGAGAAACCGCTTGGCCATGTTCCTCCTCGGCCACGAACACCGACCAAAAATCTCGCAGTGGGAGACCCGGTCGAAAATCAAACTCGTCTCGACCGCGGCGCAGTACCCGTTCTTCGCCTTCGAGATGACACTGTTCGCATACCGCGTCGCGCAGGTCGGGGGAAAGCACATATCTTCCCGCATCCGCAGCCGACGGATTCACGATGTCCCATTTGCTTCCCGAATCGATATGTCGTTCTCCGGGTCCATGACAGCGTTCGCAGCCGATGGCACCTTCCCGAAGGATCGGTTGCTCGAATCGATTTCGCGTCCCTTTGCGATGGTTCACGCGATTGGCATGACAATAAAGGCAAGAGACGCCGACGGGCCGGCCCGACAGAGACTGTTCTCCGAAACCAGGCGAGAGGTTCCAGAATTGTTTGCCGTGAAACCAACTGATGGGCGTCTGAAAGAGGAAGCCATCGCGCTCGGTCAGGTAGGATCTCCCATGCGTTCCGGAACCGATTGCGAAGTGTACGGGCATCTCCAAGGCGATCGGCGGTTGGCCGGCCACTTCAGCAAACGTCTCTCGATGCCAAACTTCCGATCCACGTCGGTCGATCGAAAAACGTGCGCCGAGAGCGTCGAAAGGGAGATGGTGAGCGCGATCGTAACTTTCGCGACCGAGAAGCGACGCAATCGGTTGGATGGATTGGCCCATCGGATGCCGACGATAAGAAGCGGCGATTTTCTCATGGCATTTCGTGCAAGCCGCATCGCCGACATAAGCGGTGTTGGGATTGATGTTGGTAAAGGGGCCTCGATAGAGCAAGCGCGGATCGGAAGGTTGATTGCGAGTAGGGGAAATTAGTTGCGGCGCGCTCTCTCCGCGAGGACGAAAGTATATACTGGCACCTATGCCAGTTAGAACGAGAACGGCAAATGCGCAAGCCAGAAGAATGCCTCGTTTGTACCCTCCGCTGCGTCGAGACGCATCGAAAGAGGACGAAGGATCGAGGGGTGGATGATCCGAGGACATTGGATGTCTCACTTCGCCGGCATCGATAAGTGTTTGACATAATGCTCGGCGATGACTCGTCCGCCGAAATCCAGCCCCTCGCCGCCATGATAGGTCTCCAATGCGGTAGTCAACAAAGCCCAAGCCCGATTCGTTTCACCGCGCTCCAAGGCCATCAATCCTTGTAGTACCGTATAGTTTGCGCTCTGTTGCAGATGCCTCGTGAAATCGTCGGCGGCCATGCGAAACATCTCGAAACGATTCGGAGGCCATTGTAGAGTGGCCGTTTGCTTGTCGAGACGGGTTTGTTGTATTTCATTGGCCACACCCAGAGCGATCGCTTGACGCAACGACAATTTATCGGCGAAACGATCGATTGCCAGCGGCTTGTCGTAGAGGGCGGCGAGGTCGGACAACTCGGATTCGGCTCGTTCGTAGTCGCCGCACGCTGCGGACAACACCGCGCGATTATGCAGGTAAATCTCGTCGCCAATTGTCTCGCGCAGATCGGGCAGCATCCATTCGCGGACTTCACGGACGCGGCCGGTGCTGAGCAACAATTGCAACTCCAAGATCATGCCGCGCTTGCCGAACGAGGCCGCGTCGGAATCCAGCAGGATTTCCAGAGCTTTGCCTCCCATGCCATATTGTTTTTCGGCCTCTTCGGCGCGATCGATCATTTTGTATTTGGCGGTGTTAATTTCATATTGATTCTCGATCCGAGTCAACTGTTTTTCCAATTGCTCCACATCTTCTTGGAGACCGGCGAGGCGTTTCTCATATTCTTGCAAGCTTTCGCTCGGCGAGCGTCCTTTGGCCTGCGTGAGTTGGAGTACTTTGCGACGATGTTTCAATCCGAGATCCCACAGACCCATTTCTTGATACAGAACGACCAATTGCTGATGGGCCGCGATCAGATCGGGCTGTAAAAGAAGTGCCTGATTGAACGCTGTGGATGCTTGCACCTGGCGCAAACGCCGCAAAAAGGGCAACCGTTCCATCCAAACGCGCTCGCGGGTGTTCCGCATCATGCGCAGATACGCCTCGCCTAAAATGAAGTAAGCGTGCGCATCGTCGGGATGATCCCGCAGCGCGCGCCGCGCCGCGCGAATGGCCAACCATAGATATTCCTCCGGCGCATCGTCCTGTGCGAGAAAGTAGGCCGTGTACAGACCGTAAGCTAACACATCCAAGGTTGGTTGTTTCGATTTCATCGCAATCGGCACACGCGCATGACCGGCTTCATGAAAGTACAAATCGATGCCTTGTTGCAATCGCACCGACAACGAAGCCGCGCCGCTACCCGCGCCGATGGTACCGGCAAGCCGGGCGGCATCCCAGGCAATGCTCCTCTCCAAGACGTTTTGTTGGCCTCGCAGATCGAAGTTGAGCAACAACAGCGCGGCTTCGTCTCGCTCGGCGGAACTTCTTTGTCGTACCGCGAGGAACGACTGCCACAACGAAGGTAATTCGGGGCCGCGTCCCGGCCAACTCCGCGGTGCCTTGCGGTCTTCCCTTGGATGATAAGCGTCTTCTCGAAGGGGCAGCGAGTATTTCAACTCGCGCACCTGATGGCGCGGATCCTTCCAACCGAAAATTGCCGCGCGACCCGTTAGTCCAATCAACTCCCACTCCGCTGGATTCTGAACGAGAAGTTGATGTACGAGTTTAATTCGTTCGGGATTGTTGTCGTATACAACGACATGATTTATATGATGCTCGCGGAAAACACTCCGCCAATCCTTTGCTTGCGCCTTCTTTTTTAGAAGCGTCGAAGTGTTCGAGCCGTCGGCCAATGCGAGTAGCTCGCGCCGGACTTCGACATAGTCTACTGCCAGCTCTGGAGATACTCGTAGACGAGAATCCACGATACTCTTCTCCGCCGGACAAAAATACGCGAAATAGTTGGCTTCGTCCAACGAAAAATGGAAGCCGAAGTCCTCGTTTTCCAGGAGTTTTTCTCGTCTCCATTTGACGAGTTGCTTCGCCGCTCCTTCGAGCGAGGGATCGGCGAGGACCACCCAGCGACGCATCTCATACGGTGCGCCTTGCAGCCAACCCGGCCACGAGGCGAACAACATTGCCAATACCGTCAGCAATGCTGCGGCTCTGCCCAGACGCGCCATTAACAAATCGCTATGCCCTAAGCCCGATCGACCAACACGAACGAGAACGTCTCGGATATTCAACGCCACAATCGGTGCGGCGACAACAACAAAGAACGCTACGGCATGGACGCTCCACACGCTCAGTCCAAAAAACGACAACATCACCGGCAAACGCCAACTTCGCCAGGCGTCGCGGCTGAAAACGAACGACAACAGTCCGAGTACAACCAGAGCCAAATACGCCAAACCGGAGACGTTCCAGGAAGACCCCGAATAGAAATACCTTCCCTCGAAGGGCGACGCGAAGAGATAACGCAAGACCGCATCGCCCTTCAATACGCGGGCGGTATCGGACAGACCCAGCTCGACCGGCAGGGTGAGGCCGTGCAAGGGAAACGGCGTCAACAGACATGCGAAAGTACCCACCACAAAAACGATCCCCATTCCGGACACATCGACGGATCGTTTGTCGCCGTTGGCACCGGTGGCAAGGACGTCGCCGATGAAAAAGAGTGCGACGGTGAATGGGCCGAGCAGGAACCACTCGTCGAGGTTGGCCCACAACGCGAACAGCATACAAACGGGAGCGTAGGCGCGGAACCATCCGACGCTTTCGCGGCGTAAGCGACGGCCTCGATGCAACAGAGCGAGGGTACCGGCGAGCGCGACGGCGGAGACGAGGGCGGGTTGCAGGAGGAGTCTGCCGCTGAGAGCCAGCACGGCCAAACTGGCGGTCAACGCCGACCAGAACGTGCCTTGATGTCCGCTTCCCAGCCGCACCATCAGCCCGGCTAAGAAGGCCACGAGGAGCGCTTTGACGATAAGGAGCAGCGAGCCGTGGAGATTGGGAAACGGCTGGTACAAACCGTAAGCGGTTAAATCGTAGAGCCAGGTGTGATTGATCCAAGTGGTGGCGTTCTGACCCCAGGGATCGCCTTGGAAGCGATAGGTTCCGTTGGCAATGGCTCGTCCGCTAGCGAGGTGCAGCCAGACATCGCTGTTGCGTGCAGCGGTGGATGCGACCAAAAAGGCGAGTGCGACGACGAAGGCGGCGAGGAGGCGATCGGCGTGCCGGAGGGGATAGTGTTGTGTTTGTTCGTTCGGCTGGGTAGTGGTGGAAGGTTGTGGGGGTAGTGCAACGAGGGGGCTGTTGTCCTCGGTGTGTTTGTTGAGTCGAAGATCGGGAGAGTTCACGGGTTGCGTCTCTGGGTGAGGTTATGGGAGGATGAAGAATAACCCCTTCCATCTTTACACTCCCCTCGCAGTCGGTCAAGCGAGGAATTGCCGCCTCAATCGAGGGTTGCAGCGAGTCCCACGCCCCCCTGGGCGCGAGAAGGATGCTCGCGGTGCAAAAAAAAGCTATCGTTGTCGTGTGTCTGCGTTCACCACAACGAACGAATCGGGGAGAGCCGAAGGATGAGATGCGAGGCGAACGCGATCGACGCGCAGGCGGCACCGAATGCGAGTGCATCTTGGTCTTACGACACAGCCTTTTGTCGCAATCGCGGATTGATCGGACGCGACGAACAGGAGAAGCTGCGAACTAGCCGTGTAGCTATCGCCGGTCTCGGCGGCGTCGGCGGCGTTCACCTTGCCACTCTCGCCCGTCTTGGTATTGGTGCTTTTCACCTTGCCGATCCCGATTGTTTCGAGGCTGCCAACTTCAATCGTCAACACGGCGCGAACACGGCCACGCTCGGTCGGAGCAAGGCCGAAGTGATGGCCGAGACGGCGGCGGCAATCAATCCCCAAGCCGATCTGCGCGTCTTTCCCGAAGCTATTACGGAGGAGAACGTCGGCGCGTTTCTTCACGGCGTCGATGTCTTCGTGGACGGGATCGACTTCTTCGCCATCGAAGCCCGGCGACTGCTGTTCCGCGAGGCGCGGCGGCGCGGAATCTGGTCGGTCACAGCCGGTCCCATCGGCTTCAGCACGGCTTGGCTCGTCTTCGATCCGCGAGGCATGGCTTTCGACGACTATTTCGATCTCCATAGTGGCATGGGTCGCTGGGAGCAAATCATCGCCTTTGCTGTGGGGCTGGCCCCGCGCGCGACGCATTTGCGTTACCTCGATCTCTCCGCCGTCGATCCGCAATCGGGGCGAGGACCGTCGGCGGGATTGGCATGCCAGTTATGCGCCGGAATGGCGGCGGCGGAGACCATGAAAATCCTGCTGGATCGCTCGCCGATCCGTTCCGCGCCCTATTTCAGCCAATTCGACGCCTACCGAGGCATCCTGCGCACGGGCCGCCTGTGGTGGGGAAATCGCCATCCCTTGCAGCGCCTCAAACGTTGGTATCTGCGCCGTCGCCTACGAGCGCTGGGTATGGGCGAACCGGCAGCGTAAGCTGCCGGGTTTTGGCCGACACCCGGCAGCTAACGCTGCAGGTTCGCCGAAGCTTACGCTGCAGGTTCGCCGAAGCTTACGCTGCCGGTTCGCCGAACCAGCTGCCACCAGGGGACGCAACGATGCAGACCGAAACGCAAGCTGCTGCCCCACTCGTGCATCCATCGTGGACGGCGCTGGAATCCTTGCTTCACGCCGCCACGCTGGCACCGTCACCGGACAATAATCAGCCCTGGCTTTTTGAATCTCGATCAGACGGTGAGTTGCTGCTATTGCACGATCGCACGCGCGCCTTGCCTTCCGACGTTGACGATATGTTCTCGATGATTGCCCTGGGCGCGGCGCTGGAGAATCTTTGCCTTGCCGCTGGGCAGCGCGGTTGGCGGGCGCTTGTGAGTTACTCCAAGGAGTTCGGCCCGGATGCCGAGGGGCGCGAGGTCGTCGCTGCCGTTCGCTTCGCCGAAGGCGGTGTCGCCGATCCGCTTGCTTCTTTTCTGGAGCAGCGCTGCTGTAACCGCAAACCCTATCCGCGTCGCCCCGTCTCCGAGGAATCCCTCTATCAGATCGAAGCCAGCGTTTCCGCCCTGGACAACTCTCATTTGCATTGGCTCTCCGCTCGCCCATCGATTCGTAAACTAGCCGGGATCGTCGCCGCCGCCGACCGGATTCGCTTCGAGCATCGTCCGTTCCACACCGAGCTGTTTCATCAACTGCGTTTCACGCCGCAAGAGGCCGAGTCCACCCGCGATGGTCTCGATGTGCGCTGTCTCGAACTCCCCTTGGGCGCGGCCACCATGCTCCGTTGGCTCCGCCATTGGCCGCTGATGAGGCAACTCAATCGCCTTGGTCTTAGCCGCTTGATGAGCTTCCCGTCGGCACTGCAAGTCTGGCGAACCGGCACGATGGGATTGCTGACTACTACGGATACCAGCCGCTTGGGTTATCTCCAGGCCGGCCGCGCCATGCAGCGCGTCTGGCTGGCCGCGACCAAACTCGGCTTGGCTTTCCATCCGCTCGGCAGCGTGCCGATCTTTCTGTCCCTATGGACGCGCCGTGGGGGTAAGGATCTTCTACCGCATCATCGCCGTCGAGTCGAAGATTTGGCCGGTCGATTTGAGAAGTTGTTTCCCCAAGCGGTGGGGCAGGGCGTAGTCGTTCTCTTTCGCATGGGAGAAGCCGATGGTGGTTCCGTGCGATCTCTGCGCGAGCCAGCTCGGCTTCACGAGCGCGTGGCCATTCGTTGACACTGTTCCGATCCTTGGGTATCTTCCCATGGGAGGAACGCGCCATGACCGACCTCGATTCAATCTGGAAAGAAGCCTTGGAGCGCTACCTCCGGCCTTTTTTAGAGTTCTTCTTTCCCGCCATACACGACCAGATCGATTGGACGCGCGGCTACGAATGGCTGAACAATGAATTGCACAAACTGACGCGCAAAGACGAGGTCGGCGGGCGCATCGTCGATGTGCTGGTTAAAGTTTGGGGCAAGAACGGCAAAGAACGATGGCTGCTCATCCACATTGAAGTACAAGGCAGTTATGAGGCCGTCTTTCCGCAGCGGATGTTCGTCTATCACTATCGCATTTTCAATCGCTTCAAACGCAGGGTTTGCAGTCTGGCGATTTTGGCCGACGACCGCCCGAATTGGCGGCCCAAGCGTTATTCTCATGCCCTATGGGGCTGCCGTCTTACTTTTACGTTTCCCAGCGTGAAATTGCTCGATTTGCTGCCGCGTCTGCCGGAGTTAGAGGCCAGCAGCAATCCCTTCGCGATTCTGACCGCGTCGCACCTGTTGGCTTATCAAACGCGCGAGGACGACGTGCAACGCCGGCTGCGACGGATTCAGCTGTACCGTAGATTGAGCGAAAGCGGCTTGAGCCGCGACGATATAGAGGAGTTGTTCCACCTCATCGACGGTATAATGACCCTGCCGAAGCCGGAAGAGGATTTGTTTTGGGAAGAATGGGAACGTTGGGAACAGGAGAAAAACATGCCGCACATGACCAGTATCGAACGCCGCGGACTCGAACGCGGACTCGAACGGGGCCGCGCCGAGGGCAAGGCCGAGGGCAAGGCCGAGGGCAAGGCCGAGGGCAAGGCCGAGGGCAAGGCGGAGATGTTGTTGCGTGCGTTGCAGCGACATTATCGCACGGCGTTGCCGGAGGAACTGGTCGGCAAGATTCGGGGTACTGCGGCGGAGGCGTTGTTGGAAGAGTGGTTGGATCTGATTTTCACGACCTCTTCTTTGGAAGAGTTCCAACGACGCATTGATCCCTCGTAGCACAAAAACGTTGGCTCACCGCCGCAGTGACGGCTCGGACGCTGAACATATTTCGCCGAGCAATGGACGCATGAACGAACGCAGACGAAGCCTCACGCAGAGTAAGTAAAATTTGCCCTCGTTCCCACGCTCCGCGTGGGAACGCACGTCGCACCGCTCCGCAGGGCGTGGCATATCGGACACGGAGCAGTTCAGACTACGCGCCGCAGAGCGGCTGGCCTTGCGTTCCCACGCGGAGCGTGGGAACGCACGTCGCACCGCTCCGCGGTGCGTGGCATATCGGACACGGAGCAGTTCAGAGTACGCGCCGCAGAGCGGCTGGCCTTGCGTTCCCACGCAGAGCGTGGGAACGAG
>JAKBCS010000051.1 GCA_021807595.1 Planctomycetota bacterium | reverse complement strand
GACGCGGTCGTCGGGTGCGATGATGCCCTCTTGCCGCAGTTTGCGGGCACCGGCGACGCTGGCGGCGGAGGCGGGTTCGCAGCCCAGACCGCCCGCGCCCACCTTGGCCTTGGCGTCGAGAATGTCTTGATCGCTCGCCTCGCGCACCACGCCGCCGCAGCGATCCAAAGCCCGGAGCGCTTTGGGCAGATTCACCGGCCGGTTGATCTCGATGGCGCTGGCGATGGTCGAAGCGCGGATCTTCTCGGCGTCCAAATGGCGATAATACTGTTCAATGGTCTGCTTGGCCGGCTTGCCGCCTTCCCAACGGAGATTCGCTTGGCCGAACAGTTTGAAGAACGTATCGGCTCCCGCGGCGTTGATGACGGCCAGGCGCGGTAAGCGTTTCAATAACCCGAGTTCGGCCAACTCGATAAACGCTTTGCCGAAGGCGCTGACGTTGCCGAGATTGCCGCCCGGTACGACGATCCAGTCCGGCGACTCCCAGCGCAGCGCTTCCAGCACGCGGTACATGACCGTCTTTTGTCCTTCCAGACGAAAGGGGTTGATGCTGTTGACCAGATAAATACCGAGGCGACGACTGACTTGCTGCACGCGCTGCATGGCGTCGTCGAAGTCGCCGGCAATTTGCACGGTCAACGCGCCGTGATCGAGCGCCTGTGCCAGTTTGCCATAGGAGATTTTACCACTCCCGATAAAGATAATAGCCCGCATGAGGCCGGTGGCCGAGCAGAAGACGGCGAGCGAAGCGCTGGTGTTGCCGGTACTGGCGCAGGCGGCCCGGCGCGCGCCGACCATGCGGGCATGGGTGAACGCCGCCGTCATGCCGTTGTCCTTGAAACTGCCGGACGGATTTTGCCCTTCGTATTGGAGAAAGAGCTTACCGGGTTGCACGCCGACATAGCCGGCTACGATGTCGGCCCGTTGCAGAATCGTTTGGCCTTCGCCGATGGTGAGGATCTGTTCCGGCGCTGCGAACGGCAGCAACTCGCGGAAGCGCCACACGCCGCTAAAGCTGAGCGGGTCGGTGCGCTGCGACCATTTGTCCTCGAAATCGCGCAGCGAGCGCGGGGGCGTCAGCCGCGCCCAATCGTAGGCCACGTCGAGCAATCCCCCACAGCGCGGACAGGCAAACGCCGTCTCGTCCACGCCGAGAGTGGCACCGCAATGGGGATGAATACAACGCTGAAAAACGGCTTCGGTCATAACGTCGATGATCTCACGCGGCGAGGAACAACTACGGTGGTTAGCCGCGACGCGCAGCGGAGCGCGGGCAACCTCGCGCTCCGCTGCGCGTCGCGGCCAACCGAACTTTTTTCCGAATGCGCCCTTAATAATCCTTGCGGGCGAACCACCAACACGACAAAGCCAATAATACCACAATGTAGATGGAAGTAACTGAAATCGCCTCGGTCCAGCTGAAGCCGGCGTAGGCGGTATCGGCCCCTTTCCTCTGCGGGCTATCCGGCTCGGTGAGATCGTCGAGAATCCATTTGTCCGTCACCACGTCCAGATCTTTCAACCGCGGCGTGACGAGATGGATGGCGTCGGCAACAGTATAAACCGAGTCGGGCAGTAATTTTTCGGGTACTTTGTCCTTGATCGCTCTTCTTTCGTCGTCTTTTTCGAGTTGAGCCTCGGCCATCTCCGCCTCGAACATGCCGCGCAGCTTTCGCGTCGAATCCACGAAACGATAGCCGTAGCCGAACAGCAGCGCGAAGACGAACCAAAAGAGACAGGTCATCAAAATGGCGACGATGGGGCTGCGGCTCAATACGGCGAATA
Organism: Planctomycetota bacterium; assembly: GCA_021807595.1. Classification (GTDB taxonomy): domain Bacteria; phylum Planctomycetota; class Planctomycetia; order Gemmatales; family Gemmataceae; genus JAJPHU01. The sequence continues at coordinate 32,458 of JAKBCS010000051.1, read as the reverse complement.
GGGTGGAGACGGCATAGTATAAGGCGAACTGAAACGTCAAAGAGAAGATGCCGAGCAAGAACCCCATACCCCAGATGTTGGTGCGCAGACCCAAGACCAACCAAATGCCGACGACGGCCACCACCGTGTTCAAAAACATAAACGTCAGTCCGCCAACGTACTTATACAACAGCAGCACCGGCCGAGCGATGGGTTTGACCACGAGCAGATCGACGGTTCCCTTGCGGAGCATATTGGGAATGAAAAACGCGGTTATGATGGAACTAATGAGGAGCGCCACCGCCGCTCCGACCCAATTGATAATCCACGATTCCCAGAATAGCACATAGGACTGGATGGGCAGCCGCCACAGAGTGAGGGGCACGACGAAGAACAATACGGGATGATGCGGCCAATCGCGCGCGCGGGAGGTTTTGGCCCCCTCGGCGGCGACGAGAAAGCGAATCTCCTTCGGATCGAGCGGCGGAAGGGTGGAAACCTTCAAATCCTTGAGGTAAGAGAATTGGCCTCGCATCATGTCTTGAATCTGCTTGACGGACAGTCCCTGAACGGCGCGGGCTTGCTTGGCTTCCTCTTCTTGCTGAAACTCGAGCGTTAAGGCGAAGCGATAGCCCGTGTTCCAAGGCTCGGCGTTGGGTTGAGTCTTCTCGAAATCCTTGATGCTCCACAGCGGCACGACTTTCAGGTTCTGCCGATCGGCAAAATTCTGGAGTAACCATGTGGCGCGATCGGTCAACCGCTGGGCGTCTTCCTCAACCGACACCGGCCGATAGCCGATGCTGCCGACGAGCAAGACCACCAACAGCGAGAAGCCTACCATGACGTAAAAGACTTTAGTGTCCAGGGCTTCGCGCAGTGAATCTTTGAGAATGGCTAGGAATTTCATGCTTGCCGACTCGCTGGTTCAAGAAAGGGGACGCCGCGCGCGGTGGGCGGGTCGATCGACGCCAGGCTCCGCTGCCTCGACGGTTTCGACGAATAAATCTTCCAGAGTTTGCCGTTTCTCGATCAGATGCCGGATGCCCAAACCGCGACCGCGCAGCAAATCGACTACCGGATCGATCGATTGTCCATCGCGCAGCCCGATCTCCCACAAGTCGCCTTGGGGAGCGACCGAGAAGCCGATTCTTTGCACGTCCTCGCGCGGAAACCGGCCTTCCGGCGCGATCCCGACGAGATACTGATTGTGTTGCAGCGTCAACTCGGAGACGGCTCCTTCGCGGATCACTTCGCCCCGTTGGAGAATCGCCACCCGGTCGCAGATCAACTCGACCTCGCCCAACAAATGGGAGTTGAGGAAGATGGTTTTGCCTTCCGACTTCAGATGTTGCATGATGGCGCGAATCTCGCGCCGTCCCACCGGATCGACGCCGTCGGTCGGTTCGTCGAGAAAGATCACGTCGGGATCGTGAAACATCGCCTGAGCCAAGCCGACGCGCTGTTTCATGCCCTTGGAATAGGTACCGATCTTATAATTCATGCGCCCTTTGAGACCGACCATTTCCAAAGTCTCGGGAATGCGTTTGCGGCGCACGCTTCGAGGAACGTCGAGCAGCGCGCCGTAAAAATCGAGCAGGCTGGCCCCCGTGTGATATTCGGGGAAACGATGGTCTTCGGGCAGATAGCCGACGCGGCTGCGGATGGCGGCCGTTCCGACCGGACGATCGAGCAATCGAGCGCTGCCGTCCGTCAGCTTGGTGATGCCCAGAAGGATTTTGATGAGCGTGGTTTTTCCCGCCCCGTTTTGGCCGAGCAAACCGAAGATCTCGCCGTGCTGCACGCTCAGCGACACCTCGCGCAGCGCTTCGATGCTACCGTAATGTTTGGTGAGATTGTCGGTTTGAATGACGGGCACGGCGAGATTCCTTGCATCCAAATGGTGTCCGATACGTTTGCCACAACCCGCGTCGATCCGAAACGCGGCGCGATGAAAGCACCTCGATGGCGTTTCGGCCTGGCGCGGGGTTTTCGACGAATCCCTATCAAGGTATCGAGAAGCTCGACGCACGGATAGTGCAACGGGAAAGGCATGAGCCTGTTGCGTTGTTCGCAAATCGCTTCTTTTCTCGTTCTATTTGAGCAGCCGAAAAACGTCTTACGCCAATTGTCGCTGAGAAGTACGGCTTTTGTCAGCCCATTTTGACTGTTTTTCCACTTTTTCGACCACGCCGCGAACCATAGCGTCCTCGGCCATCGCATCGCGATGAAGCCGGAGAAACAGCACCTCACATCGTTCGCACATCGACGAACGGCTCTCACGACCATGGCACCGCCTCACAACGCAACTGACGCGCGCACAAGACGAATGAGCGTCGTGCTGCTACAATCGCCGCATGTCCGGCAAACTGCGGCGAGCCTGGCCGATCCTTAAGGCAATCTTGTGGTTGACGGTTCTCTATCTCATTGGCCGGCAGTTTGCGCGCGATCTGCAGCGGCCAGAACTGTGGCGGCGTCCGTTGCATCCCGGCTGGCTGCTGTTGTCGGGGCTGCTGTATCTCGTGGGGCTGTCCCTGTCGGCATTGTATTGGCGGCGTTTGCTAGGACATCTCGATAAAACCCCGCCCCTGGCGGCATCTCTGCGGGCATACTATCTGGGTCATCTCGGAAAATATCTACCCGGCAAGGCGTGGGCGTTGCTGCTACGAACGAACCTGGCGCGCAGTCAGGGCATCCCTACGGGCCTGGCAACTCTGACCGCGTTCTACGAAGTGTTGACGACGATGGCGGGCGGCGCGTTGGTGGCCGCGTTGCTCTTCGCCGTTTTGGGGATCGATGAAGGCGCGGGGTTGAACGCCGAGACGCTGCGGCATCTGCTTTGGATGGAACAACCGGGCGAGGGCGGCGTGCAGCGGTCGGTGGTCGTGTTGTTGTCGGCGCTGTTGTTCGTTGCCTTTCTCGTGCCGCTCCATCCGCCGATCTTCAACCGTTTGGCGCATCGCATGTCGCTGCCGTTTCGCGAGCGCGACGCCGAGAAACTCCCTCGCATTCGCTTCGTCTATCTGCTCGAAGGTTTGGGGTTTACGTCGTTCGGTTGGTTGTTGTTGGGGATCAGCTTCGCCGCCGCGCTGCGCGGCATCGTCGGCGCGGATTGGCCGCTGCTCGACGCGCGGACGGCCCGGCTACCGGCCATCATGGGCTTGGCTTACGTCATCGGCTTCGTCGTTCTCATCGCGCCGGGCGGTCTTGGAGTGCGCGAATTCGTGTTGACGCTTCTGTTAACGCCGGAGTTTCTCGGCGTGGGCGGCATGGGCGTCGAGGATGCGCGCGCCACGGTCGTCTTGGCCGTGCTAGTCTTGCGATTGGTATGGACGGCTGCCGAACTCTTCGCTGCCCTCGTCTGCCGTTTGACGGCCGAAAAGGGACGGGGCGGCACGACGGACAAAACGAGGATTTCAGACGAGCCGTGAGTCGTTTTCTTCCGGCACCTTTTTCAGCAAACCCCTCACCCCCGGCCCCTCTCCCCCGAGAAGAGGGGAGAGGGGAATAACGTGGTACAGATAGGTTCTTTCCGATGACGCCTCTCGCTTTCGGAGTATGATGACGGCATAACTTCGTCTTCTTTGCCGAGGGGTTCGCAATGTCTCGATTCGCCGTCATTCTGCCCGCGGCCGGTAAGTCGTCTCGCTTCCGCGATCGCGAAAAGAAGCCGTTCGTCAACCTCGACGGCCGCGCCGTTTGGCTCCGCTGCGCCGAGTTGTTCATCACTCGCGATGATGTCGTTCAGTCTCTCATCGTCGTCGCGCCGGAAGATCAGGAGACTTTTCGCCGCCGCTATCAGGCCAATCTCGCCTTTATGAATGTGCAGATCGCCGACGGCGGCAAGGAGCGCTTCGATTCCGTCGCCAACGCGCTGGCGCTCCTCAAACCGGAGGTGGAGTTTGTCGCCATTCACGATGCCGCCCGTCCGTGCGTGACGGCGGAACTCATCGATACCGTCTTTCAGAGCGCGGTGAAGACGGGAGCAGCGATGCTGGCCGTGCCGGTGGCGGATACCATCAAACGCAGCGACGACAAAGGCCGCATCCGGGAGACGGTGCCGCGTCAAGGGTTGTGGCTGGCGCAAACGCCGCAAGTGTTCCGCCGCGATTGGTTGATCGAAGCCTATGCCAAACGTTCTCAAATTGGCGGCGACATCACCGACGACGCCCAATTGATCGAGGCACTGGGCCATCCGGTATATCTCTTGCAAGGATCGTCTGGGAATATCAAGATCACCGCCAAGGAAGATTTAGCGTTGGCCGAGGCGATTCTGAAATCGCGTCCCAAACCGAAAGCGGCGCGGTCGATTCATCCGTTCGACGACGAGTACAAGTGGTAGGGGCGGGGTGAGTATTATTTCGGTTAGCCGCGACGCACAGCAGAGCGAGAGGGCGACGCGCTTCGCCGCGCGACGCGGCTAACCGCGGAAGACATTCGGTGACGCGCCCTCTGCTCGAACGACATGCAAGCAGTCGATTCGTCCGGGTGCATGCGCATACAAGGGTGCAAAGTGTTTTCCGAACTCTCCCACTATTGGCCGCACATCACAGTGGCGGCGACGATCCTCGATTTCGTCGTTATAGGCATCTTTATTCCTTGGGTGTTGCTGAGCAAGAAAGACGCCAACTCGACGATGGCGTGGTGTCTCGTCGTTCTGTTGATGCCGCTGTTCGGCGCGCTGTTGTTCTGGATGTTTGGCTACAATTATTTGCTGCGCCGAGTGCGCCATCGTCGCGATGCCCACGGCACGCGCCGCCGCCATCATCCGCCCCGTCCGCCGCTGAATCCCGAAGCAGATCGGCACGAGCATCATCTGGGCGAACTGGCCGAGCGTCTGGGTTCCTACCCCATGCGGCCCGGCAACTCCGTCGTCGTCTATCAAGAAACCGAATCGGCCTATGCCGCGCTTTTGGAAGCCATCGAATCGGCGCAACATTACATACATTTAGAGTATTTTATTCTTCGATCCGATGCCACGGGACAACGTCTCTTCGATTTGCTTGCGCGCAAGGCCAAGGAAGGCGTCGAAGTGCGGTTGCTGTACGATGCGATGGGATGCCTGTACTTAAAGGGTCGTTCGCTGCGTCCGCTGCGCGAGGCCGGAGGACATATCGCCGCCTTCTTACCGCTCAATCCCTTGCATTCCTTGATCCGCGTCAATCTCCGCAACCATCGCAAGATCACCGTCGTCGATGGCCGCGTCGGCTTCACCGGCGGCATGAACATCGGCGACGAATATCTCGGCAAAAGTGCCGCGATGGGTTACTGGCGCGATTCGTTCGTACGCTTGGAAGGCCCCGTCGTCGCCGATTTGCAGCGCGTCTTCGGCGAAGATTGGCAATTCGTCCGCCGCGAGGTTCTCGACGAAGCCAAGTATGCCCCCGAACGCCCTCCGGCCGGCGACGTATGCGCCCAGATCGCCGATTCCGGGCCGGATCAAGAGATCAACACGATACGCGAAATCTACTTTATGGCCATCGTCAGCGCGCGGCGGCGACTGTGGATCGCTAGTCCGTATCTGATACCCGACGGCGGCTTGCTCGACGCGCTGCGAGCGGCTCGGTATCGCAGCGTGGATGTGCGCATTCTCACCCTGCTGAGGCCGGATCACTATATTTCCTACTATGCCGGCCTGTATTACGCCGAGGAGCTACTCGGCTACGGCGTGAAGATTTATCTCTATCGCAAGGGGATGATGCATTCCAAGATCGTGTTGGCCGACGACGCCTGGGGCATGGTCGGCTCGGCCAATTTGGACAATCGTAGTCTGCATTTGAACTTCGAGATCGGTTGCATGTTGCACGACGCCCAACAGATCGCCGATCTGGAGGCGGCGTATCGAAACGATCTGAATGACGCCGACATTCTCGATCCCGAAATGTTGGGAAACCGTTCTCTGGCCTCTCATGCCTTGTCGAACGCAAGCCGCTTGTTCACGCCGACCCTATAACATCCCCAAACCCAAACGCGAAGGACAACCGATGAGTAAACTAGCGGGAAAGAACATTTTGGTGACCGGAGGCGGCAGCGGCATCGGCCTGGCAGCAGCGAAAATGCTGTTGGCCGAAGGCGCGCGCGTGGCCATCACCGGACGAGACGAAAACAAGCTCCGCCGTGCCGCCGAGGAGCTGAACGCCGGCGAACGCCTCTTCTATCGCGCCGCCGATGTCGCCGACCGAGCGCAAGTCGATGCCCTCGCGGAAGAAGTTCTACGCCGTTTCGGACAAATCGACATTCTGGTCAACAACGCCGGGCTAAACATCAAGCAGCGCACGTTCCGCGATTTGACGCCGGAGAATTGGCACCTGCTGCTCGGCGCGAATCTGCACGGCGCGTTCTACTGCATCCGCGCGGTGCTGCCGTCGATGCGCGAACGGCGCGACGGACTGATTATCAACGTCAATTCCATCTCCGGCAAACGCTCGAACCCGCTGGGTGGCCTCGGCTACAACGCGGCTAAGTTCGGCTTGCGCGGCTTGGCGATGGGCCTGGCTGCAGAGGAAAAGGACAACGGCATCCGCGTGTGCAACATCTATCCCGGCGAAGTGAATACGCCCATCCTAGAGGCCCGCCCCTCTCCGGTCGGCGAAGAACGACGCCGAGCCATGCTGCAACCGGAAGATGTGGCCGAGGCCATCCTCTTCCTTGCAACCCTCCCTCCGCGCGCCAGCATCCCCGAACTGGTCATCACCCCCGCCAATGCAATGTATGTGTAGGACGAGAAATGGGTCGGACGAACAAGTCGGCGACGGCGACGCGGAAGCCGGGGAGATGCGGGGTACCGGTTAGCTCTTGGCCAACATGGAACAATTGCGACTGTGCCAACGATTGCGTGCTGTCGCCGCTTTCTACCGCAACCGACCGCGAATCGGGCAACCTTCCAGGCCATTATCCCGGCAGAGCGAGCATTTGTTCGGTTGGCATCAATTCTGTCGCTTCCGCTGCCGCCGTTTTTCGACCTTCCTCAATCGAATAAGCCCAATTGCAATCGCGCCTCGTCGGACATGCGGCTCATTTCCCAGGGTGGCTCCCAGACCAATTCGACTTTGGCCGAGGCGACGCCGGGGACGGCTTGTACTTTGGATTGTACCTCGCCGGGCAGCGCGCCGGCTACCGGACAAGCGGGGCTGGTCAACGTCATGCGGATCGACACCGCGCCGGACGGATCGACCTTCAGATCGTATATCAGACCCAATTCGTAGATATTGACGGGGATTTCCGGATCAAACACGCTTTGCAGCGCGGCCACGACGCGCTCTTCGAGAGGCGCATCCGAGCGGGGGTCGTAAGCCCCCTGAGTTGCGGGAATCTCAGGGGGCTGACGCCCCCCGCTCAGGGACAGCGAGAAGCGTTGCGGAAGTTTGTCGTCCATCGAAGCAATCTCATTTCTCGCCGTCGGAGAGGGTGGCCGCGAATTGGCGGATGCGCTGCACCATCGCGGCCAAGCCATTGCGACGACCGAGGGTCAGATGTTGGTCCAATCCCAAACGAGCAAAAAATCCTTCGATATCGAAGGCTAAAATATCCGCTGCACGCTGACCCGAGAAGAGACGTTGCAGAACGGCGATCAGACCGCGCACGATGTCGGCATCACTGTCGGCGAGGAACTCCACCGCCTCGGTCGTTCCCGGACGTTTGCGCGCGCACAGATAAACGGTACTCTGGCAGCCGCGCACACGGTTTGCCTCGGTGCGATCGATGTCGGGCAAAGTCGGCAGTTCCTCGCCCCTCTCGATGAGATACTGATAGCGATCCAGCCAATCGTCGAACAGATCGAACTCCTCGGCCAATTCGACGGCGGCGGCTTGTGGACTGTCGGCGGCGGCGCGCGGGTAGGCGGGTTCGCTGTCCCGCGCCGGCGATTCGGGTTGTGACTTCGCGGCGGCATCGGCGATCAACTGGCGCAGCGCGTCAAGAAATACATCGATCTCGGCGAGGGTGTTGTACAACGCGAACGAGATGCGCGTCGTACCGGGGATGTTGAAGCGATCCATGACCGGCTGGCAGCAGTGGTGGCCGGTGCGGACGGCGATGCCCTCCAAGTCGAGCTTGATGCCGATGTCCAGCGACGAAAGAGGCGGCTCGTCGACGAGAAACGAGATCACGGCGGCCTTATGGGGCGCGGTGCCGATCAGCCGGACGCCGGGGATTTCGCGCATCCCCTCCGTGGCATAGCGCAACAGAGATGCTTCGTGGGCGGCAATGTGTTCTCGTCCGACCGACTCGATGTAATCGACAGCCGCCCCCAAACCGATGACTCCAGCGATGTGCGGCGTGCCGGCCTCGAACTTATTGGGCAAGTCGGCATACGTCGTTTTGGCAAAGGTGACGGATCGAATCATATCGCCGCCCCCTTGATACGGCGGCATTTTTTCCAACAGACGCGCCTTGCCGTAAAGGACGCCGATGCCGGTCGGGCCATAGACCTTGTGCCCGGACAAGACGAAGAAATCGCAATCCAACGCTTGCACATCGATCGGCATGTGCGGAGCGGATTGCGCGCCGTCGATCAAGACCAATGCGCCCCAGGCATGAGCCAATTCGACAATGCGACCCACCGGAGCAATCGTCCCCAGCGCGTTCGACACATGCACTACGGAGACCAAGCGCGTGCGTTCGTTCAACCGCTTTTCATACTCTTCGAGGAGAAAATCGCCGTCGTCCCCAATGGGCACGACGCGCAGCACCGCGCCGGTCTGTTCGCATAGCATTTGCCACGGCACGATGTTCGAGTGATGTTCCATCTCCGAGACGAGAATCTCATCGCCGGGATGAAGATTACTTCGCCCCCAGCTTTGGGCGACGAGATTGATTCCCTCGGTGGCTCCGCGCACGAAAATGATTTCGCGCGGCTCGGCGGCATGGAGAAAAACGCCTACTTTGCGCCGCGCCTCCTCATAAGCGCGCGTGGCCCGTTCGCTGAGGAGATGTACGGCGCGATGAATGTTGGCGTTGTCGCAATCGTAATAATGCAACAGCGCATCGAGAACGGCTTGTGGCTTCTGAGTGGTAGCCGCGTTATCGAAATAGATGAGTGGCTGCCCGTGAATCTCGCGCCGGAGGATGGGAAAATCTTCTCGAATGCGCGAAACGTCCAAGTCGAAGGGAGTTGAGTTCCCACTTCGAGAAATGGCAAGTGCAGCGGGCATGGGATGAATGCTCATGCCTCCTCCTTACCGGACTCGGACGCCGGCAGATGATGGGCTTCCAACAGGCTGCTTTCCAGTTCTTCTCGTACCTTCGCTACCTGGATGCGGTTGACGATGTCGTTGGCAAAAGCATAAGTGAGCAAGCTGCGCGCCTCGGCCAAACCGATGCCGCGCGAACGCAAATAAAAAATCGACTCGGCGTCGAGTTGGCCAACCGTTGCGCCGTGCGTGCATTTCACATCGTCGGCGTAAATTTCCAATTGCGGCTTCGTGTTAATCGTGGCGTCGTCGGATAACAGCAGCGTTTGATTCGTCTGCTTGGCGTCGGTCTTCTGGGCGTCTTGGCGGACGTAGATTTTGCCGTTGAAAACGCCGCGCGCTTTGCCGTCGAGGATACCCTTATACAATTCGTGACTGGCGCAATGCGGATAAGCGTGATCGATAAAGGTGTGATTATCGACCACTTGTTCGCCGCTCGCTCGATACATGCCGTTGAGGATACACTCGCCACCCTCTCCCTCGAAGACGGCGTTAATCTCGTTGCGCACCCACTGTCCGCCCTGAGTAACGGCGTGAGACGAAAAGCGTGAAGCGCGACCGAGTTGTACTTGCATGGTCGCCTGATGAAACGCTTTGTCGCCCTCGCGCTGTACCTTATAGTGATCGACGTGCGCGCCGGGGCCAACGATGATTTCCGTGACGGCGTTGGTGAGGTAAATTTCCCCTGGCAGGCCGGAGTACCTCTCCACGATTGTCGCTCGGCTATTGTCTCCTATCACGACGAGGCAGCGGCGATGGCGAACGAATGCTGTCCCAACGTACCCCGCTTGGAAATCGACGACGACAGGTGCTTTAAGGTTCGTGTTGGGCGGAACATAGATGAAAGCGCCTCCGCGGATAAAAGCCGTATTCAGAGCAATAAAGGGGTGTTTTCTCCAATCGGCATATCGTGCCAGATGCGGCTCAACCGAAGCGGGATGATTTTTCATCGCCTCGGCCAAGTCACAGACGATGGCACCTGGTTCCATCGCCAAGTCGATTTCTCCGGCGGGAGCCAAATCGAATGGGATGCGCGCCAGTGCCGCAGTCGGGGTGAAGCGCCATTCTTCGTCTTTCGGTCCTGGGAATCCCATCTCGACGAATCGCGCTATCGCCGCTTTACGAAGTCGATGCACTGCCGGCGTGCCCGAGGCAGCCAGTTCGCGCTCCATCCGCTCGAAAGCGGCGAGATAAGTGTTCTGTCGTTCCATCACTTCCGTCACGGTTGCTCCCTCAATGACTACGCCGGTTGCGGTTCGGCAACCGTGTCTTTCAGCCAATCGTATCCCTTCTCTTCCAACTCCAACGCCAATTCCTTCCCGCCCGATTTGACGATTTGTCCGCGCAACAACACGTGTACATAGTCGGGTACAATATAATTCAGCAAACGCTGATAGTGTGTGATGACCACGACGGCACGCTCCGGACTGCGCAGCGCGTTGACACCGTCGGCCACCGCCTTCAAGGCATCGATGTCCAAGCCCGAATCGGTCTCATCGAGAATGGCCAGCTTCGGATTGAGAACGGCCATCTGAAAAATCTCATTGCGTTTCTTCTCGCCGCCGGAGAATCCTTCGTTGACGGGGCGTTTCAATAATTCGTCGCTGATGTGGAGCAGCTTCGTCTTCTCCTTGACGAGCTTCAGAAACGCGCGGGCATCGTATTCCGGCAAGCCGCGATGTTTGCGCACGGCATTGACCGCCGCTTTGAGGAAATAAGTATTGCTGACGCCGGGTATCTCAACCGGATACTGAAAGGCGAGGAAAATGCCCTCGCGCGCCCGTTCTTCTGGATCGAGTTCGAGTAAATCCTTGCCCTCGAATAGCACTTCACCCTCCGTCACCTCATAGGCATCGCGTCCCGCCAACACACCGGCCAGCGTGCTTTTGCCGGAACCGTTCTCGCCCATGATGGCGTGAACCTCACCGGCCTTCACCGTCAGGTTGATGCCGCGTAAGATTTCCTTGTCGTCCACACGGGCATGTAGGTTGTCGATCGTAAGCATCGTTTGCTTTTTCTCCAAAAACATCCATTAATTGCGTGAAGGTCCATCAACGAAATCACCGCCCGAGGAAGAGGTGGGACAATCCAACTCGGCGAGAAAACTCGCTCGAATTGCCGCAACCGTCTCGATTCGTTCTTTGCCTTCTCTCACAAGAGCGTCCGCGATGTGCTTGACGGCGTCTGCCAGCACAATGCCCCAGGCATTTCTTTCGTCGATGGTCGGTGTATGATCCCAGGCACCTATCCTTAAACTAATGTGTAATCCCTGTTTTGCGATCCAAGCGCGCATTAACTCAACCGATTTTGCGTCGGAAATTGCTAGGCCAGGAATCGGTAGTTGTCGATCTTGCATGCTGATTAGCGCACTCCCTTCCGACACCGTTTATGGATCGCGTCGCGCTTGTTTTCTACGTCGCGCGGTCGATTGTCTAGTCTGAACCTGAGACGACTCGTCCACGGGGATCGGCTCGAACCTCTCGGGGTTGTCGAGCAACCCTTGCCGCACAAGTCCCGCGATCGTCTCCGCAGTACGAGCGGAATCCTCGTGATAAAGGATGTCGCCAACTTCATGTTTCCACATCTGCGCGCGATAAGTCGAGATGCCTCGACGCGCCTGGACGACCGTGAGGCCGTGTCGCTCTCGCAGCAAGCCTCGCACTTCCTTCCAGTAACCGATGATAAGACGGCCAGGCAACATGAAATACCTCCTTCAAATCACTAAAGCAGAGCGAGCCACCCATACTCCTCCGAAGGGAGTTGTCGGCTGCTTTGGATAAGGTCGTTCAAGATCGTTACCGCAGCGTCCGTGTGAAAGCTCAACTGATCCGCGTCCTGTAGGGCTGCTCGTTGTTTCCAAAATGCCGCCACCGGGCCGACGACCAAGTCGTACCACCCATCGGGAGACCGTCGGTGATCGTTCACAACCGCTGGCAGCCCCAACAATGGATTGGCTGGCACGCTTTGCCGACAGTGTTGCACCAAGCTCCAATAATCCTCATTGTCGTAATTACCCAGGACGAAATTCAAGGAATTCAGTTCGTCCAATCCGCGCCCTCGACCTTGCAATCCATAACGAGGCGTCCGAAATCGCAGAATGACAGGGCGATTGGATTTGCCGGCATTCGCCGGGTTGGCTTTCCATTCTTCAAATCGTTTCCACGCCCAATGTCTCGCCTGCTGTTCTCGGGTGGTTGTGTAAAATCCTCGACCAAAATCCGCATCCACTCGACCGCGTGCGGGATCGATCCGATACTTTTCAATGTTGACTTTATCCAATTCCGTGCATCCGTGCCACAGTATCACATATTCACTTCGATCCGGTTGCCACAAAGGCGCTGGGTTCAGGATGGGCTGCATGATTTCTCACCCCACGCTGCCTTCCAAACTCACTCCCAACAGCTTCTGCGCCTCGACGGCGAATTCCATCGGCAGATTCAAAAACACCTGCTTGCAAAATCCATTGACGATCATATTAACGGCATCCTCCGCCGAGAGGCCGCGCTGTTTGCAATAAAAAATCTGATCTTCGCCAATTTTCGAGGTGGACGCTTCATGCTCCACTTTCGCCGTGCTGTTTTTCACTTCGATATAAGGGAAGGTGTGCGCTCCGCAGCGATCTCCCAGCAATAGTGAATCGCATTGACTGTAATTGCGCGCCCCAGTCGCCGCTTTGAGAACTTTCACCAGGCCGCGATAGGTGTTTTGTCCGTTGCCGGCAGAGATGCCCTTGGAAACGATGGTGCTTTTGGTGTTCTTGCCGATATGGATCATCTTCGTGCCGGTATCGGCTTGCTGCTTATTATTCGTCAGCGCCACGGAATAAAACTCGCCGACCGAGTTATCGCCTTGCAGAATCACGCTGGGATACTTCCAGGTGATGGCCGAGCCGGTTTCCACTTGCGTCCACGAGATTTTCGAGCCGGCACCGCGGCATGCGCCGCGCTTGGTGACGAAATTATAAATCCCGCCGCGTCCTTCTTTGTCTCCGGGATACCAATTCTGCACCGTCGAATACTTAATCTCGGAGCGTTCGCCGACGGCAATTAATTCGACGACGGCGGCGTGCAATTGATTTTCGTCGCGCTGCGGCGCAGTGCAGCCTTCCAAATACGAGACATAAGATCCCTCTTCGGCGACGATCAATGTGCGCTCGAATTGGCCGGTGCCGGCGGAATTGATGCGGAAATAGGTGGACAATTCCATCGGGCAGCGAACGCCCTTGGGGATGTAGCAAAACGAACCGTCGCTGAACACCGCCGAGTTGAGGGCGGCAAAAAAATTATCGTTATAGGGAACGACCGAACCGAGATACTTGCGCACTAATTCGGGATGTTCGCGCACCGCTTCGGAGAACGAGCAAAAGATGATACCCTTCTCGGCAAGAGTGGCCTTGAACGTCGTGGCCACCGACACGCTGTCGAATACGGCATCGACGGCCACGCCGTTGAGTCGTTTCTGTTCGTCCAGCGAAATGCCGAGCTTCTCGAAAGTGCGGCGCAGTTCCGGATCGACTTCGTCCAAACTATTGAGTTTTTTCTTCGCCTTGGGGGCGGAATAATAAATAATATCCTGATAGTCGATGGGCGCGATTTCCAATTTCGGCCACCAGCGCGGTTCGTGCATCGTTTGCCAATGGCGGAACGCTTTCAAACGCCAATCGAGCAGCCAATTCGGTTCGTGCTTCTTGGCGGAAATGAGCCGAACGATGCCTTCGTTCAGTCCGGGCGGCACCGATTCGGTTTCGATGTCCGTCACGAAACCGTGCTGATACTCGCGGTTGGCAAATTCCTCAATGGTCTGAGTCGCCGTCGTCATCGTATTTCCCGTGCGCTCTTTGATAGGTCGAAAAATCAATCGCGTCCGGCCGACCCGAGTGTAAGCAAGCCGGACACTTCCAAGGTTTCCGTTTGTAGGTGGGCGTGAAGTCGTTCGGCGATTTGCTCTTGGCTTTCGAGCAAATCGGCCAGCGTTACGCGGTCGAGAAAGCGGCTCATCCATCGTTCGAGAGTCTGCCAAATGACGCGCAGCGTGCAGCCGTCGCTGTGAACGCATGCGCCTTCGGTGTCGGGGCTGGCGTGGCGTTCGCAATAGGAGGGATCCTCGAACAGCGGTTCGCCCAGCGCTCGCATCACTTCGCCCAAGCGTATCTCCCCAGGCAATCGGGCCAGCAGATAGCCCCCCGTTCGACCGCGCACACTGGTAATTAACCCCGCTTGCCGCAGCACCGATAACAGCTTGCCCACATAGGGAGGCGACAGCTTCTCGGACTCGGCAATCTCCGGAATGGTCAACGCCCGTCCCTCGCCGGCTCGCGCCAGACCCAACAAACAGCGTAAACCGTATTCTTCTTGAGCCGTGATCTTCATGCCGACCTCCTGCGCCGTGCGCTCCCTCTACTCTCAATTGTACTAATCTCTACTTTTGCGTCAAGTATTGAACGTCGATTGACATAACAGATTTGTGGTTATGGGAGTTACGGAGAGAAGAACTCAGCCGCGCGTCTGACGCCGCGTCAAATAGATGCCCAATGCCCGATCGATCGGCTCATCCGTCCGCATCAGGTGATAATCGACCTGCGCACGGCCGGCTCCATCCCGCAGTTCCTTGCAAAACCGATCGAAGTTGCGCAGGTAATCCTTACGAAGTTTTTGCGGATCGACGAGGAGTTTATCGCCGGTCGTCTCCAGGTTGCGAAACTGCGTCCATTTCTGGAAGGGAAACTCGATCTCTTCGGGGGCGAGAATGTGGAACAACAGCACTTCGTGTCGGCGATGGCGAAAGTGTTGCAAGGCACGGAGTAGCGGCTCGACCTGCTCGAAGCAATCGGACAGGATGACGACCAGTCCGCGTTGCTTGATCTGTTCGGCGCTCTGATGCCATAGGGGTGCCAGTGCCGTTTCACCGCCCGGTTGCGCTTCTTGCAGCGCGTGCAAGACCTGGAGCAAATGCTTGGAGTTGGATCGTGGCGCTATGCTCCTGCGCACGCGCGTGTCGTGCAGTGTCAAGCCGACGGCGTCGCGCTGATGCAGCATCAGATAGGCCAACGAGGCCGCGATGTATTGGGCGTACTGAAACTTACTGGCTTGCTTCCCCTTATATCCCATGCTACCGGACGCATCGACGAGGAGATGCGCCTTCAGGTTTGTCTCTTCCTCATATTCTTTGATATAATAGCGATCCGTTTTGCCGTAGGCACGCCAATCGATGTGTCGAATCTCATCGCCGGGATAATACTGGCGATGCTCTGCAAACTCGACGGAGAATCCCTTATAGGGGCTTTTGTGAACGCCGGTTAGGAAGCCCTCGACGAGATTGCGCGCAATTAGGGCGAGATGGCCGTACTTAGCCAAGGAAGTCGGATCGAATTGGATGGAAGCGTTGCTCACGTCCGATTACCGTTCCGAGACGCAGGCCCTTGAGAGAAGACTTCATGCCTTGAGTCGCCGAGACTCGAGCGAGCTAGCATTTTTCTCCTCTCGCCCTGGGTACGGGGGAAGAGGCGCTTCTGGGACGGGCTTTTCGTCCCAACGCATCATCTTCCCACAACATAAACGACAGCGAATACCACGACCCACACGCCATCGACGAAGTGCCAATACCATGACACCAGTTCGACGCCGTGGGGGTTCCGTGCCGTGATCTGCCGGCGTAGCGCCAGCACCTGTACGATTAGCATGACGATCACACCGACGGTGACGTGAACGCCGTGGAAGCCGACGAGCGTGTAATACGTCGTGCCGAACAGATTGCGCCGCACCGTTAACCCGTGGGCGATGAGTTCGCGCCATTCGTAGGCGGTGCCGGCGAGGAAGCCGACGCCGAGGACAATTGTGGCCATCCACCACAGACGAAACGCCGTCTCTTCGCCCTGGCGCAAGGCGCGCTCGGCCAGATGAATGGTCGCGCTGCTGGAAAGAAGACAAATCGTGGTGCCAATCACGAGACCAAGGGATAGAACCCCGGCGGGAGTCGGCCCGCCGCGCCCTCCGTCTTGCGAATCGGCACCGAGGAAGACGAGGTAGACCATGATGAGGGTGCTGAAAAATGCCACCTCCGACAGCAGAAAAGCCAACATGCCCCACTGCGACGCGCTCGGTCCTCGATAGGGCACAATCGCCGGAGGTTTCAGGAGTTCACCGCTCATGCCAATCCTTTCAGGGAGGATAGTCTAACAGTACAGTGCTACTCCCCTGTCCTCATGAGAGAGGGGAGAATCCGAGAGTTGCTCTGTACGGCTAAAGAGGATACGAATCATCCGATCGCCTCATTTTCCATCTCTCTTTGCGCCTTTGTGGGAGAATCTCGATTCTCATCCCTCACTCGTATTGCCAATCGGGATCGTCGGGATGGCGTAAATCCCACAGTGGTCGGCGACTGTGGACCGTGGGGATTTCTTCAAAATTATAGGGGGGGGGCGGTGAAGTCGTCGCCCATTCCAACGTCCACGCATCCCAGGGATTATCGCCCGCCGGCCGTCCCTTCCACAACGATACAATAATATTGTACACGAACAATAAATAACTCGGCGCTTGAATCAGCCCGCCTACGGTGGCCAATTGGTTCCAAATATCCCAACCGCGATTGGCGTCATAGGTATAAATGCGGCGAGGCATTCCTAACATACCGGCAATGTGCATGGGACCGAACGTCACGATGAAGCCGACGAACAATAAGAAAAACTGCCAGCGCGCGATGCGCTCCGAGAGCATACGTCCTGTGGCTTTGGGATACCAATAGTGCAAACCGGCGAAGGTGGCGAACAGCGTGCCGCCGATCAGCACCCAATGAAAATGTCCGACGACGAAATAACTGTCGGAGAGTTGGAAATCGAACGGCGCGGCCGCCAACATGATGCCGGTCAATCCGCCGATGAGGAACAGCGACAAAAAGCCGCAGGCAAACAGCATGGGCGAGGCCAACCACAATTTGCCTCCATACATGGTGGCCAACCAGTTGAACATTTTGATGCCGGTCGGAATGGATACCAGGAGGCTCGCGCCGGCGAAATAAAGGTCGAGCGTCCGACTCATGCCGACGCAAAACATATGATGCGCCCACACGCCCATACTAATGAAGACAATGGCCATCGTCGCCGCCGCCATGAACTCGTAGCCGAACAGTACCTTGCGCGAGAACACGGGGATGACCTCGGCAATCATGCCGAAGCCAGGCAGAATGAGAATATACACCTCTGGATGTCCGAAAAACCAGAACAGATGCTGCCACAAAAACGACGAACCTCCGGTCTGCGCGTCGAAGAAATGAGCGCCGAGTTGGCGGTCGAACACCACCATGAACAATGCCGCCGTCAAGGGCGGGAGAGCCAGGAGGATTTGCACCGAGGTCCAGAGGATGGTCCAGGAAAAGAAAGGGATTTTCCAGAGCCTCATGCCGGGGGCGCGCATGCCGAGGATGGTGGCGACGAAGTTGACCGCGGCCGTCACCGTACCGATGCCGCTGACGATTAGTCCCAAGGACCAGAAGTCGGCGGCGGGGCCGCGCGCGAACGTCCTCTCCGTCAACGGCGCATAGGCGAACCAGCCGAAATCGGGAGCGCTGCCGGTGAGGAAGCTGAAATACACCAGCAGACCGCCGAACAACGTCACCCAGAAGCCGAGCGCGTTCAGGCGCGGAAACGCCATGTCGCGCGCCCCGATTTGCAGCGGGACGACGAAATTGCCGATGCCGATTAAGATGGGCATGCCCACGAAAAATACCATCGTGGTTCCGTGCATGGTGAACATCTGATTGAAGATTTGCGGCGACAGAAAGGTGTTGCGCGGCACGATCAATTGCCAACGCATCAGCAGCGCTTCGACCCCGGCGACGACGAGAAAGACGACGGACATGCAAATGTAGAGTAACCCGATCTTTTTATGATCGACCGTGGCCGTCCACTCGTTCAAGGTGGCCGTCCACGGCGGCGCTTCGACTCGCGGTTGTTCGGCAACGGACATTCGTAATCTCCCCGCAAATGAGTTTTGGTTGGCCGCGACGCGGAGCGCGAGCAGCGTCTCGCGCTCCGCTCCGCGCCGCGGCCAACCAAAACCTTCTACTCTAACGACGACAAATAGCGAACCACGCCATCGAGATCGCTCGCGCTCAATCCGAACGCCGGCATCAAACATCCCGGCTTGATTGTCTGCGGATCTTCGATCCAGCGACGCAAATTCTCTCCCTTGCGGTCGTTGTCGAGGGTGCCCCCGGCCAAGGTCGCTCGGCCCATCAGATGCGTCAGATCCGGTCCTACCTTGCCGTGCGCCGAGGTTCCAGCCACGCGATGGCAATTGACGCACGATTGCGCGAGAAATACCTGCTTGCCCTTACGAATTGCCGCGTCGTCGCTTTCGAGGGCGTTGGCCCGCTCGTTGTCCAACCACTTCTCGAATTGCTCCGGCGGATCGACGGAGACGCGCAGCAGCATGTTGGCGTGTTGCGTGCCGCAGTATTCGGCGCATTGGCCGACGAATACGCCCGTCTGCCCCGTCTCGAACCACATGGTATTGGTGCGGCCTGGGATGAGATCGGTCTTTCCGGCCAATCGCGGAACCCAGAAGCTGTGGTTGACATCTGCCGATTTCAGAGTCAGATAGACGGGACGCCGTTCGCTCGGCACCTGGCGATTGCTGGCCGGAACGTGCAACTCGTTGGCCGTGAGGAAGTCGAGTTTCTCGTCGCCGAAACTTTCGTAGACGTACTCCCACCACCATTGATGCCCGATGGCGGTGACGCGCAGCGGTTTGCTCTCCTTCAGTTCGGGCTGCAATTTTTCGGGATCGCCGCGCACCTCCCACTCGGTGCGAACGATGACCAGAGCGAGAACGAAGACGATCAGAGCCGGCGCGGCCGTCCAAGCGATCTCGATGGGTTGGCTGCCATAGACCTGAGGCGGCTCTCCGTTGCGTGGATTGTGGGGACTGCGGAAGCGAACCAGCGAGTAAATCAAAATGCCTTCGACGACGAGGAAAATGCCGCCCGTGATGGCCAACACGAGCATCGACAATTGGTGGATCGCCTCGGCGGGAGGCGAGACGGGATCGAAGATCGACAAGTTCTGGGGCGAAACGTCGTTGAGCGCCAGCAACAACGAACGGTGCATGATCGGCCTCCAAGCGAGCGGCTTCAGAATCAGCGCGGAGCGAACGACGCTTCTTGGAATCAACCTATGTCTTTCTGGCCTCACTCGCAACGGGTTGAAGCGCTCGCTGCCAGCCCGTGCCAACGTGTCCGAAGGCGAAGACTTCGGGATGCAATATCTCGGCGAGAATCTCCAACGATTCGACGATTCGCGGGCCTGGACGATTGAAGTACTGATTGCCGTCGGCGAGGAAGACTCGACCCGCGCGCACGGCGTTCAAGCTCGGCCATTCGGGCCTGGTCCATAGCGCGGGTATCTCGCGCCGGGTGCGCGCCAGGTCGAAGCCGCATGGCGCGACGAGAAGAACGTCGGGGTCGGCCTCGCATAACTCGTCCCACGTCATCCAAGGCGAATGCGTGCCGGCGACTCCGAACAGGTTCACGCCGCCGGCCATTTCGATCAGTTCGGGCATCCAATTGCCCCCGGCCATCAGCGGATCAATCCATTCGATGAAGGCGACGGTGGGCCAGTCCGCCAAAGCGCGCGTCCGTTCGGCAATGGCGTTCATGCGCGCGCGCAACTGCTGGATCGTTCGTTCGCCGCGTTCGGGTGCTTGCAAAGCCGAGGCGACTCGTTCGATGCTCGACCACACGTCGGCCAATGCGTTGGGCGTCAGCGCGACCAAGAGCGGGCAAGTTCGCAGCCAAGTACACACGGCACGGTCCACTTCGCGCAGGCTGACGGCGCACACTTCACAATGTGCTTGCGTGACGATAACGTCCGGCTCCAGGTCGCGCAGTTTCTCGCCGTCCACCCGGTAAACGGACAAGCCTTCTTGCACGATGGCCTTGACGCGCTGATCGATTTCATAGCTGGTGCCGTCGGGATCGAACTTCGGTTGCGTGCAGACGGGCAGGCGTTGGACCGAGGCGGGATAATCGCATTCGTGCGAACGAGCGACGAGTTGCTCCTCGAACCCCAGCGCGCATACGATCTCCGTGGCACTGGCGATAAGCGAGACGATGCGAGCCATGCGATGTCCTCCGTTTGGCGCGCGGACGGCTTAGGGATGTTTTGTGGGAGCCTCGCCGTCCGTTCGAGCGAATCGTTGCTACCATAATACGAGGGCGTCCATGCGATGGCGGGTAAGGAGGTGAGGAGACAATGCAGATCGCCGATATGCGTAAAGAGTATTCCTGGGGCGGCTTGTCGGAGGTGGACGCGCACGCCGATCCGATCCGCCAGTTCGAGAAATGGTTTCAGCAAGCGTTGGCGAGCCAGTTGCCGGAACCGAATGCCATGACCTTGGCAACCGCGGCGACGGATGGGCAACCGTCGGCGCGCGTGGTGTTGCTCAAGGCATTCGACGCGAGCGGGTTCACCTTCTTCACCAACTACGACAGCCGCAAAGGCCGCGAGATCGCTGAGAATCCTCGCGCGGCTCTGCTATTCTTCTGGCCCGAATTGCAGCGACAGATTCGCATAGAGGGCTCGGTAGAACGAATGCCCGATGCGGACTCGGACGCCTATTTTCGCAGTCGGCCTTTGGGCAGCCGACTGAGCGCGTGGGCATCGCGGCAAAGCGAAGTCATCCCCAATCGGGAGGTTTTGGAGGAACGAGTGCGGGCGCTCGTGCAACGCTTTCCCGACGGCGAGACGCCGTGCCCGCCGCACTGGGGCGGCTATCGGTTGCGTCCCTTGTGTCTCGAATTCTGGCAGGGGCGTCCAGATCGCTTGCACGATCGTCTTCGCTATCGTCGAACCGAAAACAACGATTGGCACTTGGAACGCCTGTCGCCTTGAGTCGCCATACTCCTTGCCGAATCCTCGGTTCGCATGCCGGGTGAGAATGAAGAATCCATCGAGCCGACAGGAATCCTTTGCAAATGAGGGCGAGATGCGGTACGATTTGTGAATGAATCTTAACCCCCGCGATTCCGATGGGGGCGGGTAGGAGCCATGGATCACGATCAGATTTGCACCTGGTTAGGACTACCTCCGGGAGCGTGGCCGCCCGATCACTACCGCTTGCTCGGCCTGCAAGTCGGCGAGGACGACGCGGAATTGATCGAACAGCGAGTCCACGATCGCTTGGACACGGTTCGTCGCTATCAGATGACGCACCCGGAGCAGGCGACGGAGGCGATGAACCGCTTGGCACAGGCATTCGTGTGCCTAACCGAACCGGCCATCAAGAAAACCTACGATGTCGAACTCGGCGTTGTGGTTGCCGAGGTGGAGACGGCGTCGGCTGTTGCTTCGGTGTCGCAGGCGGAGCCGATCCAATGGTTGTCCAACCCTCCGCCCGTCGATTGGCTGAACGAGAAACC
Organism: Planctomycetota bacterium; assembly: GCA_021807595.1. Classification (GTDB taxonomy): domain Bacteria; phylum Planctomycetota; class Planctomycetia; order Gemmatales; family Gemmataceae; genus JAJPHU01. Next base: position 10,880 of record JAKBCS010000051.1, on the reverse strand, counting down.
CCCACTGGCGATTCCGAACGGCCCTCCGCCGTTAGCGATTCCGTTCGGCCCTCCGCCCCTGCCGCGGCTCCCACCACCGCTGCCACCCTTGCCACCTCCGCAGTACGAATCGCCTCCGCCTGCCGCCGTGCCCGTCGTCTCCGTCGCTGCTCACCCCGAACCGCCGGGGCTGCTCGATCCGGTATTGGAGGCGGCTCAGTCCGGCCCCGCGCGTCGCAACATCGCTACCAAACGGACGCTCTATCAACGCATCGGGCACACCCGTCGGCTTCAGCGATTGTGGAACGGTCTCGGTAAGTACGTTAGTTCGCCGAAGCGTCGCCTCAGTCGTTCCCAAGATGGGCCGGATTTGATTCGCCTTCTCAACGAACTCAAGCTGTTGTTGCGCGGCTTCCCACCGTTGTTGGGCGAGGCGGGGCAACCCGGTTACCTCTTGTTGGCGCTAACCCAGGTGGACACCGTTAAGGTCTTTCAGAGCTTTTCACCGCAACAGCGCGAGGCACTCAGCCGCGATTGGCAGAACGGCGTCAAACTGTTGGCGGCGCACCGCGATTTCCTGCGCCAAGAGCTTCGAGCCATGCGCCGACGATCCGTGGGCCAACGCTTGCTTCGAGCCGTTTGGTCGGTCGTCGTCGATCGCCCCGGCATTCTGCTCCTACTCCTGGCTCTGTTGGCTCTCAACGTCGCGCTCTGGCGCACCTATGTCGAAGAGATATGGGAACGGCTCTTTTCGCGATGACCCCCATCTTTTCATGATCGAGCCGGCACAATCCGCAGTTTCGGCGCGAAGCATCGCATGCCCTTTATTCCGCCAAAACCACGCATCTTCTCGCGTTGACTTACCGCTGTCATTGAGGCTATCGTTAATGTGTACCTATTGATATGCGTTGACTACGACGGCGCGGCTTCGACAGCGGGAGGAGATGGGTTTATGGTCGCCACCAGCAGCGAAATTCGCTTACAAGAACTAGCACAGCAGATTTTCGACCTCGTGGCGCAATTCTGCCTCCTGTCGCCGCGCGGTCGCCGTCGCGGCGGCGATCTGAAGGAAATCGAGTTTCTAGCCCTGTCGTTGTTGCAGCGCCGCGAGTCGCTTATCGTCGGCGACATCCAACGCCAGCTGGGCGTGCTTCCCGCGCAGATGTCGCGCATCATCCGCTCGCTGGAGACGCGCGAACATCCGCTCATCACTTGCCGCATCAATCCGCACGACAAACGCAAGATCGATGTGGCGCTGACGGCGGACGGCATCTCCGCTTTTCAGGACTATCAATCGAATCGAATCGGTGGCATTTGCGATCTCCTCGGCAAAATGTCGGAAGAAGACCACGAAGATTTGCAACGCTTGCTCGGTCGTTTCCACGACGTGGTCGTTCCTCCGACCTTTGAATGAGCGTTCGTCCGGGTCGATGGACGACTTTTCGCGTTCCGTCTGGCCAAGCCCGAGGGTTGCAGATAGTCTTCACCTCAGCGTGAATATCGCATCCACGCCGCCCCCAATGGATGGAAGTTGCCGCAGCTGGGATTTGACGCCGAGCCGAGTGAATCGAACCCCTCATTGGGGGCATCGCTTGGTCGTGCAGAACCGAGCGGCAATCGGTCTACACTTTTGGGCCATCCACCATTCATCCGAGTCGCGCGACCGATCGCTTGACTCTCGGTGGAATCGATGGGCGCTTCGTTTCCATTTTTCCCAGGCGAGACTGACGGCGATGACACACAAAGATAAACACTCGACCGCGCGTTTGGTGCTAGTCGCGGTCTTGCTCGGTTGGAGCGGATCGAGCGACGCTGCGGAGACGGCGCTGGACCGCTACGTTCGCAGACCCGATGCGGCGTATACCTGGAAAGTCGTTCGGACGTTGAAAGGCGACGGCGTCACACAATATATTGTCGATCTGAAAAGTCAATCGTGGCGGACGGAGAAAGAGGTTTCGCGCACGGTCTGGCAGCATTGGCTGGTCGCGGTGAAACCGGATAAACCGGCGTCGAAAACAGGCTTTCTGTTCATCGGCGGCGGCGGCAACGGCAACGAGGCTCCGGCAGCTGCCGAGGCGCGAACGCTGAAAATCGCCCAAGCCACGCAGACCGTCGTCGCCGAGCTGCACATGGTTCCCAATCAGCCGTTGATCTTTCACAACGACGGGAAACGACGCACCGAAGACGATTTAATCGCCTACACCTGGGACCAGTTTCTCAAGACTGGCGACGAGACTTGGCCGGCCCGACTACCGATGGTAAAAAGCGCCGTGAGGGCCATGGATTGCCTGCAAGAACTAATGGCCGGCGAACGGGGCGGTAAAATCGAGTTGGATAAGTTCGTGGTCGCCGGGGGGTCGAAGCGCGGCTGGACGACCTGGTGTACCGCCGCCGTCGATAAGCGTGTGACCGCCGTCGTCCCCATCGTCATCGACGTGTTGAACGTCAACGATTCAATGCGGCATCATTCCGCGGTCTACGGCTTTTACACCGAAGCGGTCGGCAATTACTTCGAGCATCGCATCGTGCAGCGGCGCGACGCACCGAGGATGAAAGAGCTTCTGGACATCGAAGATCCCTATTCCTACCGCGAACGGCTGACCATGCCCAAGTTCATCGTCAACGCTGCGGGCGACCAATACTTCTGTCCCGATTCCTCCCGCTTCTATTTCGACGATCTCAAACGAGAAAAGCACCTCTGCTACGTCCCCAATGCCGATCATTCTTTGCGCGGTAGCGATGCCCTGGAAAGCATTCTCGCCTTCTACCAGATGGTTCTCGCCGACAAGAATCGTCCCAAGTATTCGTGGGCGTTCGAGAAGGACGGTTCGATCCGCGTGCGGGCGAAGACTGCTCCGAAGCAGGTGTTGCTTTGGCAGGCAACCAATCCTAAAGCACGCGATTTCCGCCTGCTAACGATCGGGAAAGCATACAAAAGTAAACCGTTGACTCGAATTGACGAAGGGATGTACGAGGCCAAGATCGACGCGCCGAAAGAAGGATGGAGCGCCTTCTTCGTGCAGCTGATTTACGATGTGGGCGGGGTCGCACCGCTCAAAGTAACCACGGCGATTCGAGTTCTTCCCGATCGGCTGCCGCACTCCGACATCGATCCCGCCGCCGCGCCGCTCGAAAAGAGGATGCAAAAGAGATAGTCGCCATCGCGGTACCAGACGCGCTCCGCAATTGCTGCTTTCGACGATCGTGCCGCATCTGCCGTCTGCGCAGTTTCGGAAAAATAGAAAAACGGCACGGGCCGTCATGGTATCTTTCGTTACCCCCCTCGTCTCGCTTAAATTGGGTTTGTCTCTCAACCCGAAAAGCGACACCGAGGGGAGGCTGCTTCGCATGTCGGAATCCATTCAACGCCGGCGCGTCCTGATTGCGGCGTCGGAATCCGCTCGGATCGAGTATCGTTCCCTCTTTCAGCGGGAGGGGTTGCGCGACTGGGAGGTCGTCGAGGCGGGCAGCCTGGAACGGGCGCGATTCGGGTTGCAACTCGACCCGTGCGAGGTTCTGCTGTTGGACGGCAGCCTGTATCCCAACGATGGCGAAGGGGTGGAGTGGCTCTCAGTCCAACGGCAAACCGCCGTTGTCTTCGTGGCCTACGATGCCGAAACCGTGGCCGAAGCGTTGCGCGGCGGAGCGAACTATTGGCTTCCCGTCCAGTTGGCCCTGTCTCACGCTCCGGTGTTGGCGGCGACGTTGCGGCAGGCGTTCGAGTTTGGCGAAGTCCAACGGCGCGGGCAACAGACCGGCGAAGCCTTGGAAGAGGCTCGGCGACAAGTTAGACGACTGGTTAACCTGTTGTGGGAAGCCGTGCCCGGAGAAGGACACGCCCGTTGGTACACGCAGCGCTACATGCTGGAACGACTCGAAGAGGAAGTCAATCGAGCCCAGCGTTACGGCGGACCATTGTCGGTGATTCTCGGCGAGGTGGAGGCAGAGGCAGCGTCGCTCGGTTCGGACGAGGAAGCGAATGGGGCATCGCGGTCGGTCGTCGAACGGCTCAGCTGCTTCAAGCGTCGCTGCGATGTGGCTGGGCAGTACGGTTTGCAGGGTTTCATGCTCCTGTTGCCGCAGACCCCCGCCGACGGCGCGGCCGGATGCTGTCGTCGTCTGCGCCCTCTCCTGGAGCAGCCCGCCGAAGGACATGCTGGATCGGGACCGCTTCAGGTGCATTTCGGCGTAGCCAGCTACACCGAAGAGGTGCATTCGGTGAAGGGGCTACTCAGCCGTGCCGAAGAGCAGCTGGAAGTGTTTCAAACGGCGAACGGCACGTGCGTCCCTCGGTCCCTCTTTCCCCATCCGAGCGGGGCGTAAGCCCCCTGAGTGTACTCATTCGAGCGGGGGGCGTAAGCCCCCTGAGTGTACTCATTCGAGCGGGGGGCGTAAGCCCCCTGAGAGTACTCATTCGAGCGGGGGGCGTAAGCCCCCTGAGTGTACTCATTCGAGCGGGGGGCGTAAGCCCCCCTGAGAGTACTCATTCGAGCGGGGGGCGTAAGCCCCCTGAGTGTAATCTCAGGGGGCTTACGCCCCCCGCTCGGGTGGGAAAAGACCTTCGTTCTTAACGACCGCCTCGGAGACGTTCGCCGAGAAAGTTGTCGAGTTCGTCGATGTCGCGGATTTTGGCGACGGTCGTCTCCAAATCGTATTCGATGCGGCGGAAGCGAATGGTGTTGCCGTCCAGCAAGACGTAGCAGGCTCGGTTGTCGGTGTCGCGCGGTTGGCCGACCGAACCGACGTTGCACAGTGTCTTGCGGCCATCCAATTGGTATTCGTATTCGATTTCGTCGGGGCTGAAAAACTCTAGCGACTCGGTGAAAATCCCCGGTATGTGCGTGTGTCCTTGAAACTGATAGCGAGGCACTTGGGCAAAGATGGAGCGCATCTTAGTCTCGTGATAAATATCTTCGGGGAAGATATATTCGTTGAGCGGATTGCGCGGCGAACCGTGGACGAGCAGAATATCGCCCTCACGGTGTTTCATGGGCCTTTCGGAGAGATACTCCCAGCGGCTATCGGCGGCGGCACGCGTGGGAAGAGGCCGATCCAGCTGGCTGCGCGTCCACATCGTTGCCCGCTCGGCTACCGGATTAAAGTTCATCGGATCGAACAAGACGGCTTGATCGTGATTGCCCAGCAGGACGATGTCGCACTCCATGATGCGATCGAGACACTCGCGCGGATTGGGGCCATAGCCAATCACGTCCCCCAAACAATAGATTGCCTCCACCGAATGCTGAGCGATGTCGGCGAGAACGGCCTGCAACGCTTCGAGGTTGCTGTGAATATCACTGATGAGAGCCTTCATGCGAGGAGCCTCGGACGGAATGAAATGCAGAATCGTATCAATCAATCCTCCATCCATATCCTACGTTCTCTTTCGGTCGCACTCAAGGAGTCCGAGCGATTCGGTAGGAATCCGCCCCGCGCTCCCCTTTGGGTCGCGGCTAACCGATGTTCTTTTGGGATGGGTGTCTCAATGGGCCATGCTGTCCGATCCGGCAGGCGGTTCACGATGGCCGTAGAGGCTGTACAAAATGGGCATCAGATAGCGCGTCAGAAACAGAGTGGTAATCATGCCGCCGACGACAACGATGGCCAACGGTTGTTGTGTTTGCGCGCCGATGCGCGTGGACAGCGCCGCCGGCAATAGACCGAGAATCGCCGTCAACGCCGTCATCATCACCGGGCGCACCCGCTTTTCAGCGCCCTGCATGACGGCGTCGTCCAACGGCAGCCCTTGGGCGCGCAGCTGATTGAAGTACGAGATCATCAATAAACCGTCCATGATGGCCACGCCGAACAACGAGATGAAACCGACCGCCGCCGAGATGCTGAAGTGCGTACCCGTGAGCAGCAGCGCCCAGATGCCGCCCATCGACAGATCCAGCACATTGGACAGCACCACGAAGGCGTCGAGAAACGAGTGGAAGGCCAAATAAAGGAGTAAGAAGATCAAGAAGAGAGACAGAGGAATGATGTACATCAGCCTTCCCTCGGCTTCTTGCATCTCCTCGAACTCGCCGCTCCAGACGGCGCGATAAGCGCCCTGGAACAGATCGGCGGACTTGCTTTGCGCTTCGTCGACCGCGCCGGCGAGATCGCGATTGCGGACGCTGAACTTGACGGCGATCAAGCGTTCGCCCTGTTCGCGATAGATCGTCGAAGCGCCGGCGCGAATGAAATGACCGGAGGGATCGGGTCGGCCTTGAGAATCGAGGGGCGTCACGAAATCGCGCAGAGGGCGCTGCGGATTGGACGCGAGATAGTTGAGCGTGCCGTTCCACATGCTGCCGTGGAGGGAGGGTAGAGTTCCGCTGGTGCCGAGGGTTGAAAGCCCCGTGCTGCCGCCGGTGATCCGCGTCGGAGCCACGCCGGAAACGAAGCCCGACGTCTGATTGTTGGAAATGTCCACGGGGATTTTCAGAATCGCCTTCTCGCTGGTTCGCAGCGCCTCCGGCCAACGCAAGGTGATGTCGAACATCTTCTCGCCTTCGATCATCGTCGAAACCGGTTGTCCGCCCACCGCCGAGCGGATAACCGTCAGTACGTCGTTGTCGCTGACGCCGTAGGTTTGGCATTTCTCGCGGTCGATCGGAAACTCCAAGTTTGGCTGCCCTTTCACGCGGAACACGCCCACGTCCTCGACGCCGCGAACGTCTTTGAGAATAATCTGCAAGCGGTCGGCCAGTTTCTCCAACTCGTCGAGATCGGGGCCGATGATCTTTACCGAGTTATCGCCCTTGACGCCGGACAGCGACTCCATGACGTTGTCGCGGATGTTCTGCGAGAAGTTCCAATCGACGCCGACAATCTTTTGATTCAGTTCGTCTCGCATCTCGCGCACCAACTCCGGCTTGGTCCGCGGGCGTTGTTCGCGGAATCGGCTCATCCAACCGTTTTCCGGTTTGATCGCGGGCCACTCACCGCGGGGCTTGAGTGGTACGAAAAACTCGACGTTGTAGAAGCCGGTCGGGTCGGTGCCGTCGTCGGGTCGGCCGATCTGCGCCATGATCGCTTGGGTTTCCGGATATCTCTGCATGATGCGCTGTGCGCGATCCGTCTGTTCTGAAACAGCGTCGAGATTGACGTTCATGGGATAGGTGGCGCGTATCCACAAGTTGCCTTCTTCCAGCTCCGGCATAAACTCGCGGCCCAACAACGGCAGGAGAAAGACGGTGAACACAATCAGGCTGCCCATGACGCCCAACGTTACCCAACGATATTTCAGACACAAACGCAGCTGGTTCAAATAGCGCGATTTCAGAACGCGAACGAGGAAGTTATCCGGCACAGGCTCGAGTTTCTTGAAGAACAATAGACACAGGACGGGGGCCAACGTGAGGGCGAGGACCAGCGCTCCGCCGAGGGCGAAGGCGTAGGTGTCGGCCATGGGGCCGAAGATTTGTCCTTCCGGACCGCGCATGGTGAACAACGGCAGAAAGGCGCACACCATGATAAGCGTCGAGAAGAACAAACTCTTTTGCACCTCGCTGCTGGCGCGGATGATGCGATCCTTGAGCGGCAGCTCCGCGTACTCGCCCGAGCTTAAATGGCGATAAATGTTTTCAACCATGATGACCGACGAATCGACGATGATGCCGAAATCGACCGCGCCGATGGACAGGAGGTTCGCCGACTTCCCACGCATGAACAGCATCGAAAAAGCGAACAACAACGCCAGCGGGATATTGATGGCCACGATCAGCGCGCTGCGGACATTGCTGAGAAACATGAACAGAATGACCGTGACCAATCCCATGCCCAGGAGCAGGTTTTCCTGTACGGTCTCGGTGGTGACGTGAATCAGGTCGGAACGGTCGTAGTAGGTATCGATTTTGACGCCGGGCAACATGCGGCCGGATTCGTTGTTCAGTTCCTTGATTTTGATATCCACGTCGTGCAGAGCGGGCAGCGAGTCCTCGCCCTTGCGTAAAAGGATTACGCTTTGCACTTTCTCCGGTTCATAATTCCACACGACGCGCCCTTCGGCGTCGCGGACGGATCGGCCGTTGGCGTCCTTTCGGGGTTCGCTATACATGACGCGGCCTTGGCGCGTCTGATGCGAGACCACGACGCCGAGACGCCCTATTTCGCTGCCGTAGCTCAGGGGACCGCCCTCTACCACGTCCTCGACGCGGATGGGATGGTTGTTGATGGTGGCAATGGTGATCTGGCGGATGGAACGGATGCGGCGCTCGTCTTCGCGGCGCAGATACTCCAAGGCGACGCGCGGATCGCGCGTGCTGTGGACTTCCGGCGCTTGCATGGGATCTTGTCCGCCGCCGATTAACCCAACGCCGCGCACGTTGAGTAGATTGGAACCCAGCGAAATGTGCTCGCCGCCGACATTGGCGTTGGCGCTGGCCAAGGCGTTCTGCAACTGAGCCAGGCTTATTCCGTAGCGGCGCAGGCGATCCGGGTCGGGGCGAATCTCATAGCGCTTCACGGTTCCGCCGCTGCTGGACACGTCGATGATGCGCGGCACGCGTTTGAAGATGCGCTCCAGAGTCCAGTCTTGCAGCGCCTTCAAGTCGTTGAGCGAGTAAATGTCGCGGCCAAACTCATCCTTCGGCCCCGTTAGTGTGTAGCGAAGGATTTCGCCGGTCGGACTTTGCGGCGACAGCTTCGGCAGCACAACGATCGGCAGCGATTCGGTGAATTGCAAGCGGTTGATGACTTCCTGTTTGGCTCTCTCGTAGTCAATGCCGTAATCGAACTGATTGCGCAGATGGGCCAGACCGAACAGCGATTTGCTGCGCGTGTATTTCAATCCGGGCATGCCAGCCAGGGTTACCTCCAGAGGTATCGTCACCTGCCGTTCAACTTCCTCGGCGGAAGCCCCCGGATACTGCGCGATGACCTCGACGATGGCGGGAGCCGGATCGGGATAGGCTTCGACATTGACCTTGAAAAAGGCGTACCCCCCGAACCCCACCAGCCCGAACATCAGCAGAATCACAATCAGGGGAGTATTAACCGCCCATGCGATGAGTTTTTTAACCATGTTCGGTATCGCTTCGTAAGCAGTGGGGAGTCGGCGCTGGATCGTGGATAGTCGTTACGTTTTCTGGCTACTGCCTACCGTCTTACCGAAGGAGAGGCCTTGAAGTTCGCCAGTTCGGCGGCCAATTGGAGGTTGCCGATTGTGACGACTTCTTCGCCTTCGTGCAGGGGTTGTGCGCCGCGGCGTTGCTCGGCTTCGGTGGGTTGGGCGCGGACGAGGACGGTCTCACGGCCTCTCTGGACGACGGCGACTTTGCGCGGCGCGAAGGCCAAACGGGAACCATCCGCCGCCGCCAACACCGTCGCCGAGTCGCCCTCTTCGATCAACGCCGCCGCCGGGATGGCCACTAACGTGGGGTCGGGCGGGAGATCGACCGCGGCCGCGATGAATTCGCCGATCAGGCGGTCGCCGCCATCGTTGGGGAGCCAGCCGGTGACGAGGCCGGTGTGCTGCGTTGGATCGACGATGGGAACGATGCGTTCGATCTCGCCGGCGATGGGTTTAGCGTTTCTCGCGCCGGTAAAATGAATTTTCCAACGCAGTTGCTCCGGCTTGAGGCGGCGCAGCGAAGCGAGGTCTTCTTCATAGGCGTCGGCCATCACTTGGAGATTCGAGAGATCGACGATCTTGAAAAGATTCGTGGTGCTATCGACCAAGTCGCCGATATTGACGTTTTTCTCGAGGAGAACGCCGTCGAGGGGCGCGCGAATCGCGGTTTCAGCCCAATGAAGGGCTTCAGGATCGCCGCTGGGCGCGAGAACCGGCTTATCGGGGGACGAGCGTTTGTCGCGATGGCGTTCTTGGATGCGCTGCGCTTCTTTGTAAACCGCTTCGATTTCCGGCGCGGAAAGATGCCACGATTCCAGGGTGCGTTTGGCGCGCTCGACGGCGTTGTGATCGAGAAAGACGGCCTGGCGAGCGCTTTCGATGTCGTTCTCCTTAATCACTTTGTTGCCGACCGCGAGCAATCGATCCAAGACGCGCTTATCCGTATCCAATTTCGAAAGTGCATCGACGAGGTCGCTCTTTTTGTCGCCGACGGTTTGGCTCCAAACCACGGCCAACAGCTGCCCCTTGCGAACGAAATCGCCGGGACGCAGGGTGTCGGGGTCGTCGGTTTGTTTCTCGACGAGAGACGCGGGAGCGAGGTGGGCGAGCCGTCGTCGCTTGGTTTTGTCCGCCTTCCCCAACGAGATGACCTGCCCGGAGAAGAGGCAGCCGACGCGAGCTAGACGGTTGACATCGAACATCAACGAGCCTCGAAGTCGCAACGGCTCCGGCGGCGGGGCGGGTTGGACGTATGCCGTCTTCACCTTGAGGGATTTCGCATAGTCGCTGGGCAGACGCAGCACATCGGGCAGACGCGGATCCCAGTCGATGCGCGGCAGGGCGGAATTGATTGTCGTCGTTTCGTTGGCGTGGACCGGTCGATACTTCATCCACCAGAAGCCGCTCCCCGCGATTGCGCCGACGACGGAAACGACGACCAAGAGGCGGAAGAAAACTCTCACAAAGGTAAAAGGCCGAGCCATAGATGTCCCACGTAGAAGTATCGTTCGCCCACAGGATCTCAATTCAGGCTACGCATGATATGAAACCACGGTTCGCCGCTCGAGTTCCGTTAGGGATGGAGAAGCGATACAGCAAGGGTTGTGCCAACTCCTATGGAAGCATCGCAAGCTTCTGGGGATAAGTTAATTATAGCTGATTTGGAAGTCAGGGGAAGAGATAGAAGGAGTACTCCTTTGGTCGCGGCGCGGCCAGGGTGGGTAAGAGACGACCAGCGACGGACTCGGGTTGACGGCGAGGTATGATTTTCGGTCTACTTAGGTCAAGCCCTCCCGAGCGGGGGGCGTAAGCCCCCTGAGGCGCGAGGAACTCAGGGGGC
>JAKBCS010000050.1 GCA_021807595.1 Planctomycetota bacterium | reverse complement strand
CAAGGAGAAGAAGGAGTTGAGCGAGGAGGAAAAGGAGTACAAGTCGAAACGCAAACTCATCCAGGAGAAGCCGATCAAGTTCGCGACGCGGATACCCGCGTTCATGTACCTGACCGACCTCCGCGAGAACACGCTTCAGGATGTCATCACCAAACTGGAGCCGGAGCTTTTCCTCTCCGTCACCGGCCTGACGGTGAACGACTTCCACATGCTCGTGCGTCTCAAGGTGTTCAACACCGAACAGATGAATCAGGCGGTGTTCGCGTTCCGCCGCTACGAGGACGCCTCGCTGTGCTATACAGGCATCGAGAGTCACGAGGGGCTGACCCACTACGGGCTGTACGACACGGTGGTGGCGAAGGAGTGAAGGGCGGCAAGTATGCGTTCGAGGCACAATTTCGCCTCGAACCGTGTTCACGTTACCAGAGAATCTACAGGTCTAAGCGCGTAGAAGTAGTGAGGTAACGGTCTTTCAGATGGCCGAGGGTGACGGCCTGTCGGGACGCATCGGCCAGCGTCGATCCGATGTCCGGCGGCTTGCCGGCATGTTCCGCGAAGGTCAGAATGTCCGTGCCTTCGGGCAGCACGATCAGCCGCTACTTGAGTCGCTTGAGCAGGTAATCGACCTGCGGCGCTTTATTCTCGGCCTCGTCCTTCTCGACCTGGCCAATGGCGAAGGTGTGCAGCTTACTGTGGTAGCAGAAAAGAACTCGGAAACTTCCGTTTCGTTCTTGCAGAGACGCCATGATTGTGCCCTCCGCAGCATCACCACAACGTCGGGCAAATCTCATTTCCAAAACTTTACCAAGTCGTTGGTAAAACGCAATAGGCAAGAGGTCCGGATTTGCCGTAACCCCTTGCCCTGATTGCAGTGCCGAAGAGAGGGCTCGAACCTCCACTCCCGTTAAGGGAACCAGGTCCTGAACCTGGCGCGTCTGCCAGTTCCGCCACTTCGGCAACAACGAACCGCGGAGAGAAACGGCAAGCGTGAGATTGTATCTTAGGGAACGGTCCACTCCATCGTCAAGGTTTTGTCGCACCGCATCGGCCCCTTTGTGGGGCAAATTTCCGACCTGCCTTACGAGGGGCACGGGCGCTTTCAGCTGGAAGCGGGGACGAGGCCGGTTTTGCGTTGGCCGCTGTGGCAGGCGTCCATCACGCGGCCACGCTCGTCGAGGGCGAGGTGAAAGCGTTCTTTGCCCTGTATACGGTGCAGCGATAAGTGATAATCGCTGCTGCTAGCGGCCAGATACGACAGCTTGTCCGGCGATTTCGGCGTGCGCAGCTTGCCCCACGAACCGTCGCCGAGATACAGCACGCCGTTGTGATGCGACAAGCCGCCCAGGAGCGGTTTGGTGCGCTTGAAAGTATGATCGTGGTGTTCCAATACCACCGGCACGCGGTATTTCTCGAACAGCGGCACCCAATGCTCGCGGTTCTCCGCTCCGGTGCCGTCCTTGCCGTTGACCGACTCCGGATTGCGATACGACGGATAGGCCGGGACGTGATTGACGACAAAGACGTTGGGATGATCCTTGCGGGCGCGCAGGGTCTTTTCCAACCAGTCGGTCTGTTCGCCGGCGATGGGCGTGGTGTGATCGGTATCCAACAAGACCAAACTGAGATAGTCGCCGAAATCGAGGGAGGCAAACCCTTTTTCCGGATATAAGCCATCGAAAAGGGCGTAAAAGAACGGTGCCTTGGCGCGCGGCATGCTATACCGACCATCGACTTCGTGATTGCCGATGGCGGCGATGAGCGGGATGAGTCGGCCGTCGCGTCCGATCATGTGCTTGCTGTAGTTGCGCACGAAAGCCAGGCTGGTGGCCGCCGACGTGCCGTTGTCGTAGCCGAGGTCGCCGCCGATCAGGGCGAACATCGGGTCTTGCCGGGCCGCCTGGATGTTGTTGGCGACGGCATGGACGTTGACGCCGCAATCGCCGCCGGAGACGAAGTGAATGGCATCCGTCGCCTTGGCCGGCATGGTGCGAAAGCGATAGGTCGGCGACTCTTTGCCGATGCGAAAGCGATAATCGGTCCCCGGTTTCAAGCCGGTCAGTTCGGCGCGAAAGACTTTCAAATCGGTGCGCGGATACGGTCGAACCTTGGGCGTTTTCGTTTGCCACGATTCGGTTTTGAGCGCGGCGTAGGCGATGCTGGTATCCGCTGTCTCGCCGGCCGCGCCGATCCATTGCACCGTCATGGTTGTGGTCGGATCGCGCTGCCAGGTGAGGAACAGGGTGTCGGGATTGAAGGGCGTTTCGGGGGGAGTTTTCTTGGCGGAGTTGCTCGGCTTGTCGTCGCCAACGAGACAAGCGGCGGAAAATGCGGCGAACGAGGTTCCAAGAAAGAGGCGGCGGGAGGTTAAAATCATGGCGGAGGCTCCAAGGTGGGGTAGTCGATCCGTCCATTATTGTATCTGATGTTTGGGTTGGTTGACTCCACTATTCATTTTCTCGCGGACATCGCCCAATTCGAGGGGCGGCGCATCGCGCCGCGGATCTCTTGGACAAAGTCGATCAGCCGCCCCGGTCACCCGGAGAGAACTTTACGGATCCAGGCGGGTTGGCGAGCATTGGGGCTTCTTTGATCAGGGAGGTGATTTTTAGGACGATGAGCGTGAACTCGGTAAGTTCCGCACATCCTTCGGAAGAAACCCAGGCGTAACAGTTTCCGCACATTCCGACGTAACAGGCATCCTTCGGGACGTCCCTTTTGCGACCGACATGGAACCAGCCGGACTGGATCCGGGCTAGGTCGCGCTGGATCGAGTCGATCTTACGGCACACGTTCCTCGCCAACGGCGAGCGGTCTCCCGGAGTGCCGGCTAGCGGGCAGACTCTTTCGTCGTTCGTCGACACGATCCGACCTTCCAGGTCGCGCGCATCCTTGCTGGCGCGGGCTTGGAAATCATAAAACCACGCGGACTCGTAACGGAGATCGACATTGGCGGCGAGTTGATCCTTCAATTCGTGAGCCAGATCATCGAGGAATTCGGGGGATGGCATATCGGGGAAACCGTGCGCGCGGCGATAGGCGATGTAGAGGAGCCGTAGTTCGATTGGGTCGATGACCGGCGACATGCCCCATTGGGCGACGGCGGTTCGTGAGCCGAATAGCTGGGGCTGGCTCACGGCGGGGGGGCCGAGATCCACCAACGACCCTCCCGAGATGGAATCGGTAACCTGCGTGGTCCCTTCCCTGAGATTTACATGTAAGGGGAGAACCGTTGGGTTGACCGCGAACTGAGCGAGATTGTTGAGAACCTGCTGATATTGCAACTCGGATAGCGTGCTTGCCTGGTTAACCGTCCTCTGGCGGAGACGCATACTCGTGCAGCCGGTCACGCAGCAGAGACTGAGAGCCAGGAATAGCCCGACGCGGTGCATGGTGATTCCGGAACGAACGGGCCGTGGGAAGGGCGATCTCGCTTTTGAACGCCCAGACGGAAACGCCATCCAACGTCCTGGTCGGGAGGATGGACGACTACTTGAGCAATCCTCGCATCGGGAGATCTTCTCCAGAAAGAGCCTCATTTCGATGGCGGTCGATCGCCGCGAGATCGCATTATGCCAGTTGTATCGGAAAACGGGGGCGCGAATCTGAAGAAGATGAGTGGCGATCCGGCCGCGGCCCGAGGACGGGTTGTGAGATCAATCGATCGCTTCCCTCTTGACTTTCAAACATTTGTTTGATACGAATAACTAAGACAGTTGTTTCGTTCGCCTAGATTCTAGGTGGCTTGCATGTCGGTCGATAATCCGCGTGAGCGCGTGCTGGAGGCGGCGGGGGAAATCTTCGCCGAGAAGGGGTTCAAGGGAGCGACGGTGCGCGAGATCATCGACCGCGCCTGTGTCAACATCGCGGCGGTGAACTATTACTTCCGCGATAAAGAACGACTGTATATTGAAGCGGTCAAACACGGTGCCTGCGTCGATGCAGACGAGCATCTCGCTTGGCCGAGCGGCACGCCGGCCACCGACAAGCTGGCCGACTTCATCCGCTATCACGTCGCCCGCCTACTCGATCCGCATAAGCCGGCATGGCACGCGCGGCTGATGATGCGCGAATTGTCGCAGCCCAGCGACGCTTGCACCGAGTTGGTGCGCGAGTACATCGAACCGAAGAGCAAGATACTCGGCGGCATTCTCGAAGAATTGTTGCCCAAAGGCACGCCGCGCCGGCGGCGCGCCCTGACGGCGTTCAGCATCATGGGGCAGATTCTGTTTTACTGTACCCACAGGCCGATTGTGAGCCTATTAATGGGTGAGTACGACGATCCCTACGCCGACACGGGGGCGCTGGCCGACCATATCGTTCGCTTCACCCTGCGCGCCTTGTCGGAGCCAAAGGCGTAAGCAAGGGGTTGAATGCTCCGTCGCGGACGCTTCTGGCTCGGATCAATGTGGGAAAGTTTGAGGTAATGAACTGGATCGCCTTGAAGATGCTGATGGGCAATCGAGCCAAATACTACGCCATCGTCTTCGGCGTATCGTTTGCCGTCATGCTCATGTCGCAGCAGGCGGCCATCTTCGCCGGCTTGATGCGCAACATGACCAGTCAAATACGGGACATCCAAGGGGCGGATATTTGGGCTATGGATCCCAGCGTCGAATTCGTCGACGATCTGACGCCGATGGACGATCAGGCGGTGATGGAGGTGCGCGGTGTGCCGGGCGTGGCCTGGGCCATCAAACTCTATTACGGCAAGGCGCGGGCACAGTTTCAAGAAGGCAATTTCAAACAGTTCATCGTGCTTGGCATCGACGATCAAACGCTGGTCGGCGCGCCGACGCAAATGAAACTCGGCTCGGCGACCGATCTGCGCAAGCCGGACGGGATCATCCTCGACGAGAACGGCTACCGCTATCTCTTTCCCGGCCAACCGATCCAGCTTGGCCGCGTCTTCGAGATGAACGACCGCCGCGCCGAGATCGTCGGCATCTGCAAGGCGTCGCCGACTTTTCAGACCTTTCCCGTCTCTTACACCACCTATAGCCGTGCCGTGCGCTACGCGGCCCAGGAGCGGAACACCCTCTCGTTCGTGTTGGCCAAGTCGGAGGACAACCGCGATCCCAAGGAAGTGTGCCGCCGCATTGAGGACCAGACGGGATTGACGGCCTTGCCGCAGGACGATTTCTCGTGGAAGACGATGAGCTATTACATGCGCCGCACCGGGATTCCAGTCAATTTCGGCATCACGGTGCTGCTCGGTTTCATCATCGGCGCGTCCATCGCCGGCCAGACCTTTTATCTCTTCACCATCGACAATCTTAAGCATTTTGGCACACTCAAGGCGATGGGCGTGGGCAACCTGCGCATCGTGGGCATGGTAATGCTTCAAGGCTCGGTAGTGGGCGTCCTCGGTTATGCGATCGGCCTGGGCATGGCGAGCGGGTTCTCGGACGCGATGAAATGGCTGCTGCGCGATTCGGGTTTGCCGTCGGCGGACTTCATGGCTTGGCCGATCCCTCTAGGCACCGCCGCGGCCGCTGGGCTGATCGTTCTCGCCTCGGCGCTGTTCAGCCTCCGCCGCGTCCTCGCCCTCGAACCGGCTTCGGTGTTTCGATAAACGAATGAGCCGCGAAAGTAACTCCGCACTGCTAAATTGTTGGAGCCGTCGATGAGTTGGATTGCGATCAAGATGCTGACCGGAGATCGGGCCAAGTATCTGGGCATTGTCGCGGGCATCGCGTTTGCCGCCTTGCTCATTGCGCAACAGGCGTCGATTGCCATTGGACTCTTGATGCGAACGACCTCCCACATTCAAGATATTGCCGACGCCGATATTTGGGTGATGGACCCCAACATTCAATTCATCGATGAGCTGAAGCCGTTGACCGAGAACGATCTGTATCGGGTGCGCGGCGTACCGGGCGTGGCCTGGGCCGTGCGATTTTACAAAGGGCAAGGTCGGCTCAAGCTCGATATCGGCGGCGATAAGAAAAAGGCGAAATATCAGCAATCGGTCGTCTTCGGGATCGACGACGCGGCCTTGGTGGGCGCGCCGCGCGAGATCGTTTTGGGCAAGCTCGCCGACCTGCGCCGGCCGGACGCGGTGATGATCGACGAGAACGGCTATCGCTACGTCTGGCCCAACGAACCGCTGGCTCTCGGACGCGAGCTGGAGATGAACGACCGTCGCGTCGTCATCGTCGGCATCTGCAAGGCTTCGGAGACATTCAATACATTTCCGATTTTTTATTGTCAATATCACCAAGCCATTCGCTACGTTCCCCAAGAGCGCAAGGTGATGTCGGCGATGTTGGTCGGGGTGGAGCCTGGCGAGGACGCGGAAGAGGTTTGCCGGCGAATTCAAGAGCAGACGGCGCTCCGGCCGGCCAAACCCGGCGACCCGGCGCGGCCCGGACTGAAGGCCATGACCAACCAACAGTTTATCGACAGCACGCTGATGTATTTCGTCCGCCGCACCGGCATCGTGGTCAACTTCGGCATCACGGTCAGTCTGGGCTTTTTCGTCGGCTGCGCCGTCGCCGGGCAGACGTTCTATTCGTTCACGCTGGAGAATTTGCGACAATTCGGATCGCTCAAAGCAATGGGGCTGACGAACCGGCGCATTGTGGGCATGGTGTTGACGCAGGCGCTTCTGGCCGGATTCATCGGGTACGGGCTGGGTGTGGGAGGGGCGGCTTTGTTCGGCAAGGCGATGACGAGCAGCGGCAGTCGGCTGGCGTTTCTGATGCCTTGGCAGGTGTTGGCGGCGACGGCTGCGGCGATCTTCGTCATCGTGCTGGTGGCAAGTTTAGTTAGTGTCATCAAAGTGCTGGTTCTGGAACCGGCCGTCGTCTTTCGAGGATGAAGCGCATGACGGTGCAATCCATCGCCCCGGCGACGGCGGCATCCCTGGCCCGCGCGGTCGTTTGTCGGGGCGTGACCAAGGATTTCGGCGAAGGGGACACGCGCGTGCAGGCGTTGCGCGGCGTGAATCTGGACGTTTTGGGAGGGGAAATGACGCTCTTGGTCGGCGAATCCGGCTGTGGCAAAACGACGCTGATCTCGATCGTGGCCGGGCTGCTCGATCCGACGGCGGGCGAGGTGACGGTTCTGGGACAGAGTTTGCGCGGACTGCGCGGGCGGCGGTTGGTACAGTTTCGCGGCCAGCACATCGGCTTTGTGTTTCAGCAATACAACCTGTTGCCCGCGCTGACGGCGGCGGAGAACGCGGCGGTTCCGCTGATTATCGCCGGACGCAAACGGGCCGAGGCGGTGGCCAAGGCTCGAACCGTTCTCGAAGCGGTCGGTCTCGCCTCCAAGGTCAACTCTCTACCGTCGCAGCTGTCCGGCGGACAACAGCAACGTGTCGCCATCGCCCGGGCGCTCGTTCACGAGCCAAAACTCTTGGTCTGCGACGAACCGACCGCCGCTCTCGACGCCCATTCGGGACAGACCGTGATGCAATTGCTGCGGCGCGTGGCCGTGCAACCGGGCCGCGCCGTCATCGTCGTCACCCACGACAATCGCGTCTTCGGTTACGGCGATCGCATCGTTCACATGAGCGACGGAGCGATTGAGCGCGTGGAAGAACGGACCGTCGCTTTTAGTTCCTGACTCCTGGATAGAGTGGGCCGAACGTGGGGAGACTCACGCGACGAGAAGGGCAAGGTTCATGTTCAACCGCTTTGGCAAGTTCGTACTGCCGCTGTTCGCGTTGGGTATGTTGGGCTTCGCGGTGTATCATGTGATGCAAGCGTATCAGAAGCCGCCCAAGCCGCAACCGCCGATGGAGCCGGCGCGCACCCCGTTTAGCCTCGCGGTCGCCGGGGCGGGCATCATCGAAGCGCGCAGCCAGAACATCGCCCTCGGCTCGGCGCTGCCGGGCGTGGTGCTGAAAGTGTGGTCGCCGGAGGAACTCGGCTTGCCGGCTCAACCCGGACGAACGCCGTGGGAAGCGCTGATTGGCCGACACGTCAAGCAAGGCGATCCGCTGTTCCGCGTGGACGATCGGCAATTGAAGTCGCAGCTGGCATTTCATCGGGCCAATCTCAAATCGGCCGAGGCGCAGTTGGCCAAGTTAGACCAGATGCCGCGCCCCGAAGAGTTGACGGTCAGCAAAGCGAAGGAAGAGGTGGCCCAAGCCAGCATGGAATTGCAGCGCGACGTGGCCGAGCGCGACGCCAAACTGATCGGCTCCGGATCGGTTAACGAGGAGCAGTATCAACAACATCGCCTCAGCCTGCGCGTGGCCCAGCGGCAACTGGCCCAAGCCAAGGCCGATATGGCTCTGGTGAAAGCGGGAAGCTGGGAGCCGGACAAGGCCATCGCGCGCGCCGCCGTCGAGCTGGCCAAGGCTCAGGTCTTGCAGGATCAAACCGACATCGACCGAGCCGTCGCCCGCGCGCCCATGGACGGCATGGTGCTGCAAGTGAATGTGCGTCCCGGCGAATTCGTCGGTGCCAATCCCGGCCAATCGCTCGTCGTTCTCGGTGCCATCACCGATTGCGTCAATGTCCGCGTGGACATCGACGAACACGACATCCCGCGCTACCGTCCGGGCGCACCGGGCATGGCCAGCTTCCGCGGCGCGCCGGACCAACAGTATCCGCTGACCTTCGTGCGCGTCGAGCCGTATGTCATCCCCAAACGCTCGCTGACCGGCGACAACACCGAGCGCGTCGATACGCGCGTCTTGCAGGCAATTTATTCGCTGAAGACCGAGGGAAAACCCGTCTACGTCGGTCAACAACTCGACGTGTTCCTGGACGTATCCGAGGGGGCGAACAAGCCGGTCGCGCCGCCGGAATCGACGGGACGATGAACTCGACTCGCATCCACAGGGACATCGCGCGTCGATTGCTCGCTCGTTCGAGTGAGACGCGCAGTGTGTTACCCGCGTTCGGCTAAGGGTCTCACGCTTCGCGCCTGCGGGCCGATGTAGCGGCCGCGCGGTCGGATGAGGCGATTGTGCTGCTGCTGTTCGATGAAGTGCGCGCTCCAACCGGACACACGCGACATGACGAAGATCGGAGTGTACAATGGAATCTCCAGCCCCAGCGCGTGATAGAGTCGTCCCGCCGGCCAATCGAGATTGGGAAATAGCTGCTTCTCAGCGGCGAGGACTCGCTCGATGATCTCGGCGGTTTCCTCCCACTGAAGCGAACCCGCCGCCTCCGCCGCCTGCCGGGCATGGCTCCGCAGGATGCCGGCGCGCACGTCTCCGCTCTTGTAAACGCGGTGGCCGAAGCCCATGATGCGTTCCTTGTTTGCCAGCGCCGCGCGTACCCACTTCTCGGCGTTGGCGGGGCCGCCGGTTTTCTGCAACAATTCCACGACCCGTTCGTTCGCTCCGCCGTGCAACCGACCTTTGAGCGCTCCGATGGCCGCCACAATGCTCGAATGCAAATCCGACTCGGTCGAGCAAACCACCCGCGCCGTAAACGTCGAAGCATTGAACTCGTGTTCGGCATAAAGGATCAACGACACATCGAGGGCGCGCGCGGCGGCGGGAGTCGGCTCCTCGCCGCGCAGCATGTAGAGAAAGTTGGCGGCCTGGCCGAGATCGGGGCGCGCGGTGTAGGGAGCTTGGCCCCTGGCGAGTCGATGGTGCGCGGCGACGGCGACCGGGATCTGACCCAGAAGCCGCTCGGCTTTGCGGAGATTGGCCGCGGGCGAAGAATCGGACGTATCGGAGTCAAAATGGGCTAAAATACTCACCGCGCTGCGAACCACGTCCATCGACGACGCCTCGCGCGGCACCACGCCCAAGAGGTTAATCAAGGGGCCGGGCAAACGACGCGCCGAGGCGACGCGATTCTGAAACTCGGCGAGCTGTTGTGCCGTCGGTAGTTCGCCGTGCAGCAGCAAATAGGCGACTTCCTCGAACGTGGCCATCTCCGCCAACTCCGTCACCGGATAGCCGCGATAACGCAAGCCGTCGGCAACGGTCGAGATGGCCGTCTCGCCCGCAATCACGCCTTCCAAACCCGGCGAATAGATCTCCGTCGTCATGGCATATTCCTCCGGCCGTTCGCTCATCGGAAATAAGATCGATCTCGTTGTTCGTAGCCCGCATAATCCAGCAAATCGTACAACTCGGCGCGCGTGAGCATGTCTCCGAGTCGATCGCGTTGATGTCCCTTGGCGAGAACGTCCGCTAACACCGCTCGCGTCGCATGAAGGGCTGCCCGCAACGTCGTCACGGGATAGAGGATAAGTCGATAACCGAGGTCTGCTAACTCCTGGAAATCGAGATTGGGACTGCGGCCGAACTCGGTCATGTTGGCCAACAAGGGAACGGGAACGAGCGCCCGCGCGAAAGCGGCGAACTCGTCGCGGCTCTCCAGCGCTTCGGGAAAGAGGGCATCGGCTCCCGCTTCGACATAGAGACGGGCGCGGCGGACGGCTTCGTCGAAGCCAACGACGCCGCGCGCATCGGTACGGGCGATCACGACGAAATCGGCGTCCCGCCGCGCCGCTGCCGCCGCCCGAATCTTGGCGGCCATCTCGTCCGCCTCGATCAATTGTTTGCCGGACAGATGACCGCAACGCTTGGGCATCCGTTGATCTTCGAGATGAATGCCGGCGACGCCGGCGTCCTCGAACATTCGCACGCACCGTTCGACGTTCAGCGCTTCGCCGAAGCCGGTGTCGGCATCGCACAAGAGGGGGAGGGAGGTCGCCGCCGCGATCCTGCGCGCCGCGTCGACGAACTCCGTCAGCGTCACCAAGCCGACATCCGGCAAACCCATCGACGCCGACAGCGCCGCGCCGGAAAGATAAACGGCCTGAAAACCGAGCCGTTCCGCCATGCGACCAACCAGCGCGTTGAATGCGCCCGGCACCGCGAGCGGAGCGGCACTCCACGCCGCGCGCAAACGCCGACCGGGCGAACGACTCTCTGGGTAAGCGCTAGGCATCGGCGTATCTCCTTCTCCTTCTCATCTTATAGGGAAACCGATTGCCGGAGATAGCCTCGGTTCCGCGCCGGCGCGTGGCCCCGCCGTTTTCCGCAGCCAGGTCCGCCAGATCCCTCGGATCGCCGACAAAGAGTACGATTGTAGCGTCTTGTTTCATGCGAGCAAAGTCTGGACGAAACTCCGCTGCGCGAATAGGAATTCCTTACCATACCCGTTGTGTCGGAACGAATCCCCCGGGAGCTAGATCATGAGTCTTCGCACCATTCGTCGCGCCCTGCTCAGTGTCAGCGATAAAACCGGACTTGTCGCATTCGCGCGCGGCCTCGCCGCCTTCCGGGTCGAGTTGATTTCCACCGGCGGCACGCGCAAGGTGTTGGCCGAGGCCGGATTGGAGGTACGCGACATCTCCGAAGTCACGGGTTTTCCAGAAATGCTCGATGGCCGAGTCAAGACGCTGCATCCGCGCATTCACGGAGGGATTCTCGCCGTGCGCGACAATCCCGAACACATAAAAACGCTGCAAGCCCACGACATTCAACCTATCGATCTCGTCGTCTGCAATCTCTATCCGTTCGAGGCGACCGCGGCTCGTCCCGGAGTGACTTACGAAGAAATCGTCGAGAATATCGACATCGGCGGCCCGTCGATGGTGCGCTCGGCAGCGAAGAACTACCGCGATGTCGCCGTCGCCACAAATCCAAGTCATTACAAACTCATCCTCAACGAGATGAAACGACATGGGGGTGCGTTGCATTTGATGATGCGCCAGATCCTCGCCGCCGCCGCATTCGCATATACTTCCGGATACGATCACGCCATCGCCAAAAACCTCTCTACCCATTTAATCGATTCTCTTTCGGCAGAGTTGACGGGAGTTGAGGATGAGAAGAGTGACGAGAGCGCGAAGAGTGAGGAAGCCTTCCCTCCTTTGCTCGATCTCTACTTGGAACGCCGACAATTGCTGCGCTACGGCGAGAATCCGCATCAGCGCGCCGCTTTCTACATCGAGCCGAACGCCGCTGCGGGTTCGTTGGCCCGCGCCGAAGTGTTGCACGGCAAGGAACTGTCTTACAACAACTTGCTCGATCTCGATAGTGCGTTGAATCTCGTCCGCGAGTTTACCGAACCCGCCGCCGTGGTGGTCAAGCACAACAACCCCTGCGGAGCGGCCTGCGCCGATTCACTGGTCGAGGCATTCCGCAATGCCTACGAAGGCGATCCGCTCAGCGCCTTTGGCGGCATTCTCGGTTTCAATCGAGAAGTCGATGAGGCGGCGGCACTGCAAATCAGCGAGCCGAATCGCTTTGTCGAGTGCATCGTCGCGCCAAGCTATACGGACGCTGCCTTCCAAATCTTAACCACCCGGCCCAGTTGGAAGAAAAACGTTCGCATCCTGCGCGCCGGATCGCTCGATGGCGCAGCCCAGAGCTTAGCGAATCTCGATTATCGCCGCGTTCGGGGTGGACTACTCGTGCAAGACCGCGACGCGGGCGGCGACGATTTCGCCCAACTCAAGGTCGTGACGAAACGCGCACCTAATGAGGAGGAATTGCGCGAGCTGAGCTTCGCTTGGCTGGTATGCAAGCACGTCAAAAGCAACGCCATCGTACTGAGTAAAAGCGCGCGGATCGTCGGCGTCGGCGCGGGACAGATGAGCCGAGTCGATTCGGTTTACATGGCCGTTCGCAAGGCCGGGGAGCGGAGCAAGGGCAGCGTCATGGCTTCCGATGCGTTCTTCCCGTTCCGCGACAACGTCGACGAGGCCGCCCGCGCTGGCGTGACGGCCATCGTGCAACCGGGAGGCTCCGTGCGCGACGCCGAGTCAATCCAGGCGTGCGACGAACACGGCCTGGCGATGGTGTTCACCGGCGTCAGGCATTTTCGACATTAGGCGTTGGCGGTTGATTCGAGCGTCATTCCCGCAGTCCGCCGCTCACGAGCAGTTCAAATCCCGGAATGATGTCTTCCAACGTCAGGGTGTCCGTATCCTGGTACGCTTTCGCATCTTCGCCGGGGAGAGGAACCGTCACTGGGGCGCGGCGGGATCGACCACCCAGCCAGCTTGCGCGCCCGGCACGGAATCGTTCTTGCTTCGCACCTCGACCTCGTGATCGGGGATAGTCTCCAAGTATCGCTCGGTTAGCCGGAGTCACGTTCGCTCCTTTCGCCGAGCCTCGCAACGGGTCCATCCGAGATATAAACTACCTGAAATGGTGCTAAGACGCCTGGCTCGGTGGAGCGCGAGTTCAACTCGCTCCGTTGGATGAAGGCCGGGTTACGATGCCGTTGGACGGAGCCTTCAGGAGGTCGTCGATGTCCTCGCGCAGTAGTTCTTCGCGCTGCATCAGGGCATCGACGATACGCTCGACTTTGTCGCGGTTGGCTTTGAGCAGTTCGTAAGCCTCTTCGTCCGCCTCGCGCAGCAATTTCTGCACTTCCTCGTCGATGATGGCGGCCGAGTTCTCGCTGAAATCGCGGGCCTCCTGAATCTCCTTACCGAGAAAGACGTGTTCCTCGCCCATGCGAAACGACATCGGTCCGAGCCGGTCGCTCATGCCCCAATGTGTGACCATGTAGCGCGCCATTTTGGTGGCCTGTTTCAAATCCGCCTCGACGCCGGCATAGGGTTGACCGTAGATGAGCCGCTCAATGGCTCGGCCTCCCATCAGCATGATGAGGCGGGCTTTGAAATAGTCCTTGCCGTGATGGTAGCGGTCTTCGTCGGGCGCAAGTAGGTTGACGCCGCCGGTTCGGCCGCGCGGTACGATGGACACTTTCATCGGTTTCTCGCCTTCCGGCACGAGCCAAGAGACCAGAGCATGGCCAGCTTCGTGATAGGCGGTGCGCCGTTTCTCTTCCGGCGAGAGTACCTCTTCGCGTTTGGGACCGATCAGCACGCGGTCGGCGGCGCGCTCGAAGTCGATCCGGTCGATTTTGTTCTTGTTCTCGCGCGTGGCCAAGAGCGCGGCCTCGTTGGCGAGATTGCGCAAGTCGGCACCCGTCATGCCGATCATGCCGCGGGCGATGGCCTCCAAGTTCACGTCGTCGGCCAACGGCTTGGTGCGCGTATGCACCTTGAGGATGGCCAAACGTCCCTGCCAAGTGGGGCGGTCGATGGTGACGTGGCGATCGAAACGGCCCGGACGCAACAGGGCGGAATCGAGAACGTCGGGCCGATTGGTGGCGGCCATGACGATGACGGTCTCGGTCGGGGTGAAGCCGTCCATTTCACTGAGAATCTGATTCAGCGTTTGTTCGCGTTCGTCCGAGCCGCCGCCGACACCCGCGCCGCGCATCCGTCCCACGGCGTCGATCTCGTCGATGAACAAAATCGCTGGAGCGTTGTCCTTGGCGGTCTTAAACATATCGCGGACGCGGCTGGCACCGACGCCAACGAACATCTGAATAAATTCCGAGCCGCTGATGCTGTAAAACGGCACCCCCGCTTCGCCGGCAACGGCGCGGGCTAACAGCGTCTTGCCGGTACCCGGAGGGCCGACCAACAGGACACCCTTGGGGACGACCGCGCCCAAGCGCTGAAACTTCTCCGGCGACCGAAGGAACTCGACGACCTCTTGCAACTCGCTCTTGGCGTTCTGCATCCCGGCCACATCTTCAAACGTGACGCGCAGTTTGCTGCGTTCGTAGCGTTTCGCCGGGCTTTTAATGTAACTACTGAGAAACCCGCCGCCCAAAGGGTCGCGGAAGCGCGGCAGCAGAAACAGGAACACCCCCAATAGAATCACCAGAGGCAAGACGAAGACCACCAACGGCTGCATAAACCAAAGGTGATCCGGTTCCTCGACCAGCTGCATGTCCTGTTGTTCGACTTCTTCTTGAAGGCGTGGCAGCAGTTTCAAATCGTCGAGACGAATCCGTTCGACGTTGAACTTCTTGCCGCGAATTTTCTCCAGTGATTTCTTCACGTTGTCGGGGAGATCGTCCATGCCGACTTCTTTGAGTTCGCCGCTGATTCGGTCGGTACCGACGACGACTTTCTTGAGCTTGTGCTTAACCAGCAACACCCAAAAGTCGCCCCATTCGATGGTTCCGCCGCCGCTCGGCGCTTGAACGATGAACCAACCTACAACCACGATCAGTACGACGACCCAGAGTAGATTGCCTCCCACGCCGGGAGCCGGGCGGCGTCGCGCTTTGTTCGATGGCGGAGGATTGGAATTGGGGGTCGGTTCAGAGGGCATACGAATTCCTCTTAGCGTTTCGTCGGCTTCACGGTCCTTGTGCCGGTTCCGTCGGCCCGCGCCGCCTGCAATGCTTCGACGCCCTCACCCGGAAACGTACACATACAACAGTTAAGATAGCAAAACCCGCGCGATCCGACTATGCGGGTCGTGGGCGCGGACATCTTATCTATACTACATTCTAGGCGCGCGGACGACGGAGGATCGAATGGTGCGATCTTGGTTGAGCGCTTGGTGGAAGCGAAAGAAGCTGCGGCATTGGAACATCGTCCTGTACACGCGCCGGGGCTGTCATTTGTGCGAGCAAGCCTGGGGGCAACTCGAACGGGAACGGCGGCGTTACGAGTTTTCACTGCGTTGCGTCGATGTCGATGGAGACGCCGATCTCGTGCGGCGGTTCGGCGAGTGCGTGCCGGTCGTGGTCGTCAACGAACGAGTACGCTTTCGGGGCATCGTCAATCCGGTGCTTCTCCGACGACTTTTGGAAGCGGGATCCTCGGAGCCTGTCGCGTGAGCCATTGTCCGCCCAGCTCCCTCGCCCCCGCGCTTAGGGGGAGGAGCTTGTTGTTTCCTCGCTCGCCGACGCTGCAGACTTCTCAAGCGGCGCGGCGGTGGCCGGCTTCGTTGAGATTCAAGGTCGTTCGCACAGTGTACGACGTTTTGCCCTGACTCTCGAAATAGGTGCGTGTCAGCACTTCGCCGAGCAGGCCCATCGAGATGAACTGCACGCCGACCAACTCGAGCATCACGCTGAGCAACAACAGCGGATTGCCGGTCATGAACACCGGCGGATTCAGCAGATATTTCATGGCGATGGTGGCCAATAAACTGAGGCCGCCCACCGCCATGGAGACAAGGCCGGCGGTTCCCAAGACGTGCATCGGCCGCGCTAAATAGGTGTGCAGAAACTTCACCGTAATCAGGTCGAGCAAGACGCGGACGGTGCGAGTTAGGCCGTACTTCGTTTTGCCGGCGACACGCGCGTGATGGCGCACGGGAACCTGTACGATTCGGGCACCGTGCATCTGCGCCAGCACGGGCACGAAACGGTGCAGTTCGCCGTACAAGGGGAGCGATTCGGCGAGATCGCGTCGCATGGCGCGGAGGGTGCATCCCATGTCGCGGATGCGCACGCCGGTAACGCGGCGGATCAACCAGTTGCCGAAAAAGCTGGGCAGCTTACGGACGAAGAAATGATCCTGGCGATTGGCGCGGAGGCCAAAAACGGCGTCGTGTCCCTCATCGAGCTTGTCGAGCAACATGGGAATGTCGGCGGGATCGTTTTGTAGATCGCCGTCCATGGTGACGAGAACGTCGCCCGTGGACCAATCGATGCCGGCGCGGAGGGCGGGCGTCTGGCCGAAGTTGCGGCGCAGGCACACCACTTTTACGCGGTGGTCGAGGGCGGCCAACTCGTTCAAGACGGCGAAGGAGTCGTCGCCGCTGCCATCGTCTACAAAAAGGATCTCATAGTTCTCCAATCGAGGGAGACGGCCTTCCCCCCCCACACAAAGTGGATCGAGCGCACGGCGCAGCCGCTCGTGGAGTGGCCGTAGATTTGCCCCTTCGTCCTTGATCGGAATCACTACCGACAGGGTCCGCATGACCGGATGCCTCCGTGCCGCGAGACGCGGTGAAAGAATCTTGCGCCGCCCGCCCGGCCTCCGCCGCCTGAAAGCGAGGAGCGCGCCCGAACAAATAAACCAAGCCGCCCGACAAGCTAGCCGTGGTATACACGGCGAACAGTAACAGCGACAGAGTGACCGCCGTGGCCGAATCGACGTGCAACGGTTCCAATAACCCCACCGTGCCGATTTCACGCAGCCCCATGCCGTTGAGACTGATGGGCAATAGGGTCAAAATCGACACCAAGGGAATCAGCACCGCATAGTACAACGCTGGGATCTGCAAGCCCATGCCCACGCCGATCAACCAGGCGAAAACGATGTTGCCCAGCTGCACTAACACCGACAATAGTGTGACCCAGACCATGCCGATCCGATCCCGCAGGCACAGGTCGGCAGCGTCGAAAATCCGCATCAGGCGCGGATGCGACGGCAGCCAAGGTCGAACCCTAGGCAAGACCGGCAGGACGGCCAATCCGATGGTGCAGCCCGCTCCCAAACCGGCGACGGTCCAAGCGATCCAACTCGGCAGCGCTATCGGGCAACACAACGCCGCGAGGGACGCCACAACGATCATGACGGCGAATCCGTTGAGACGGTCGGCCAAAACACTTACGAAGGCCGCCGTCCGCCGTCCCATTGCGGGATTCTCGCCCTCTAAACGTCCCAAATACCAGGCTCGCACCACGTCGCCGCCCACCGAAGTCGGCAGGACGAGATTGAAGAACATCCCGACGTAATAGTAAGCCAGATACTCGTGCCAGCGCCCTCCCAATCCGAGCATCCGTCCGAGCATCTGCCAGCGGAGCGCGCTGACGCATTGAATGACGAAGAACATTCCCAGAGCCGAAACCCAGTAGGTCGCATCCAACTGAACGAACGCCGAGGCCACTTTTTTCCATTCCACATGCCAGATCAGAAACACCACCAGAATGCCGCTTCCCAAGAGACGCCAATACTTTTTCACATATCCTCCCCATCGATTCTTCGCGGAACGATCGATTGCTCTGCGCCTCTCCGAGAAACCCCTCACTCCCAACTCCTCTCCCCCGAGTACGGGGGCGAGGAGACAAATGGGAAAACCCTCTCCTCTGAATACAGGGGCGAGGGAGAACGGTTAGGGCACTTCCACGGCGCAACTCAACGGTTGCGAGCCGGTCTGCATGAAAAAGGCGTGTTGCTCCTCGTCCATGTCCACGCGCAACTCGTACCGTCCGGGGGCTAGCGCGCCGGGTAAAACCGCCGTCAAATCGATCGATCCGCCCGGTGGGACCGTCGCATGAAACAGGCCCGACTTGCCGGTGGCGACACATTGTCCCCTATCGTTAGATAGCACGAAAATCAGATGGACGCCGGAGTTGTCGCTCGGATGGAGATGCCACGGCGCGATCGACGTGTTGTGGCATCGAATGCGCAGCGGCGACGGCATGGGGCCGGACAGATGCAACGGCAACGCAATGGTATCGGCAAACTCGATCCGACAACGACAATCGCCGGGACAATACTCCCGCTCGATCCAACGGCGCAAGACCGCCGGCGTATGCGTCAGGCTCCGACTCGATAGCCATTCCCGATAGAGATCGAAGAAGCGATCGATGTTCACGGTCCTGCCGATCGGCAAATGTCCGGAACGAAAGCCGAGTTCGTGGACGGCGTCGTCCAAGGGCGTGTCGGTGAGCAACAAAAGAGCGAGAACCGAGGCCATGCCGGTGCGATCCGCCCCCTTATGACAGTGGAACAGAATGGGGTATTCGCTGCGGTCGATGAGTTCGAGCAGTTGGCGCAAAGTCTGGCTCGACGGCAGCCGACCGGCCGAGAAACCGAGATCTTCCAGAGAAACCTCGTTGCGCAACGTCACGCGCCCCTCGTTCAGATACCACGTTTCGGGATCGCAGCAACCGCGCAGATTGATGACGGTGCGAATGTGTTTGTCCTGAAGGTAGCGATCCAGGGACGCCGCCGAAAGTTGCGCCGAGCGATACACCGCGCCGGGAATTACGGTGTGAAAGTTGCTTCCGACCATAACGTAGAGAAGGTGAGCGACCAGCGCCACCAGCGCGCCGGCGAGGCATCCTCTGGCGGCGGCGCGCCACGGCAATCGTCGAGAATGGGGAGCGGGTAAATCGTCTGTCATATCGGCGCGGAACCTCCGGTTCGTTCCGGTTCTCCACCGGACGAGGAGCGGCATCATGCCAAATGCTCGTCCTCGCGGCTAGACCGTTTAACCGTCGGATCGAGGGATCGCCGCACTTCCCGTCGAGTCCCTCTTTATCCTTTCCCGCCTTTTCGGGTATATTGCCGGGAGAGATACGTCCTGCATCCTTGAGCTAGATCACCATGTTTGCGTTGACCTACGATTTCGACGTAGTGGTCGTCGGTGCCGGCCATGCCGGAGTCGAAGCGGCTTTGGCTTCCGCTCGACTCGGAATGCGGACTGCCCTGTTGACCATGAATGCCGATGCGGTCGCACAGATGAGTTGCAATCCGGCCATCGGCGGCGTCGCCAAGGGACAGATCGTCCGCGAAATCGATGCGCTCGGCGGCGAGATGGGCAAGGTCATCGACGCCAGCGCCATCCAATTTCGCATGTTGAATCGAACCAAGGGGCCGGCCATGCACTCGCCGCGAGCGCAGGCCGACAAGAAAATGTATCAGTTCACCATGAAACATCGGGTCGAGTCGCAGTCGAATCTGACGCTGCGCCAAGAGATGGTCGAGGGATTCGTCCTCGACGATTTACCGACCTGCGGCGAAACCGAATCGAATGGACCCTCGCTTGCGCCTCAGGCCGATAAGAAGCGCGTCGGCGGCGTTGTGGCCCGTGGAGATACCCTGTATCGCGCCAAGGCCGTCGTGCTGACTACCGGCACATTTCTCAAAGCGATCATGCACACTGGCGAGGCCAAGACAAGCGGCGGGCGCGCCGGCGACGGCGCGGCGGAGTCGCTGAGCGACAGTCTCGCCGCTTGCGGTTTCCAACTCGCGCGCTTCAAAACCGGCACGCCCTGCCGACTGAACGGACGCACCATCGACTTCACTAAGACCGAACGCCAACCGGGGGACGACGAGCCGCAACCGTTCAGCTTTGCCACCGAGCGCTTGACGCAGCCGCAGCTGGATTGCCACATTACCTACACCAATGAGGATGTACACGATCTCATTCGTGGCAATTTGCACCGGGCACCGATGTACTCGGGGCAAATCCACGGGCGCGGGCCGCGCTACTGTCCCTCGGTCGAAGACAAGGTCGTACGCTTTGCCGACAAGGATCGCCATCAGATCTTCCTGGAGCCGGAAGGCCGCAACACCTGGGAGTATTATTGCAACGGTATCTCCACCAGTTTGCCCAAGGATGTGCAGCAGGGGATGCTGCGCCTCATCCCCGGATTGGAGAACGCCGAAGTGCTGCGTTGGGGGTACGCGGTCGAATACGATTATGCGCCGCCGACGCAGTTGCATCCGACGCTGGAGACCAAAAAAGTCGAAGGGCTTTACTTCGCCGGACAGATAAATGGCACCACCGGCTACGAAGAGGCGGCGGCTCAGGGGCTGATGGCTGGAGTCAACGCGGCCCTCAAGATCAAAGGAGAAGAACCGCTCATTTTGGATCGCAGTCAGGCTTATATCGGCGTGCTGATCGACGACCTCGTTACCAAAGGCGTCGATGAGCCGTACCGCATGTTCACCAGCCGAGCCGAATACCGTCTGCTGCTGCGCCACGACAATGCCGACCGTCGCCTCACTCCGATCGGCCGTCGCGTCGGTCTGGTAAGCGACGAAGATTGGGACCGATTGCAGCGAAAGGAGTTCGCCGTCGCCGAGCTTCAGGAGTATCTGCGCTGCCAGCGTCGCGACAACTCCACGTTGGAGCAATGGCTGCGCCGCACGGAAGTCGAATGGAATCAGATCGTCGCCATGTCGCCCGGAGTGCAATCCCTGCAAACGCCGCCAGCAGCGCTGGAACAGGTGATCCTAGAGGCCAAGTATTCCGGATACATTCATCGACAGGCGGAGCAGGTGCGGCGCTTTCAACGGATGGAGTCGAAAACAATCCCGGCGCGCTTCGATTACGACGCAGTGCCGCAACTGCGTGCCGAGGCCCGCGAGAAGTTGAGCCGTGTTCGTCCGGTCAATCTCGGTCAGGCCGGGCGCATCAGCGGCATCAGCCCGGCGGACTTGGCAGTCCTGCTCATCTATCTCGATTGAAGGATGGGTTGGATCGTAACGGCGAAGATTTCGATCCTTCGGCAATCTGGGAGAGACAAGGCGACGAAGGCGGCGGGAGCGTTCCGATAAGAAGGGTGAAGCAAGGAGGATGGGGCAAGGACGGGCTTTTGGGAAACAAACTGAGTCGAGACGAATCGGGACGAGAATGGCTTTTTTACAACTGCGTATGATTTTTGCAGGGCGCGGAGGAAGTGTCTATAAATTAAGGAGTTACGGCAAGTGATGTGGAAGGATTCGCGTTGACACGCTCCGGAAGTTGGTTATAATCGCGGTTGTTGGAAAGATTGGCAATCCCCCTCACACTCGATAGGCTCCAATCGCACGCGGGATAGGCTTCACCGTCACGGGTCTCACCCTTGAGGTCTTCGGACTGCTTTCTTACGTCCACGCGAGGTGTGGACGTTGAGAAAAGTGAGGAAGAGAAGCGCGACGGCGTAGCGAGAGAAGTTCCTAAGAATCCTGCCTCTCCCCAGTCTACGGATTGCGGGCTTAGGCAAGGAAGGTGAGTAAGAGTCAGAGATCAGGGATGATCCCGGTCTCGAACGGCTGAGGGATGGTCGTTCGGGGCCACACTCGTGCGACTGGCTGAGGCCAGTAAGGAATGAAGGACGCATGAAAACCGTATTTACGACCGGCGAAGCCGCCAAAGTTTGCAAGGTCAGTCAACAAACTATTATCCGTTGTTTCGACAACGGCCAATTGAAGGGGTTTCGCGTGCCCGGTTCGCGCTTCCGGCGCATACCGCGCGAAGCTCTTTACAAGTTCATGAGGGACAACGGCATTCCCACCGACGCGCTGGAGAGCGGCAAGCGCAAGGTTCTGCTCGTTGACGACGACGCCGAACTGGTCGATGTGATGAACAGGTTCCTGGATGAAGACGGCCGTTTCGAGGTGCGTATCGCTTCCAACGGCTTCGACGCGGGCATGATGGTCAAGGAATATCGACCCGACATCATCGTGCTGGACGTTATGTTGCCGGACATCAACGGCAAGGAAGTCTGCCACCGCGTTCGAGCCGATACCACGCTCGAAGACGTGCGCATCTTGTGCATCTCCGGCATGATCGAAGAAGACAAGATCCACGAACTGCGTTTGGCCGGAGCCGACAAGTTCTTGCACAAACCGTTCGTCGTCGAAGAGTTGATCGACGAGATGTGCGCGTTGCTGGACATCGAGCCGGTGACAACCCCGGCGTAACGGATTTTCGGAGTCCCGCACTCGTTTTGCCGCGACCCCTGAGGAAGCGAAGCGCCCCCGCTCGCGCATTCCCAAGGGCCGCGGCAAAACGCAACGATTCACCGAGGAGAGAGCCGTGAGCGACCCGGAGAAGCGGGCGGAGGCTGTACTGCGTCTGTCCTGGCTGTCGCCGAGCGCTGCGTCGTTAGCGGTTCTCGGACGACCGCTGACCGAAGACACTTGGCCCGCCATCCGGCACGACCCCGGAGCGGTACTACTTCTCGTTCGGCACAGCGACGCACCCTGGCCGGGCCGGACAACTTCCGCTCCTCCGCCTTCCTTCCATGCCGCCGCGTTCGCTCGCGCCGCCGCCATTGACGACGCCCTGGCACTGCTCCGGCATTCCGAGTGCTTCGTCGAGTGGAATCACCCGCTCGTTCAACCGGTCTACGAAGCAAGTCTGGCGTACGCGCGCCTGGCGCATCGATTGGCCGAGCGAACGGGGCAATGCGATCCGGAAGCCGCCTGGACGTGCGGCTTGCTGGCTCCCCTGGGCTGGTTGGCCATGTGCGCCGTCGATGTCGAGGCCGTCGCCGCCTGTTGGGCCGATCCCGCCCTGCGATCCGATCCCGCCGAGACACAGCGTCGCCACTGGGGGATCGATTCAGCAGCGATTGCCCGCCGATTGGCGCGGCGTTGGCGATTGCCCCCTTGGTCCAGCGCCGCCGCCGAACATTTACACCTACCCACCGAATTAGCTCAGACCTTTCGCGCCGATCCCGTGCTGTTTCCGTTGGCGCGCCTGGCCATCGAAGAAGCGCGACGACAGGGCGTCGATCTGGGTTTGGGACAAGGCGCATTTGCCTCCGCCGACCGCGCCGCGCTGCTCCTGGACGACGACGCGGATACGGGCCGACAGGGAGACAGAGAGCTAGAGGCTTCCACGGCCTTCCCTTTGTCTTCTCCGCTTCCCGATTCCTTATCCGGTAAACCAAACGAGGTTCCCCTGCTGCGCGACTTATTAGAGTCGGCAGCCGAAAATCGCCGCTTGCGTCAGCAACCGTTGCACGATCATCTCGAACAAGAGATCGATGCCCTCCAACGCGCCCTGGAAGAACAAGTCCACGGCGAGGCGTGCCGTCTCCAATCGGGCAAGTTGGCCGCTCTAGCCGAGTTTGCCGGCGGCGCGGGGCATGAAATCAATAATCCGCTCGCCGTCATCTCTGGACAAGCACAATACTTGCTCGCGCATGAAGGCGATTGGTTCCGCGAAGATGCGAGAGACGCGCCGCATAAGGCTTTGGAGGCGATCGTCGCGCAGACGCGCCGCATTCACGGCATCCTGCGCGAGTTGATGCAGTTCGCCAAGCCGGCTCCTCCCTGTCCGGGTTGGCTCGATCTACCGACGCTGTTGGGCGAAACGGCGGCCAGTCTGGGCGAGATGGCGGCACAGCGGCGCGTGCGCATTGAGGTGGCTATTCAGCCCGAACGATTGCCCGTGTACGCGGACGCCGGCCAACTGCGAACCGCGTTGACTTGCCTTCTACGCAACGCCATCGAAGCTGCGCCCACCGATGGCTGGGCGCGGCTGATCCTACGCCGCCCCATCGAAGGCGCGGACATCGAATTGGCCATCGAAGACAATGGAACAGGCCCCGACGCCCTGCAACGGCCCCATCTGTTCGATCCGTTCTATTCGGGCCGGCCGGCCGGGCGCGGGCGCGGCTTGGGACTGCCCATCGCCTGGCGTCTGACTCAGTTACAAGGGGGCGACTTGCGCCTCGATCCCCCGCGCCGCCACGAACCGACTCGATTCGTCTTAACGCTGCCCCGGTTGGCCATGCCGGAGGGAGACGCTGTCGATTCACCGTTGCTGCATCTTACCCGAGCCAACGGCCGTCACGCGTCGTAGCGTGTGGAGCGACTCCAAGGTGGGTCGCGCGCACCGACACCTACCGGCTCCGCACTCCATACTCGATTCGCATGGGCATTCGCTTCGCTCTTGATTCTCCCAACAGACCGATGGTATAGCGGCTACCCGTGTGGGGACCACGGGACGCAGGAGAGTACGTTCATGGAAGCGAATGCGATCGCTTCGAAGGGGCTAGGATCGCCGGCGGAGCGCCTGGAACGCGGCGAGGTTTTATACTACCCCTCCGCGCCGTTCGCCTTGCCTCAAGGCGATGATCTGGAATTCCTTCTTCGTCAGGAATTGGGCAGTCTGGCGCACAAGAACATCAGCTACAATCCGGCCAACGGCAAGGTAAACGGCTTTGTGCGCCGCGAAGCCGGACAAGAAGCGCGCCTCCAAGCCATATTCGCCCATTTCTCGACGGCGGCGACCGACTGGTTGAGTTCGCTCCTGCCCTACCGCGAAGGTTGGCAGCTCGATCGCGCCAGTTTCCGACCGCAAGAAGAGGCTACGCGCCGACTGCGCCCCAAGGCGCGCAACGATCTGTTGCACGTCGATGCGTTCCCCGGTCGTCCCTCGCGCGGCAATCGGATTCTGCGCGTCTTCGCCAACATCAATCCGCGCGAGCCGCGCATCTGGGTGACGAGCGATCCGTTCGCCAAGCTGCTCAAACGCTATGGCGAAGAGGCGGGATTGCCGGGTCGCGCCGGGTCGCGCTGGCTGTCTCAACTCGGCCGGAGCATTATGGGCCTTCTCCGCCCGCGCGTCGGTCGCCGTTCCGATTACGACTTGTTCATGCTCCGCTTTCACGATTATCTCAAGCTCAACGAAGATTTCCAAGAAAAGGGTCCGAAATATCTTCATACCTTTCCGCCCGGCAGCGCGTGGCTGGCCATGACGGACACATGCAGCCATTCGGTTCTGCGCGGCCGCTTCGCGCTGGAGCATTCGTACTTCATCGCGCCGGCCGTCTTGGCCTTGCCGGACGAGTCGCCTCCGGTCCTGTTGCGGAACGCATCGTCCTCGGTGTCGGTTCCGTCTGCCTCCTTCTCGAATCGCCGAGCGGCCTGAGCGCGAGGGTGGGTTCCAAGCCAAAAGGGAGACGCGGTGACATCGACCGACGTGATATCGGAAGAGGTAAAGGCTGGAAAAAAGCGGATTTTGTCGATGCACCGACTCCTTGCCGTGTCGCCGCTCCGCTTCGCCGTGCGATCCGCCGATCGACCGCGCGGCTTCTCCCCGGCCATCGTCTTGACTCTCACCGCCGTACTGGTTGGAGCGGGCCTGCGTCTGATTTGGCCGAACGACATCGAATATAAGGCCGATGAAGCCTGGACCTTTCAGCACAGCCGCGACGCCGAGTTGCCTTGGTTGGGCATGGCGTCGAGTGTGGACATTCCCAACCCCGGCATGAGCCTGTGGGTTTTCATGTTGTTGCAGCGCGTCAGCGGGGCGGAAGATCCTCCCGCTCTGGCGCGCGCCGTCGAGTGGGTCAACATCGCCGCCTTGGTGTTGCTCGTCGCTTTTGCCGCGCGCTGCGTGCCCCAAGCCGAGCGCGAAGCGTGGTTGTGGGCGGCGGCGCTGGTGGCCGTCAATCCACTGGCGGTGTTGTTCCATCGAAAAATCTGGCCGCCGTGCTTACTTCCTTTACTGACCTTGGCGATGCTGTATGGGTGGTGGAATCGCCGCCGCTTCGCCCCCGCGTTTCTGTGGGGTTTGGTCGGCGTGTGTCTGGGGCAGATTCACATGGCCGGCTTCTTCTTCGCCGGAGGCTTTGCTCTTTGGACGCTGCTGTTCGATCGTTCCTCGCGTTCCGTTTTGTCGGCATCGGAGTCGGAGGACCGGGCGAGGAGATGCGGGCGCGTTGCCTGGCGGGGGTGGCTGGCGGGCAGTGCGTTGGGATCGTTGCCCCTGTTGCCGTGGCTGGTCCATCTGCTGCGTCATCCGAGCGAACGGCCCATCAATCCACACCGTTGGGTTCACGCCGTCGAAATGAAGTTCTGGATTCGTTGGTTCACCGAGCCGTTCGGCTTCGGCATCGACTACACATTCGGGCCGTATTTCCGCGAGTTTCAGCGGTATCCTCTGGTGTTCGGCAGGCCGACGTACCTCGTTGCGTCCCTGCACTTGTTTCTCGCGGGCGCGGCGTTGGTCTTGTTGAGCCGCGCGGTCCTGGCCCTGTGGCGGCAGCGATCCGATTGGCGCGCGTTGGGAAGCGGGAGCCATTCGGCCAGCGCCTTCACACAAAACGCCGCTCTCTGGGGTTTCGGACTGTTGCTCACTTTCTCTTGTTTCTCGATCCATCGCCATTACATGATCGTATTGTTTCCGCTTGAGTTTCTCTGGCTTGCCCGTCTCGCCTTGAACTCCGGCGCGAACCCGGCGCGCTCGCTTCGTCTGGGCCGCGCTCTTCTCCTCTCGCTTTGCCTGGGCCAGTTCTTCCTCTCCGCCAACATGCTCGCGTTCATCCACGCGCGGCAAAACTTCACCGGAACCGAGTACGGCGTTCCCTACGGTTCCCAACTCGCCGTGCGCTGAAATGGCCAAACACTCCAGGTAGCCGACTT
Source organism: Planctomycetota bacterium (assembly GCA_021807595.1). Classification (GTDB taxonomy): domain Bacteria; phylum Planctomycetota; class Planctomycetia; order Gemmatales; family Gemmataceae; genus JAJPHU01. Next base: position 7,662 of record JAKBCS010000050.1, on the reverse strand, counting down.
ACCTACTCGACCGTTTGCACAGCCGGTGCGCCAACTCATCCGGCGTTGGTGTCGTTCGCCGTTCTTTGCAAAAAATCGAGGATTTCGACAAAGTGAGCAATGGTTCGCTTCCGGAAATGCCGATGATAAGGATTGGAGGGGCCGCAGTTCGAGGAGCGGTCTGGAACGGTGGAGTCGGGGGACTCCCGGGCCGTTTCGAGGCTCACACGGAAAGGAAATTGAAGATGAAAAAGTCCAGCCGTCTCTGGTGGCTGCACGGTGCGATTCTGTTGGCGGCAGCGGTGGGCTGCAAGAGTGCCAACAGCAACAGCAGCTATGGTGCTCCGCCGACCGCGCAGAGCGGACCATACGGTTCAGCAAGTGGCATGTCGTACTCGCAGAATGCCCAGCCGGGCCTCGGCAGTATCGCGGCCGCGCAGGGGATGCAGGGGGCATCGAACGCGTTCCCGTCCGCCGCTCCTACGGGTATGGCAGCTCCGAACATGGCTTCGAGTATGTCGCCCCTGTCGCCGAATATGTCGGGAATGTCGAGTACGGGCGGATTCCGCTGAGAGTCTGTCTCATAAGCTCCCCTCTCCCTCTGAGTACGGGGGAGAGGGGCTTCTCGGATAGCCACTCAGAGCGAAACGTCGTACTTTGAGGTGCTTTTCGGCCGAGGGGCAGTCATCGGAATCCGAAAGCACCCATCCTTGCAACGATTCTCGTCGAGGCGCGCTTCTTGGACGCTCGCCACCGGCCCGGCATCTTTCGCTGCCGGGTTGAATCGTCAAACTCCGCGCGAACGGTAATTTCGCTTGCCGTCCCCCCACGGGGGCATGGTATGATCTGCCGGTTCGCGTGAAGTTGAATCCGTATGTTCTCGATCCAAGAAGGAGACCATCGTGGCCAAGAAAACGACTTGCCCCATCAGCCGCGCCGACTTTCGGGCCAAAGCCAAACCTGTGACCGTGACTGTCAACGGCGTGCCGCAAATGGCCGAGGTCAAGGAATTTTCCACCGGCTCGCTCGGTTGGTACGTCAATGGCCGAACCACCATTGAGATCGAAGGCCAGCATGTGCCGGTACTCATCAACGCAAGTCTCGTCATCGTCGGCAGCAAGGAACTCCCGCCCGATGGCGCGCCGGCGGCGTCGGGAGGCGAGGATGTGGCCTAGCGGCTTCGAGGGCGGCGTCACCTGAGCGCGGGGTTCGTCGGCCTCCGATAGGGTAATCCTCCGTGGGCTATGGCCCCCGCTCAGAAACCATCCAGCGACAACTGGATGCAACTGATGGCATTGAACAGGCCGTGCAGCAAAACGGGCGCGACGAGGCTTTGCGTTCGTTGAGCCAGCAAACCCAATCCAAGTGCCAATAAGAAGAGCGGAATCGGCGTCGGCCAAGTCGAATGGAGGCACGCAAACAGCGCCGAAGCGCCGACCAGTGCCGCCGCTTGCTCGCCTCCGAAACCAGCCGCAAGCAGATACAAGGGAAACAGGGTCAATACGAAGAACAACGGCACGGCTGCCTCAAAGACGTTGCCCCACCCCTCTGGGTAAGCCCCGTGGATTTGCGCACGGCGATACCATAGCGTTAGCGCCAGCGCGCCGAGCAGCGCGAGCAGTCCGCGCCAGCGCCCCTTCGCCAACCACGGCTGAAGAACGCCTCGAAAGGCCAATTCCTCGTGCAGTGGCGCGGCGATAGTGGCCGTGAAGTACAGCAAGATCCATTCGCTCAACGACAAACCTTGACCGGCGAGCATCTCCAAAGCGTGTTTCTCGACGCCTTCCTCGCCGCTCGCGCCGCAGCAACGGCGAACCAGCCAAAACAGAGCGAACACATCGGGGACGAGCAGCATTCCCCCCAGGCCCGCCAAGAGGTTGCGACCGAGTTGCCGCGTCGTCAGGCCGAGCTGCTCTGGGCGCGCACCACATAGCGCCGCGAACACGAGGGGATACGTCAACACCTGGAACGGCGCGGCCAAGGCGTTGACCCAGAGCAAAAGCCGACGTTTGTCTACCACCGCCTCGCCGTAGTACCAACGCTCGAAACCAATTCCATTGACCAATTCGGCCATCAGTCCCGGCCAAAACACCAACGCCAAGAAGGCTGCGAGGCCGATTTCCGCTCCGCTCCACGGGACCGAGGGTTTGCCGAGGTTGACGTTCGCGCGGTCATCTTGCATATCTGACTTTCTGAGACTAGGCCATTGGAAGAGAACCATGTCCACTATCCTCGAACGCATCGTGGGCTACAAACGCCGAGAAATCGACGCGGCACGACTTCGTATGCCGGACGAGCAAGTCGAAAGGCGGATCGAAGCCTCGCCCCCGACGCGCGATTTCCGCGCCGCCCTCGAACGCGCCCCCGAAGCGGCGATCATCGCCGAGGTCAAAAAGGCTTCGCCTTCCGCCGGACTTCTCCGCGCCGACTTCGATCCGGTCGCCATCGCCCGCATGTACGAAGCCAACGGGGCGGCGTGCATCAGCGTGCTGACGGATGAGCCGTCGTTTCAAGGGCATCTGGATTATCTTTCCGCCATCCGTTCCGCCGTGTCGCTGCCTCTGCTGCGCAAGGATTTCATTCTGGATCGCTATCAACTGCTCGAGGCGCGTTGGGCGGGAGCGGACGCCGTCTTGCTCATCGCCGAGATCCTCGACGAACAAGCACTGCCGCGTCTGCTCCGCGAGGCGTCGGAACTCGGCTTGCAAGCCCTCGTCGAATTGTACGAACGGGACAACCTGCCGCGCGTCCTCGACAGCGGCGCGCGTCTGATCGGCGTTAACAACCGCGACCTGCGCTCGTTCCAAACGCGGCTCGAACATACCCTCGATCTGATCGAGGCGATGCCGCCCGATGTGTGTCTCGTCAGCGAGAGCGGCATTCGTACGCGCGCCGACATCGAACGGCTAAGCAAGGCCGGAGTCCGTGCCATGCTGATCGGCGAGACGTTCGCGCGCGCTCCCGACATCGGGGCCAAGGTGCGCGAACTTCGCGGTCTGTCGTAGGTTTTTCGACATCAACTGATAGCCGCACCACGCCCACAAAGCGAGCAGCCCGAACGTATCGAAGGGCGGAAAGTGAAACGTCTTGTCGCGGATGCAACTGACGGCGGGGACAACGATAATCAAAAACAGCAGAAGTGGAGGAAAGGCGTTGCGGAAGTACGCCCATCGAGACGATCCGTCCGATCTCTTCCACCGAGCGGCGGTCGTTCGCCAAAGGCCGCGGAGGGGTGGAAGATAGCGGCGCGGCCGTGAGAACAATAGCAGAACCGGCACGGCGGCGACGACGAAATCGTAGTACAGAAAGTGGTAGCACGAGAAGAACCCGCCCATCAACGCGAACGAAGGGAACAGCTCGGTCCTCTCCCCGCGTCGCGGCCATCGCCGCCAAACCACCACGAGGGTGGTGGACAGCACCGCCGTCCAAAGCCCCCAACCTAGTAGGGAAAGCAACGGATGATCCCACGGCGCGTCGAGCGGATCGGCGGTAACGGAGGAGACGGAATCCCTTCGCCAGACGAGATCTTTGGCGACCTGATCCTCGAAGGCGAGCAGCCAGCGGCGCGGAAGGCACAGTAAATCGCGGCTGAGAATAATCCAGTTCTCTTGTCGCCGATATTCTTGAGCGGCCGCTTGCCCGACCTGGAGCCAATCGCGCCACGCTTCCCAACCGACGAACGGCAGCGTTAGGACGATCAGCGTCAGCCCCATCCCCGCCATGCTCACGGCCATGCGCCAACGTCCCAAAAGCAACGGCACGAGCAAGAACGCCAGCGCCCACACCGGTTTGTAGGCGAGCAACCCCCAACAAATACCCGCCGATACCTCCCGCCCGCGCGTCAATTGCCACCATCCAAGTAGCACAATCGTCATCGAGATCGAGCCGTTCTGCCCCAAGCCGACGCATCCGGCAAAGCCCGGAAACATCATGACGAATACGGCCGCCACCGGCATCCACACGCGCCGTTCCGTCAATCGCTGTGCCACCCAACCGGCAAAGAAGACCATCGAGAGTACGAATCCCTGCATGACGCGATAGGCGACGCGCGGCGGCAGCAGCCCCAACGGAGCGTACAACAGAGCGTGAACCGGCGGGTACAAAGCGCCTCCGATCCGCGGCGCGGTGACATGCCCCAACCGTTCTTCCGTCCACATCGTCTTCCCCGAGGCGAGCAAAACCGCCTCGCTCAAAGCCGAGCTGCCGGCCAAAGGCAGCGCGAAGGAAGCGACGGCGTTCGGTGCCTGCTCGTCGTCGGTTCCCGTCAACCAAGTCATCAAAGACTCGGCATCGCTTAATTCCGCATCGGGTCGTTCGGAACCGGGCGGATAGCTAGCGCGGGCGATGGGTCGGAGATGATTGCGCCGATAGAGATGTCTCCCTTGTCCCACGACGAAAGTGCGAGCCATAAGCCACTGGCCGCCGAAGTCGATACTCGCGTGTCCGCCATTGCCGTCCCGACGGAGTTTGTCGTCGTTGCATCGCCACGCTTCTTCCGCGACAAACACCGCAGACGCCACCGCGACAATCCAGCTCAGAATCCAGCGCGTTCGAGGCTGAAATAAGAAACGCGAAACCCGTGCCGATTCGCACCCCCCGGAGCGATGGACCGAGACGCGGGGGCATTCGGGAGCGACAGATTGACGATTGACGGGATCGTTCATCGGCGTGGGAACTCTCGTTGACGACACGGCGTACAATGAACCAATGGATGGAGTCGCGGGCATTTCGCGCCTCCAAACAGGGCGCGGGGCTTGCGCCTGCACGCCTCCTTTCCTGAGTACCAGGGGGCGAGAGGTTTTCAGAGAGCCGCTTAGCCTCGATGGCGTTCAGCAACGGCTGGAAGGGATTGTAGCAAATTGATGGAGGAGAGAATGCCCGAAGTCGCGCGGCTCGTCTCTCTGGCTCGACGCTGTCTGCGTTCTTTGCCGGAGCGTTCGACGGGCATGGTCGTCGCCGTTTCCGGAGGCGCGGACAGCGTGGCCCTCGTTCGCGCTCTCGATGCCGCCCGCTGCCCACACTCCCCCCTCACCCTCGTCCTGGCGCATCTCAATCATGGCTTGCGGGGCAGGGACAGTGATGCCGACGAGGAATCGGTCGCTCATTTGCATGCCGAGTTGTCTTCTTTTGGGCGCGGCCCCGTGCTGCTGTCCCGAACGCGGCGCGACATCGCTGCCGAAGCGCGCGCCGAACGGGCGAACCTCGAAGCCTTGGCCCGCCGCGAGCGCTATGGTTGGCTTGCCGAAGTGGCGCGCCAACACGGCATGGCCATCGTCGCCACCGGCCACACCGCCAACGATCGGGCCGAGACGGTGTTGCATCGTCTGCTGCGCGGCACAGGATTGCGCGGCCTACGCGGCATCGCAGCGCGGCGCGAACTGGAACAGGGCGTCACGCTGGTACGCCCCTTGTTGGAGGCAACGCGGACAGAGATTCTCGCCTATCTTGGCGAGCTGAATCAGTCGTATCGGGAAGACGCCACCAACAGCGATCTTCGTTACATGCGCAATCGTCTTCGCCACGAACTGTTGCCGCTCCTGGCCGAGCGATACAATCCAGCTATCCTCGCGGTCCTGAACTCTTTGTCCGAACAAGCCGAAGCGACCTACCACGACGAAAAGACGGCGGCCCTGGCTCTGTTGTCGGCCGCGGAGTTGCCGCGCGCCGGAGCCATTCTCGTCTTTCAGCGTCTCCCTTTGCGGTCGGCCGCGCGGCAGCGCGTGCGCGAAATGTTTCGACTGGTGTGGCTTCGAGAGAAGTGGCCGCTCGGCGCGATGGATTATGCGGCATGGGACCGTGTCGCCGCCGTCGTCTTCGGCGAACAGAGCGCCGTCGATCTCCCCGGTCGTCTCCGCGTTCGCAGTCTCGAGCGCGTCGTGCAAGTCGGCCTGCGGAACGAGTCGTAGCCGAACCGCACCGTCGAGAATCGCCGCGGCGTTCGATACAATTTCCGCACGGCTCCGAGATACTCTCCCATCTCTCATCTGCTACGATAATCCCTGGCTTGGAACCCTCATATCGGGAGTGGCTATCATGAAGTCCGCGTTCGCTTGTCTTCCTCTGATCTCCTTGTTGTTGTTGTTCGCAGCCTCGCCCGTGGCGGCGGACGAGAACGAAGAAGGACGGTTGGCCGCGTTTTTCAAAACGTACATGGACGAGGCGTTTCGACGCCGTCCACTGGAGGCGACGCGGCTGGGCGATCACCGTTTCGACCACCAGCTGGACGACATCTCCGCCAAGGCGCGCGACGGCTGGACGGCGCACTATCGACAGACACTCGCCGATCTGCCCAAGAAAGTCGATTACGCCAAGCTGTCGCGCTCGGCTCAGATCGACTATGAAATCTTCAAGCGCTATCTCACCGCCTCGCTCTGGCTGGCCGAGAACACGAAGCCTTTCGAGAACGATCCGCGCGTCTATAACGAATATCTAAGCGATAGCGTTTATCTTTTGTTCGCGCAATCGACGCAGCCCAAGGCGACGAATCTGCGCAACTGCGTCGCGCGCATGACCCATTTTCCTAAGATCATCGCCGCCGCCAAGGAGAATCTGCGCCATCCGCCGCGCGTGATTTTGGAAACGGCCATTCGCCAGACGCGCGGCACTATCGCCTTCTATGAGAACGGCATCTACGAAGTTGCCGGCGAGAATCCGAAGTTGAGCGAGCTGAAACCCGCCGCCGACCGCGTCGCGCCGCTTTTGAAGGATCATTTGAAGTTTCTGGAAGGGCTGCTGCCGCAGGCGACGGGCGAATGGCGCATCGGCAAGGAGAAGTTCAATACCAAACTCGATTTTGAATTGGACGCCAATCTGACGGCCGACGAGGTGTTGAAGGAAGCCGAGGCGGACTTCGCGCGAGTCGAGCGGGACATGTATATCGTCGCTCGACAACTGTGGAGCGGCGTTTACCCTGGGAAACCGCTGCCGCCCGATGATGCCAAGGGGCGAACGGAAACCATACGCCTCGTGCTTGAAAAGCTCAATCGCGAACACGGTAAACCCGAAAACCTCGTCCGCGACGCGCGCGCCTCGGTCGATCGCATCAAGGCGTTCATCCGGGACAACGACATTCTCCGCCTGCCCGATCCCGATCAATGCAAGATCATCGAGATGCCGGAGTTCCACAGGGGCAATTCTCTGGCGTATCTCAATCCCGCGCCGCCGTTGGATGTCAAGGCCGCCAGTTATTATGCCGTCAGCCCGCCGCCCTCCGGTTGGGATGCCCGCCGCGTTGAGACGCTGCTGCAAGAGTACAACACGCGCATGTTGCAGATTCTCACCGTCCACGAAGCGTATCCGGGGCATTACGTACAATTGGAGTATTCCAATCGCCATCCTTCGCGTATTCGCCGCGTGCTTTCTTCCGGCGTCTTTGCCGAGGGCTGGGCCGTATACACCGAGCAGATGATGCTCGATCAGGGCTACGGCAAGGGCGATTTGGCCTTACGCCTGAATCAATTGAAGTGGTATTTGCGCAGCGTGGCCAATGCCATTCTCGATCACAAAATGCACTGCGCCAACATGAGCGACGACGAAGCCTTGGCCTTCTTGACCCAGCGCGCTTTCCAATCCGAGGGCGAGGCCCTGGCCAAGATCATCCGCTCCAAACAAAGTTCCTGTCAGCTGTCCACCTATTTCGTGGGCCGCATGGCGTTCTATCGTCTCCGTCAGCAGATTCAGCGC
>JAKBCS010000049.1 GCA_021807595.1 Planctomycetota bacterium | reverse complement strand
TGCGCAGCGTGGCCAATGCCATTCTCGATCACAAAATGCACTGCGCCAACATGAGCGACGACGAAGCCTTGGCCTTCTTGACCCAACGCGCTTTCCAATCCGAGGGCGAGGCCCTGGCCAAGATCATCCGCTCCAAACAAAGTTCCTGTCAGCTGTCCACCTATTTCGTGGGCCGCATGGCGTTCTATCGTCTCCGTCAGCAGATTCAGCGCGAGATGGGCGATAAGTTTGAACTTGGCCGCTATCACGAGGCCGTCCTCGACCACGGTACGCTGCCGGTGAAATACTTGCCGGAAGTGGTGCGCGACCGGCTCAAACGACCCCGCTAGGACCACGTTCGTTCGGCCTCGAAGCGGCGCGGATCATCTTTGCATAAAATGGGAGAAGAGGCTTTGCGTTGGAGGGCGAAGCGCGTGGTGTCTCGCGGTCAGGAGGAGAGCATGTCTGCCAACGATTCGTCGGCCTTGTCGCCCGCGGAGAAAGTGAAGCAGTTTCCGGCCGCGCCCGGCGTCTACATTATGAAGGATGCGCAAGGACTGGTTTTGTACGTCGGCAAGGCCAAGAATTTACGCAACCGCGCCGGCCACTATTTCACCAAGGCCGCCGCCGAAGATCTACGCACTGCCGATCTGGTGCCGCTGATCGCAGATATCGACTATGTGCCCGCCGAGAGCGAAGTGGATGCTCTGCTGCTGGAAGCGAGGCTGGTCAAAGACATCCAGCCTCGCTTTAACGTCGAATTGAAAGACGACAAGACCTTTCCCTATTTGCAGATTCGCATGCGCGAAGATTACCCGCGCGTCGAGTTCACCCGTCGTCCGCGCCGCCGCGGCGTGCGGCTGTACGGCCCGTTCACCAGTGCGCGCACGCTGCGACACGCCATCCGCGTTTTGCAGCGCATCTTTCAGTTCCGCACTTGCTCGTTGGAAATTGACGGCGAAGATCCGCGTTGGCGCTGGTTTCGCCCGTGCCTGCTGCACAGCATCCGCCAATGCACCGCCCCGTGCAATTTGCGAGTTACCAAAGAGGAATATCGCAAACAGATTCGCTCGCTGCGACTGGTTCTCGAAGGAAAGAAATCGCGTCTGCTGCGCGAGATGGAGCGCGAGATGGAGGCGGCGAGCAAGGCGCTGCTGTTTGAAAGAGCGGCGCGGCTGCGCGACGACATCGCGGCGCTGCAAAGCCTCGGCCAGCGCGGCGACGTGGAACGCGACGCTCAGCCGGAAGTGTTTCCCATCGATCCGAAAAAAGGCTTGGCCGGACTGCGCAAAGTGCTGGGGTTGTCGAGTACGCCGCGCACGATCGAAGGGGTGGACATCGCGCACCTGGGCGGCAGCGAAACGGTGGCCTCGCTGGTCAGCTTTATCGACGGCTTGCCATTCAAACCGGGCTATCGGCGCTTCCGCATCAATTCGGTGGAAGGGGTCGATGATTTCGCCTCGATCCGCGAAGTGGTGACGCGGCGTTTTCGCAAAGCCGGCTCGACGATTCGGAGAAAAGACCGGCGAGACTCCGGTCCCACGGAAGAGCAGTTTTTTCCCGATATTTTGCTGATCGACGGCGGCAAGGGGCAACTCAATGCGGCGCTGGACGCCTTCGCCGTGTTGGGCGTCGAACCGCCGTGCTTGATCTCGTTGGCCAAGCGCGAGGAAGAGATCTATCGCCCCGGCGAGACGGAGCCGTTGCGTTTGAGCCGGCACTCGGCGGCTCTGCGACTATGCCAATACGTCCGCGACGAAGCCCATCGCTTCGCCCAACACTATCATCATCTGTTGCGACGTAAGAAACTCGAAGAATGAAAGGGGTCCGCGTGCGCATTTTGTTGACGAACGACGACGGTATTTACGCTCCCGGCTTGCGAGCGCTGCGGCCGGAGTTATGCAAACTCGGCGAGGTGATCGTCGTCGCCCCAGCGACCGAGCAGAGCGCCGTGGGGCATTCGGTGACATTGACGACTCCTTTAGTCGTACAAGAGGTGTCCGACGAGAATCGGCAGATATTGGGCTGGGCGGTGGAAGGCCGGCCCGCCGATTGCGTCAAACTGGCGCTGCGCGAGTTGCTGCCGGAGCCGCCGGACCTGATCGTCAGCGGCCTGAACGCCGGCTCCAATGCCGGCATTAACGTGCTGTATTCCGGCACTGTCGCCGCCGCCATCGAGGGGGCGTTCTTCCGCGTCACCAGTATCGCTTGCTCGCAAGAGTATACCAAACTGAAACCGCTCGATTTCCAGCGCGGCGCGGACTTGGCGCGGCGGGTCGTCGAACAGATTCTGGCGCGAAAACCGAAAACGGGCAGCCTGTTCAACGTCAACATTCCCAGCCCGGAGCGCGGCCCCCTGCGCGGCATTCGCACGGTGCCGCAAAACGTCGCCCCCTATGTCGAGGCGTTCGACCGCCGCACCGACCCGCGCGGCCGGGTCTATTTCTGGTCTAAACCCGATCTCCTTTGTCCCGATCCCCATCCCGACACCGACGTAACCGCCCTCGCCGAGGGCTGGATTACCGTGACGCCGCTGCAATTCGACCTCACGCAAGCTCCCGTTTTGGAGCAAATGAACGACTGGCAATGGCATCTATGAGGACAACGAAAGACAATCCGCGAGAGCAAGCGGGGGGAGAAAAACACCCGCTCGTGATTGGGAGAGGAAGGCCGTCTATTGTGCCGGCAGGAGCGCGATGGAGTACGCTCGTATCGCATCGTCCATCGTAACGAGCGTTAGGCGATGTTGGAGCGATTGCGCGATCAAGATGCGGTCGAAGGGGTCGCGATGTAACGGTGCCAGGGCGGCGAGATGCGTCAATGCGGACTCCTCGATAGGCAGGGTCATTATGCGATGCGCCTCGCGCTGCTGGGGTAGATAGACCGCCGGAGTTTCCGGTAGGGGAAGCTTGCCCAAAGCGTATTTGATGACCGCTTCCCATACCGAGGCGACACTTAAGTACACCTCGTTGGCGGGGTCGCGAATCGCATCCCGAAAAGCAATGGGCAACTGCTGGTCGGCGCTGATGTACCAAAGAAAGACGTGGGTATCGAGTAAAAGTTTCACGTCCCTTCGAACTCCTTGAGAATTTCGCCCGGCAGAGGGTGGTTGAAATCCGCGGGCACAGTGAACTGCCCGGCGCAGAGGCCGAAGGGACGCCGTTGTGCGAGGGGTGCGGCTACAGGGCGAACTTCCGCGAGGGGATGCTCGTCGCCGACGACTAAAAAAGATTCTCCCGCCTCAACGCGGCGGAGGAATGTAACGAGGTCGCGCTGAAGGTCTTGTACTGTAATGGTACTCATACGATTATTCTAACGCCGCACGTTGCTTGCGGTAGATGTTGAGCTTATTTGGAACGAGAAATCAGTTTCGCAATCGACCACAGATGCACCACGCCGTCGCGGCTGACGGAGAGGGTCGCTCGGCCGTTGTCCACGAAGGCCGCGGCGACGAGGGGTTGCGCGTGCTTGCGGAACGATTTGATTTCCTTGCCGCTCGATACATCCCAGAGGCGCAGCGAGGCGTCGCTGCCGCCGGACAGCGCGTAACGGCCGTCGTCGCGGAGGACGACGAAGCGGACGCCGCTTTCGTGCCCCGTGAAGGAGCGAACGAGTTTGCCGCTGTCGGCTTCCCACAGACGGAGCGTCGCGTCGTCGCCGGCGGAGAGGATCGATTTGCCGTCGCGCGAGAACACGGCGCAGACGACCGATTGCGTGTGGCCGCGCAGCTCGTGCAGGACCTTGCCGCTGTCGGCGTCGAGGACGAAGAGCGAACGATCGGCGCAGACGAGCACGCGCTGGCCGTCCGGGGCGAAGGCGACGCCGTGAACGTGCTTGACGGCTGCGCCGAAATGGAAGTCGTCGAGCAAATTGCCGCGTTCCAGATCCCATAAATGTACTTCGCCGTCGAAGCCGCCGGAAAGGGCGCGTTTGCCGTCCGGGGCAAAGGCGAGACACGAGACGAGATCGTCGTGCCCCTCGAATTTGCGTAATTCTCGTCCCGTGGCCGTATCCCACAGGCGTAGCGTCGCATCCTTGCCGCCGGAGAGGAGACGCTTACCGTCGGGCGAGAAGGCGACGCACCACAGCGAGGCGGTGTGACCGATACAGCGGCGTACTTCGCGGTTGCTCTCCACGTCCCAGAGCCTCACCGTCTTGTCGGCGCTGGCGAAGGCGGCCAATCGCCCGTCGGGAGAGACGGCGGCGGCGTTGGCGGGGAAGCTCTGCGCCTCGAGCGGATCGACTTCGCCGGTGTTGTCCGGCAGAATCTGTCCGACCGCGCCGGCCTGGAAAGGCGTTCCCAGCCGCAGCTCGCGCAGCAGATCGGCGAACGCTTGCACAATCACCTGCCGCGCCACCGTCCCGCCGGCCACTTTTAATGCGCCGAGATTGCGCGCCAGATTCTCCGAGGCCGCCGCACGCTCCGCCAGGCTCTCCGGCTTCAACCCAAGCTCGGCGGCCAACGAAGGCAGATCGACATCCGCTTCGTAGCGCAGCGTCATGCTCATCACCACTTCCGCGCCTTCGACGCGATTGCCGGTCTTCTCGACGGCTTTGCGGAAGCGCTCGGCGTCTTCCTCCATTAAAGATCGCATTTTTTCGACAGGAATATACAGCGCCCGAATCGCGTCGGCGTCCCTACGGCTAAAGGCCTTGCGATTCTTGGCCGCATGCGCGCGGATCTGATCGTCTTTGAAGTTGATGCCGCGGGCGTGGCAGGCCATGCACGAGATGCCGGCTTCGACGGCGCGATCGGGGCGTTTGGGATCGCTGACGATGGTCGTGGGGCCTTTCTCTTGGCGGACGTTGTTGGCGTTGACCAGCATGTAGCCGTGCAGACCGTTGGGCAGACTGAAAATGATCTCGCCGGCGGCGTGCTGGAAACCGGCGTCGCCGAAGCCGGGGCCGAGCGGATAGGCGAAGATGTTGCGTCGATCCGGCAGGAGCGTGTCGCGTTCGAGCAGATTCTGCGGCACGGCGTCGAAGTCGTAGGTTCGCCAATAGACGCCGGTCTGGGCGTCGTGGCGTTCGAGGATGCGATTGTTTTTGGATATACCAGAGCCGTTAAAACCCGCGCGGGCCGTGCGCTCTTGGAGAACGTCTTGGGCGACATCGACGCGCAGTTGCCGTTCCAGCTCGGCGGCGTTGGTCGGCAGCTGCAAGAGATCGTAATAGAGCGGAGCGCGCGAGGCGTTGGCGACAAACCAATCGGCGCGGACGCACGGCATGCGCGTGGCGGTGGACACGAGGACCGCGCGCGCCGCCGCCGAATCGAGGACGACGCCGTAGGGATAGTCGGCGAGAAGGCGATTCCACAAGTTCGCATCCCATTGATAATCGCGCAGGTCGATGCGCAAGAGCAGACCGGAGGCGTCCAGGGCGGTAGGCAGCGTGATGCGCGGATGCCACGAGAGGCCGTTGAGCAGCTTGCCCAAGGCGCGCCGATAGGTGGCCAACTCATCGTCGCCCGCTCCGGCGTTGGCCAACGGCGCGAGACTGAAATAGCGCGTGAAACGGCGCGCGCGCCGGTCGCGCCGGTCGAGGTCGGCCAGGATCAGTTCCTGCACGTCGGCTTCGGTGACGAGGGGGCGCTTGCTCGCCGGCCGCGTCGAAGCGGCTCCGGCGTCGATCCATTGTTTGAGAACCAGCACGTCGGCGGCGCTGGGGCGAGGATGTTCGCCGGGCGGCGGCATCTTGCCGGCGGCGATGCGTTTGAAGAGCGGCGATTGCTCCGCGTGTCCGGGCAATACTTTCTTGCGGGAAACGAGCTTGTCGCGGTCGAGGATGTAATTTAGCCCGCCCTCCACGGCCCCCTCCTGGCCGTGGCAGCGGTGACAATTCGCTTTCAGAATGGCCTCAGCCTTCTGAGGCAGTTCCGCCGGTTTCGCCTCGGCACACGAGCGGCCAGCGTTCGCCGACAGAACGAGCATTGCAATAAAAGCCCAAACGCATAGTTTATTGTGCCGCATGATGATCCAACTCCTCAGCACACCGACTCATCCCAGCCCCTAGCGTATCAGATTTGGCACCCGCTCGGCGAACCGGCGGCGTTAGATGCCGGGCTAAGAAGGCGACTTTACCCGACAGCGCAGATACCTCACCCGGCAGCTATGCTGACCGTTCGCCGAGCAGGGGGCGGGCGGTAGGGCAAACAACAGATCGAGAACATCCTTTCTTAGACGATCCAGCCCTCCGTCTCGTTTGGCGACTTCGCCTAGCCGTCGCATCTTCCCCGGTCCTCATAACCCGTTTGTCGGCCTCGTCGAGAAGTTGATTCAAGCCAGATCCGTTCAAGAACCGAATTCATTCCGTGGTGAGCGCGTCGGCCGCTTCCAACTTACCGAACACCCATCACGAATTGCGGCGGCAGCCCATTTCATCGCTTTTATTGGCTTTACCACGACCGCGCCAGGTGGCGGGGAGGTTGGCATGTCTCTGTTTGGGCAAGGAAGAAGCATCGCATCGGCTCGCAAAGCGGCTCCGCGCGTGCGACTGACTTTGGAAGCCTTGGAAGATCGACTGGTTCCGACGGCGGCAGCGAACACGCTGACCGTGGCAGCCGGGGATACGGCCACCCTGATCGCCGACATTGCCGCCGCCAACGCCTCCGGGGCGGCCACGACGATCAACCTTACCCAAAGCACTTATGATTTCACCGCCGCCAACAACAGCACCTTCGGTCCTAACGCTCTACCTGCCATCACGGGCAACATTACCATCGACGGCAACGGCGCGGTGTTGATGCGCGATCCGTCGCTGGGGCAGAGTACTCCTTTTCGACTCTTTTACGTCTCTGGAAGTGAAGTGGCCGGCGCTGCGGGCGGTCAATTAACGGGGCAGGCGGTTGGCAGTCTAACCTTAGAGAATGTGACGTTGGAAGGCGGATTGGCACAGGGTGGCAACAGTGGTACCGGCGGCGGAGGTCTGGGGGCGGGTGGCGCGATCTTCAATCAGGGCAATCTGACGCTGAATGGTGTGACGGTGGAACAGAACGCCGCTCAGGGAGGCAGCGGCGGCAGCGGCACCTCGACCACCGGCGGAACCTTTGGCGATGCCACAGCTCCGACCAATAACTTCGGCATCGGCGGCGCGGGATCGACCACCGGCAACGGCGGCGCGGGAGGATTCGGCGCGGGTGGAGGCGGCAGCAGCACGGGGACCGTCGGTACGGCAGGCTTCGGCGCGGGCGCGGGGACGACTACCACCGGAGGCGGCGGACTCGGCGCGGGCGGTGCCATCTTCAATCTGTACGGCACCACCACCCTCATCAACAGTACGCTGGCCAGCAACATTGCCCAAGGCGGGACCAACGGCGGGTCCGGCTTCGGCGGCGCGGTCTTTAACGTCGATGGCACGGTCGATGTCATCGCGAGTACCCTCGCCGATAACGCCGCTACGGCGGGTGGAGCGGTCTACAACCTCAGTTACGGCACACCGACCGCCGCTTCCGGCTCGACGGCACAGGGCGTACCCGCCACCGTCAACCTTGCCAACAGTATTCTCGCCAACTCCATTGCCGCCAGCGATCTGACCAACGATGAGAACAGCAGCACCGCGGGCGCGGCCACGGTCAACCTGAACGCCACCAATTTGGTGATGGCAACCAGCACCCTCGACGGCGCGACGACCAACGGGACGCCGTTGACCGCTAATCCGCAACTCGGCTTGCTGTACAACAATGGCGGTTCGACGCCGACGATGTCGCTATTGGCCGGCAGTCCGGCGCTGGGTGCCGGAGCGGCGGTATCCAACATGCCCTCGGTCGATCAGCGCGGCGTGGCACGCGGCAATGTTCTCGATCTCGGTGCATATCAGGGTACGCCGCCGGAAACGGCGACCTCATCCCTCAGCTTGACCAGCAGCGTTAGCAATACCTCGTCGAGCCAGTCCGTGACCTTGACGGCGACCATTACATCCTCCGATGGCACGACGGTTCCCACCGGCACGGTGACTTTCGTGGACACAACCACCGGCACGACCCTCGGAAGCGCTGCCGTCTCCGTGGTCAACGGTCAAGCTCAGGCCACGCTGACGAGTACCACGCTAACGCCGGGCGGCCACACCATTACCGCTACCTACACCAGTAGCAATGGACTCGGCAGCAGCAACGGAAACACCAGCGCGGTCGCTGGAAACGCCAATCAAATCTGGCTCAATCAAGTGTACGAGGCGTTGCTCGGACGACCCATCGATCCCAGTGGGCTTACCTATTGGAGCAATGTACTCTCCAGCGCCTCGCGCACTCAGGTGGCCTTTCTCATCGAACAGACCAGCGCTTATCGCACCGTCGAGATTCAAAACGCCTTCCAGAAGCTGTTGGGGCGCGCCGTCGATTCCAACAGTCTGAACTATTTCCTCGGTCTCATGTCTCAGGGCACGAACATTCAAACGGTAGATGCCATCATCGCCGGTTCTTCCGAGTTCTATCAAACTACCGGTGGCGGAACGAACACCGGCTTCCTCAACGCGCTCTACGAAAACTTCCTCAATCGCCCCGTTGACGCAGCCGGTTTGGCCGTCTGGGGAGGGGCGTTGGCCAGCGGACAAAGCACGACTCAAGTGGCCCTGGGCATCATCGGTACTCAGGAGTTTATGACCGACATGGTGCAACAAGATTATCAAACGTATCTCCAACGTGCCGCCGATCCGACCAGCCTCAGCGCCTTCGTCTCGGACTTGACCGGCGGAAGCATGAACAACGACGCGATCGTGGCGACGTTGCTCGGTTCCGGCGAGTACGCCAACAAGTTCGGAACGGCGTAACGATTGTGGCAATTGGGTCGAGAGACACGCGGACGCGCCGCGGAACATCGAGTCCCTCGGCGCGTCTTGCCTTTCCCAATCGTCTCGGAGTGAGTATAAAATAGAGTTTGGGGAAAAAAGAATCTCTTCGTCGCTCAACTTGTCGGGAAATCCCATGCGTGCCCAATTGCTGCCGCTCGAGGGCGGTTCACCAATCAACATCGACAAAGATCTCATTATCTTGGGACGCAAAGAAGATTGCGACGTGCGCCTCGAACACAAAAGTGTCTCGAAAATGCACTGCGTCCTCGTCAAGACGGACGGTCTTCTTTTGCTGCGCGATCTCGGCAGCACCAACGGCACGCGCGTGAACGGCACGCGCGTTCGTCGGGCCGCACTGTTGCCGAACGATCAGATCGGCATCGCGCACTTTCGCTTCGGCGTTCATCTTGGTCCCGACATAGTCGAGGAAGCGCCTCCCGACGAGTACACGCAACAACTCAATTCGCAAGAAGTTCAAAGCCTGTTCCGTCAGGCGCAGGATCAGGGCAAGAAGGACGAGGACAGCAGTTCTTCGGGCAAACCGCCGGCCGTCGATGGGCGTCTGCAACTCAACCAACTGCCCGACGTGTATCCGGATGGCCCCGCCGGTTCGTAGAAGGTTCCTATTGGGATGGCGGGGTCGTTTCGTCGCTGGGCCTACGCACTGGAATTCGATGCGTTTGGAACGGTGCCGCCTTGGGAAGGACGAGGCGCAACACTCCCGCTTCCAGCCGCGCTTGCGCCCTCTCCGCCTCCACGGGGACGGCAAGCCTCAGCGTTCGATGGAAGCGTCCCGCGCCGCGTTCTCGATTGTGCCAAGCACCGGAGGCGTCGCCGACGGACGCGCGTTCGCCCCGAATGGTTAAGTCGGTTCCGGCGGTCAGCAGCACCTCGACATTTTCGGCATCCACTCCCGGCATTTCGGCTTCGACGTGAATGGCTTCGTCTCGTTCGCACACATTAACGAGGGGAAATGGATAGGAGTAAAGCCACCACTCGCGCGGCTTCGAGGCCAAGCCGGCGGCAAGTTCTTGCACGTCTTCCGGCAAGCGACCGAGGCGATCCCATAAACCCTGGAGCGAGAGACTCGGATACATGATGGACTCCTTAAGGGGTAAAAACACGGCGTATTCTCCGCCCATGCTATTCTACAGAGGAATCGACTTCGGCCCCTGCCGGTTCGTTCGGAAAGCAATCGACAAGACGTAGCGTTTTCCCCGTCTCATTGAGTAAAATAGCAGTCGGAGTCGGCTCCACCATGTGTTGGGAGGAGGGGCGTGGGTATGGACGGGCGAACGAACGATTCCGAACGGCGCGGCTGGATGGGGCGAGTGCATCTAAGTTGGCCGATGTTGTTCGCTGCCGGTTGGCTGCTGTACGAGATTACGGCGCAACCCGGACTCGGCGCGCTGGTCGCCTGTGCCAAGTTCGGCTGGGTCGATGTCCGCGCCGCCTTCTGGCTGCGCCGCGTCGATCCCGACCGCTGGCGCGGACGAACGTGCTTTTGGGCTTACATCAGTTACGGTCTGTGGAAGACGGCTATCATGGCCACCTTGACGATGATCGCGATGGGATTGATCGGCGTGTTGTTGGATCAAGCCGCGCGCCGGCCGCCCGTCAACAACGGATTCTCGCCGGTTCTCGAGGGAATGCTGGCCGCAGCGATGTTTGGGTTCGGACTGTCCTTTCCCGCTACCTACCTCGCGCTGTGGTCGGCGCGGAGGAATGGCGTTCGTATCTGGCTCGGTCGCGCTCCTCACGTCGCACGCCACGAGCGCTTTTGGCCGCCCTCCCACGGGAGGATCAACGGAGCGCCGTTCGTCGGCCTCACCTGCATCGTCATGACGCTTTGGTTCTTTCTCGTTGCCTGGGGGGTGGGATTGGCTGCCATCGTGCGAATGGGCGCGATCGCTACGATGGTCTACATTACGGCTAGTCTTTGTTTCATTCTTCACCTTCTCATCCGCATCTTTCGCACCTTTTCGCAAGTCTTCGCGACCTCGCCCCAAGAGTGCTGGAACCTGGAAGTATCCGAATCGGTCTATCAGATCCGCTCCGCCGACGAAGGGACGAACGCCGCATGACCTTTATCCACGGCTATCTTCTGGGCGGATTGCTGCTGGCCGGTTTGCCGGTGTTGCTGCATTTAGTTATGCGGCAAAAACCGAGGCATTTGCAATTCCCCGCCTTTCGCTTTCTGCGCCAGCGCCATCTGAGCAATCGCCGAAAACTGCGTTTGCAACATCTCCTCTTGTTGCTCCTACGCATGGCCGTCATCGCGGCGTTGTGTTTGGCGCTGGCGCGGCCCCGCGTCGCCGCCGAACGGCTGGGCGCGCTGTTCGGCAACGAACGACCCGTTGCCGCCGTCCTGATCTTCGACACCAGTGCCAGCATGGAATACCACGCCGCCGGACGTACCCGCTTGGAAGAAGGCAAGCAGCGCGCCCGCGAACTGCTCAACGAGATGGATTCTGCCAGTCAACTTGCTTTGCTCGACAGCGGCGACGATGCCGGCGAGGGCGGCGGCGAATGGCTGTCGCCGGCGCTAACGCAGATGCGCCTCGACGGTTTGCACGTCCGTCCGGCCAACGCTGCGCTCAACCGACAACTCGACCGCGCCGCGCGGCTTCTGGAAAAACTCGGCGAAGGCGACGATCCGCCGCCACGCTTTGTCTATCTGTTCTCCGATCGCGCGCGCGCCTGCTGGGATCGGAGTGCCGGTCCTCAAACGATGCCCCACGGCATTCGCGCGTTGTTCGTTGATGTCGGCGCGGAGAAGCCGAAAGATTTGGCTGTGGAGAAAGTGGAAATCTCTCCTCTTCCTATCGCTCCAGGAGAACGATTTCAAGTGCGGGCTACCCTCCGCGCCGTCGGAGCCGACTTCGACACGGAACTCCTCTGTCAACTCGAATCCGACGCTGAGATCTTGCCGATAAAGAAAGCGATTCAGCTCTTCGCCGGACAGGGGCGCGTCGTTGTTTTCGAGAGCGAAGCGCCGAAGGCCAGAATCGGCGACGGCGCGACGACTTATCAAGTGGCGGTGAAGCACCGGACGGAAGACGCACTGCCGTTTAATAACACGAGCTATGCCACCTTCCAGATTCAGCCGCGTCGCAAGGTGCTTACCGTAGTCGAGGACAAACCCGCCGGCGCGGGACCGATCCCCTGGAAAGCGTGGCAAATGGCCATGAGCGTTGGGAATCGCTTCGAGTGCGACATCCGAACCACTGCCGAGGTCGAGAAACTGGACGACAAGGCGATGCACGGCTATGCTGCCGTCAGCGTGTTTCAGCTCGTGCCAAGCGCGAGCTTGTGGGAAAAACTGGCCCGTTACGTTCGCGGCGGCGGTGGGCTGGTGTTGATCCCTGGCGGCGAGGAGATGAGGCCGCGCCTCCAACAGTACAACGACGAAGGGGCGAAAGCCGGATTGTTGCCCGCTGCGCTGCAGCGCATCGAAACGAATCCGCCGGATCGCCCGCTGCTTCGCTGGTCGAGCTTCTCGACGAAGCATCCCATCCCTGCGTTTTTCCATCGAGCGATTCACAATGCGGAGCCGGACTTTGGCAAGCCGCAATCGTGGCCGGGCGTCAACGCCTTTTGGAGTACAATGCCCATCGACAAGGATACCGTCGTGTTGGCAACATTTGAGGACCGCGAACAACACCCGGCTTTGCTGGAGCGCGCGGTCGAGGGCGGCCGCGTGCTGTTGTTCGCCACGCCGATGGACGCGCGCGCCTTGGATCGCACGCGCGACTGGCACAACTATTGGACCGATTCATCCTTCGGCCTCGTTCTTGAGGATCAGATCCTCCGCTACCTGACCGGCGATTCGACGAGGCCGGAGTTAAATTATTTCTGCGGACAAGTTCCACGCGTTCCCATGCCGTCGTCGTTGGCTCCTCCCCCTTATACGTTGGATGGACCGGGACTTGCCATCGCCGAAACGAACGTCAAAGCCAACGAGGGCGACGCGCAGTTGTCGCTGCCGCAGGCGACGACGCCGGGAAACTATGTAATCCGCGCCTCCGATAAGCGCATCGTCGCCGGATGCAGCCTCAACGTCAGGCCCGAAGAGAGCGACCTGGATCGCGTGCCTCCGGAGGACATCGAATCGGTGCTGGGCAAAGATACTTTGGTGCAAGTGGGGCGCGCTACGAGCCTGAAGGCTGCGCTCGCGGGCATGAGTCCTCCTCCGTTGGAATTGCTGCCCTGGCTGATGATGGCCGTCCTGCTCGTGCTGACGGTGGAGAGTTTGTTGGCCAATCGATTCTATCGCCGCGAAGAACCAATTGGCAATCAGCAGTAGCGAGCAGTCGATAGACCGAAGGCGACTGACAAAAATCGGTCAGGGTTGTGTTTTCGAACGCATCCAGACTACGGCCTACCGCCGAGGAATCCACATGACGGTGTCAATCGATCCTCTCTGGCCGTGGTCGTATCTGCCGCCGTTCCTCAGTTCGGTATCCGCCGATGTCGATGCCGCCGTCCTTCTGTGTGGCCTGGGCGCGTTCGTGCTGCCGATTCTCCGGCAAGCGAATCTGAACGGCGTCAATTCGCGTCGTTGGGCGCGCGTCGGCGGAACGCTGTTGGCACTACCGCTCGCCTGGGTAGCGCTGCAAACGTGGAGCGTCACAAGCGCCCCGGCGGGACGATTTCACGGCTTGGCGATGGTCGCGCTCCTCGGCTTGCCCGCTGGAATGGTGGGCCTTACCGCTGCCGCTTATCTCTCCCACCCCGCCGCCACGCTCCGCCGTACCCTCGTCATCCTCGGCCTGCGATTGCTGGCATTCCTTCTCGTCGGTCTGGCCATCGTCCGTCCCGCGTTGGCCTTTGCCGAAGCAAATCCTTTTCGTTCGCTGCTGCTCATCGTTTGCGATTCCTCGGCCAGCATGACCATTCAAGACGAGTCGAACCGACAATCGCGCTGGGATCTCATGCTGCGAAGGCTGCGCGAATGCACTCCGGAACTAGATCGGCTGAGGGACGAACAACAAATGGACATTCGCTTCTTCAAGTTCGCCGACGATACCTCGCCCTTCGACCCGAACGATCCGGGAGTGGCCGACGGCAAACGCACCGATACCGGAGCGATGCTGCGCGCCCTGTACGATCGGCGCGACGGCCAACAACCTCCTCGCTATCTCTTTCTGCTTAGCGACGGAGCCGACAATGGCAGCGCCCGCAATCCGGCGTTGTCCGAGGCAGCGCGCTGGCGCAACCTGCCCTGTCCCCTCCACTCGTTCGCTTGCGGTAATCCCACTACGTCGGATCGACAGAACGATATTGCCATCACTTCACTCGTCACCGAACCGGCTCTCGTGCCCAGCAAGGGAAAGCTGACCGTCAAGCTCACTCTCGACGCTCCGGGTTTGGAGAACAGTCCGGTGCGCGTTCGCCTTTTCCTCAACAACGAAGAAGTGTTAGCTCGCAACGAAACCCTGACCCTGACTCACGAGAATGGCATTACCCTCGAATGCAACGCGCCCGCCCAGCCGGGAGAGGTCAAGCTGCGCGTCCAAGTGGACGATCCCAACAACCCCGACCGCGCGCCCAAGGACGACCTGTTCCCCGACAACAATAAGATCGAAACCTACATCACCGTGACCAAAGAAGGCGTGAGTGTTCTGCTCGTCGACAAACAACGCGCCTGGGAGCCACAGATGATTTGCGACGCGCTGACGAACGATCCGCGCATCCGTGTGACCCCGGTTTGGCTGCGCGGAGGCAACCTCATCGACGCCAACAACGGCGATCTCTTTCAGTTCGACCGCCAGCCCTACGATGTCATCATTCTCGGCGACGTGACTGCCGCACAGATGAGAGCCGTCGGCCCGCAATCGCTGGAGGTCATCGAGAACCTCGTCTCGCACGGCTCCGGCTTTCTGATGCTTGGCGGCTACTCCTCCTTCGGCAACGGCGATTGGCGTGGCACGCCGATGGAGCGGTTGTTGCCGGTCGATTTGGCCGCTTCGAACGGCCAAATCGAAGAGCATCGCCGAATGCTGCCGACCCAGAGCGGCATGCGCGGCTTCGCCTATCTGTTGAAATTGACCGACGGCGACAAGCCGGAGAAAGCCTGGGAGTCGCTGGCCGAACTGGAAGGCATCTCGCGTCTGAAGCGGTCGAACAAGGGCATCGAAACCATACTCGCCGAGTCGGACAAACAAGAGCCGATTCTGATCGCTCAGAATTACGGCAACGGCCGCGTCCTCGCTTTCGCAGGCGATACGACGCACCGCTGGATCGTCGATCCACAAAAAAAGCAAATGCACGGTCGCTTTTGGAGACAAATGGTCCTCTGGCTGGCGAAACAGGAGAACGCCGAGGGCAGCGTCTGGATCAAACCGGACGCGCGCCGTTTGCCGGTGCGCGGCGATCTCGGTTTCACCGTCGGCGTCCGCAGCCGCGGCGGCATCGATCTTGCCGACGGCACTTATACCGTCGAAGTCGCCGGTCCCGATGGCGTCAAAACGCCCGTGCCGACGGCGCGCACGGGGTCCGAGGATCGCGGCACGTTCGCCAAGACCGATCTTCCCGGCGAGTATCTCATCACCGTTCGCGGCAAGGCGATGGATAACAGCACGGGCGAGACCATCGACGGCGAGGCATCGGCTCACTTCATCGTCTACGCCGAGGACGTGGAAATGAGACGCCGCGCCGCCGATCCCGACTTCCTCAAGAAACTCTCCAGCGCCGGCGGCGGCGAGGTGCATCGCATTGAGGAACTTTCCGCCTCCCTCCGCCGACTGGAAAGCGAGAACCTCGCCCGCAACAAGCCCAAGCTCCTTCTCCGTCCCGATTGGCGCACAACTGGTAGATCGTCATTTTTAATGATCTTTTTTGTCTTCTTCGTCTCCATCCTCTCCCTCGAATGGCTCCTCCGCCGCCGCTGGGGTCTAGTGTGATCGGTCGATTGCAGGTGGGACGGTAATCGTGCGGCCTCGTTGAAGAATCGCTTCGGAGAGAGTTCGGGTGCATCGAGCCGTGGCTCATGGCTTACTCCGCGCTTTCGCTTGCCGTTGGGGATTCATCCGCGCGGTCAGATCCTATAATAATCGCATCATGGAGACCGCACTCGAAGGACTCGCATTTGTCGATCCTCCTCACGTTTCCACTTGGCTGGAGCGAATGCCGACGATCGCCGATTGGTTTCGTCGGCGCTACGGTGAACCGACGGCCATTCAGCGCGCGGCGTGGTCGGTCCTTCCCTCCGGACGGCATCTGCTTCTGAGCGCTCCGACCGGGACGGGCAAGACGCTGGCCGCCTTTTTGCCCCTTTTGACGTGGCTCCTCGAAAAGCCACCGCAACCATCCCCCCGTTTGCGCTGTCTTTATGTGTCGCCTTTGAAAGCGCTCAGCGCGGATTGCGAGCGCACGCTGACGGTGAACTTGCAGGAGTTGGGGGCAATCTGCCCGGACGCGAATCTCCTCCGCGTGGCGGTGCGAGACGGCGATTCGACGGCGGCGCAGCGACGGCGGATGCGACGCCATCCGCCGGACATTTTGTTGACGACTCCGGAAAGTTTGGCCGTGTTGCTCAGTCAATCGATGGCCGAGGATTGGTTCGCCGACCTGCGATGGGTCGTGGTCGATGAGGTACACGCGCTGGCGGCGAATAAGCGGGGAGCGGATCTCGCACTGAGTCTGGAACGGCTTTCGGCGCTGGTACGGGGACGGCTTCAGCGCATCGGCCTGTCGGCGACGGCGACGCCGTTGACCGAGGCGGCGCGCTGGCTGACCGACGAACCCTGTGCCATCGGTCAAAGCCGGGAGGCGACGCCTCTGGAAATGACGCTTTTTCCTCTCGATGAAAGGGGAAATTTTCTCGCCCATCTCGTCGATCGCCTCATGCCCGAAGTGCGCGGGAATCGGGCAACGCTGATATTCACCAACAGTCGGCGACTGGCGGAGCAACTCGGCTGGGCGCTGCGGCGCAATTTGCCGGAGATAGAAGGAGAAATAGCCGTTCATCATTCCTCGCTCTCCGCTCAGCGCCGGCGCGAGGTTGAGGAGCATTTCAAAAGCGGTCAACTCCGTGCCGTAATTAGCAGCACGAGTTTGGAATTAGGCATCGACATCGGTTGCATCGACTTGGCGGTGCTGATCCATCCTCCCGGCGATGTGGTTCGTTTGCTTCAGCGCGTCGGTCGCTCCGGTCACGGTCCCGGAGGCATCCGTCGCGGTCTGGTGCTAACGGCCACGGAGGCGGAGCTACTGGAAGCTGTCGTCACGTCCGCATCCGGCCAGTCCGAGCAATGCGAGCCGCTGCGCATCCCCGTGCATCCGCTCGATGTGCTGTGCCAACACATCCTCGGCATGGCTGCGGCGCGAACCTGGTCCGCCGATGCCATGTATGCCTTGGCGCGCCGGGCCGCGCCTTACCGTCGACTGTCGCGCCTCGATTTCGACGATTGCCTGGCGTATCTCGGTTGCGGCATGTCCGATGGCGTTCGCCCCGCCCTACAGTTACCCGCGCGGCTGCGCGGCGATTCGGAGAAGTTTACGATCCTCAATCAGCGCACGGCGCGCTTGGTGCGCCGAAACCTCGGCACGATCCTCGCCGAGCCGGTCTACTCGGTGACTTTGAAAGCGCGCGAACCGGACGACGAAGACAAGGTCGTCGGCGAAGTCGATCGCGCTTTTGCCGAACGTCTGCATTCGGGCGATCGCTTTCTTCTCGACGGTCGTTGTCTCCAAGTGCGCTTGCTACTGCCCGAAGAGAGTGTGGTGCGCGTCGAGGAAGTCGCCGGTCGGCCCATGATTCCACGTTGGGGCGGCGAAGACTGGCCGCTTTCGACCGAATTGGCTCAGCGATTGTATCTTCTGCGCGTTCGCGCGGCCGAGGCACTCCGCGAGGGGAGCGACGCTCTGTCCCGCTTGTTGCGGTGCGAGTACAACTTGGAAAATGAGGCCGTCCTCAAACTCGTCGGCTTCTTTCAACGCCAAGAGTCCATCGCGGAAATTCCCGATGCCGCGAGTAGTTTGGTAGAGAGTATTCCTGGGGAAGACGGCGTCGATTGCTACTTTCATACGCCGCTGAATCGCCTGGGCAACGATGCGCTGGCGCGCGTGGCCGTGCATCGCTTGGCCCGCGACCACCACCGCTCCGCCGATTCGCTCGCCGCCGATCTTGGCTTCGCCCTGCTGATCCACGGCCAACTCGTGGAGTCGTCGCAGTTGGTAAGCATCCTGCGACAGATTCTCGGCGCGTCGAACTTTGAGACCGATCTGGACGCGGCGGTGCAAGGCAGCGTCGCGCTGCGGGCACGCTTTCAGTGCGTGGTACAGACGGGAATGATGTTGCCGCGCCAACCGCTCGGACAGAA
Organism: Planctomycetota bacterium; assembly: GCA_021807595.1. GTDB lineage: Bacteria > Planctomycetota > Planctomycetia > Gemmatales > Gemmataceae > JAJPHU01. The sequence continues at coordinate 16,388 of JAKBCS010000049.1, read as the reverse complement.
GCGGCGCGTCGGTGGAGCCGATTGGGGAGCGCGACGGCTGTTCGACAAAATCCAGTCCCGCGACCGCGATTTCGTCCTGCTGCGACAAGCCCGCCGCGAACTACTGAGCGAGTGGTGCGATGTCGCCGCGGCGAGCCGGTATGTACGGCAATGGGAGCGGATGCCCCTACGCTGTCGGCGCGTCGCATCTCCGTCGCCCTTCGTCGAGAGTTGGACGCAGCGGGGAGAGGGGGCAACCGAACGAGTCGAGACCCCCGACGCGACATTACTCCGACTGCACGCCGCACTGATGGAGGAGGCGAGCGATTCGCGTCTTCCTTGATTGGCTGTTGACTGCGGAGCGTGTGGCCGTTCATTGGCCGAGTCGCACCGCCGTCGTCGCCGACCTGCACCTCGGCTACGACGAAGCGCGCCGAAGGCGAGGCGAAGCGGTTCCAGAGGAATCGATGCTCGCCCAGTTGGAGCCACTGGGCAGGATTCTGTGCGAATATCGGATCGGCTATCTCGTTCTCGCCGGCGATCTCTTGGAAGAGGCGAATTGCCGCGATGCCCTGGCCTTGTTCGAGAAATGGTGTCGAGAGAAGGCGCTTCAACAGATCGCTCTTGTGCCTGGAAATCACGATGAGGGTCTTCAAGCCTATCTCGCGTCCGATAGTCCCGTGACGATCCATTCCCAAGGCGCGCGCGTGGCCGAATGGCAGGTGGTACACGGAGAGGCACCGCTACCCGATGGTCTCTCGGTGCAAGGCCATGTACATCCGTGCGTGCGCTGGTCTCCCAAAAGAAGAACGATCCGACTGCGTTCGACACGCAGCCGGATCGCTTCGGGAACGATCGACGCATCGTGTTATCTGAGCGACTCCAGACGATTGATATTACCGGCTTATTCGCAAGAGGCAGCCGGAGTCAACGTCCTCTCCTCGCGTCGTTGGCATTCGTTTCGCTGTCACGCCATCGCGGGCGATCGCGTCGTCGATCTGGGCGAAGTTTCGACTCTCAACCGTCGGCTCTCGGCAACGAATGCCCATGAATGAGAGCCGACTGTCGATTAATAGTATCGCAGCTTCCACCAGTCCCAGTGCGAGGCCGTCTTGCTGAACCACCAGTAGCCATCGTCCCATTCCAGCTTCACCGAACGCCAGCCGAGAGGCACCTTCGGGAACGGATAGACGGGGCCGATGAACGGGAAACTGTTGTAAGGATACGCCAGGGGAGTGGCGACGCGCGAATAGTTATTGTAGGGCGCGTAGGTGGGCCAAGCGTAGGGCGGCATGCGCGGCGGGTTGGCGGTATTGGGCGCGACGCCGGGAGCTTGGAAGATCGGCGTCGCTTCCGGCGGCGCGGCATTCGCGCCGGCAGCGGGCGGAGCCAAAGGCGCGACGGCCGGCGGCGGGGCGGTGAGCGCCGAGACGGGAGGAAGTGCTTCCGGCACGGCGGCGGCTTGGACCGGGACGATGGCACCGGCCACGCTCAACCGATCGACCACTTGGCGCACGCCCGCCACGTCGCGAACCAGACGCAACACCCGATCGCGTTGTGCGGCGTCGGCCACCGAACCGCTCAACTCGGCTGAACCGTCGCGGTAGCGAACGTCGATGTCGTAATGCTGAAGCATTCCGCTCTGACGCAGTCGAGCGGCAATGGATTCGGCGATCTGTTGATTGGTGAGATTAAGGGCGAGCGGCACGGGTTCCGGGGGAACCGCGTCCGTCGCTCCTCCGAAGGCGCGGGGCAAGATCGACAAGCCCAGCGTCAAGGCCAAGGAAAATCGGACAGGCACGGTCACGTCAACATCCTCCTGATGTAAGCGCAAGGCAAGCAGACGATGAACTACTATTGCCCACCTTCCGCCTCGCGTCAAATGACTCGCGCAATTTCTTCGCCGCGCCGAGCGGCTCGCGTCCGTCGCCGTTGGCGCATCGCACGTTTCGGAAATACAACGCAAAGTTTGCCCAGCTTATGTCGGCCGCAGGCGTCGAAGCCTCCGTTGCCCGTGGAAAGAGCCTCGGCCATCCACGCTTCCTTTTTCCGACTTTCGCAGCGACGCGAATTATCGGCCGGTTGGTGTATCGTGCGTATCGTGGTCTTCCTCGGAGAGCGTGGGAATCGCCGCGAGGAATCGCTAGGATAGCTGCATTGACTAGGTGAACGAAACCATAAGAGGAATTGAGCCGCCATGCCGGAGGAGTCACAATTAGCGCCTCGCCCAATTCGCAAGTTGCTCGTGGCCAATCGCAGCGAGATCGCCATTCGCGTCTTTCGCACCGCCACGGAATTGGGCATCCGCACCGTGGCCATTTATTCGCACGAAGACCGCTTCGCGCTGCATCGATTTAAGGCGGATGAAGCCTATCGGGTCGGCAAGCCCGGCGAGCCGATCCGAGCCTATCTGGACATTCCCGGCATCGTCGCCTTGGCAAAGCACCACGATGTCGATGCCATTCATCCCGGCTATGGCTTCCTTTCCGAGAATGCCGCGTTCGCTCGCGCCTGTCAGGACGCGGGCATTAGCTTTGTTGGCCCGCGCGTCGAGATTCTCGAACAACTCGGCGACAAGGTCGTGGCTCGCGACATCGCACAGAAGGCGAACGTGCCGATCTTGGCCGGCAGCAACTCCGTCAAGACGAACGAAGAGGCGCAGCGGGTGGCCGCCAAACTTGGCTTTCCGGTAATGGTGAAGGCTGCGATGGGCGGCGGCGGGCGCGGCATGCGCGTGGCTCTAAGTGCCGGCAAACTCGACGACGCGCTCGACCAAGCGCGGCGCGAGGCCGGTACCGCGTTCGGCATTCCCGACGTCTTTCTCGAGAAATACATCGCGCGCGCGCGCCACATCGAAGTGCAGCTCATCGGCGACCGGCACGGCAATCTCGTCCATCTGTTCGAGCGCGATTGTTCGCTTCAGCGCCGCCATCAAAAAATCGTCGAGATCGCCCCGGCGGTCAACCTCGATCCTGGGCTTCGCCAGCGCATTCTCGATGCCGCGCTGGCGGTGGGCCGCGCCGTCCGCCTCGACAATGCCGGAACCGTCGAGTTCCTCGTCGATGCGGACGGCGGCAATTTCTACTTTATCGAGGTCAATCCTCGTATTCAGGTCGAACACACTGTCACCGAGGAAGTGACGGGTTACGACGTCGTGAAGACCCAGATACTCATCGCTCAAAACAAACTGTTAAGCGATCCGGAAATTGGCTTGGGCGATCAGAGTCAGGTGATTACGCACGGCTACGCCTTGCAATGCCGCGTCACCACCGAAGACCCGGCGAACAATTTCCTCCCGGACTACGGCAAATTAAGCAACTATCGTTCGGCCAGCGGTATGGGCATTCGCCTCGACGCCGGCTCGGCCTTCACCGGCGCGGTCATCACGCCGTTCTACGATTCGATGCTGGTCAAGGTGACATCTCACGGTCTCCGTTTCGTCGATGCGGCCCGACGCATGTTGCGTAGCCTTCAAGAATTCCGCGTTCGCGGCGTGAAGACGAATATCCCCTTCCTCGTCAATCTGGTGACGAATTCGTCTTTTCTGGCCGGCGGTTGCACCACGCGCTTCATCGACGAAACTCCGTCCCTGTTCCAATTCGTTCGCCGTCAAGATCGGGCCACGCGCCTGCTCGCCTACATCGCCGATGTGATCGTCAACGGGCATCCCCAGGTTCCCCACAAGCCAGCCGGCGTCCCGCGCGAACCCGTCGCCGTTCCCGATGTGGGCAAGCCGACCGCAGGATACCCTTCGGGAACGCGAGATAAATTGCGCGAACTCGGGGCGGAAAAGTTCTCCCGGTGGATACTCGAACAGCCGCGCTTGCTGATAACGGATACGACCTTCCGCGACGCGCATCAATCGCTGTTGGCGACGCGCATGCGCAGCCACGATATGGCGCGCATCGCACCCTTCTATGCCATGCGTTTGTCGGGCTTGTTCTCGCTGGAGATGTGGGGAGGCGCGACGTTTGACACCGCGATGCGCTTCCTGAAGGAATCGCCGTGGCAGCGGCTCGTCGATCTGCGTTCGCGCGTGCCAAATCTGCTCTTCCAAATGTTGCTTCGCTCGGCCAGCGCCGTCGGCTATACGAACTATCCCGATAACGTTGTCAAGGCATTCGTCAAGGAGTCGGCACAGGCGGGCATCGATCTTTTCCGTGTTTTCGACGCCCTCAACGGTCTGCCGAATCTGCAATTGGCTATCGAAGCGGTACGCGACACCGGTATGTTGTGCGAGGCGGCCATCTGCTACACCGGCGATATTCTCGATCTTTCAAGAACGAAATACAATCTCGCCTACTACGTCGAGTTGGCCAAACAGTTGGAAAGACGCGGCGCGAATCTCTTGGCCATCAAGGATATGGCCGGGCTGTGCAAGCCTCATGCGGCGCAGGCTCTCGTCCGCGCGCTGCGCCAGGAAGTCGGCCTTCCCATCCACTTTCACACCCACGATTGCGCCGGCGGACAGATTGCTTCCTATCTCACGGCCGCCCAAGAAGGGGGGTCCATCGTCGATTGTGCCATGGCTCCCCTTTCGAGCATGACGAGTCAACCGAGTCTTCATGCCCTCGTCGAAGCGCTGCGGTTCCAACCGCGCGATCCGCAACTCGACAGCGATGCCTTGCAAGATGTCGCCGACTACTGGACCGGGGTGCGCCGCCTCTACTCCTCGTTCGAGACCGGCCAACTGGCACCGACGGCGGACGTGTATCTGAACGAGATGCCCGGCGGACAGTACACGAACCTGTATCACCAAGCGCAAGCGCTCGGCCTGGAATCGCGCTGGCGTGAAGTGTGCCGAATGTACGCCGAAGTCAACCGCATGTTCGGCGACATCATCAAGGTGACGCCAACTTCCAAGGTCGTCGGCGACATGGCGCTCTTCATGGTGGGCAACAACTTGAAGCCGGACGATGTTCGGCACGGGACCCGCGAATTGTCGTTCCCAGAATCGGTGGTCGAGTTCTTCGAGGGTCGCCTTGGCGAACCGCCGGGCGGCTTCCCAGCGGAACTGCAAAAGCGCGTGCTGCGCGGACGACAGCCGATGACGGGTAGACCTGGCGCGACGCTCCCACCGCTCGATTTCGCGGCCGCGCGCACGACGCTGGAGCAACAAATTGGTCGAAGCGTCAACGACCGAGAACTATTAAGCTATCTCTTATATCCGCGCGTTTTCCCCGATTTGGCCGCGCATCAGGCCAAATACTCCGACACGAGCGTGCTGCCGACGCCGGTTTTCTTTTACGGCATGGAACCCGGCGAGGAAGCGTCCATCGACATCGAGCGCGGCAAAACGTTGATCCTGAAATTCCTCACGGTCGGCGAAGCGCACGAAGACGGCAGCCGCACGGTCTTCTTCGAGCTAAACGGCCAGCCGCGCGAGATCGTCGTCGTCGATCGTAGTCTGAGCGGCAAAGTGGCGGCACATCCGAAAGCCGAGCCGGGCAATCCTCTGCACGTCGGCGCGCCCATGCCCGGCCTACTGGTGCGCGTCGCCGTCGAAGCCGACGAGCAAGTGGCCGCCGGACAGAAGTTGTGTACCCTCGAAGCCATGAAGATGGAAACGACCATCTATGCCGAACGCGCCGGAACCATCGCTCAAGTATTGGTGCATCCCGGAACCCAAGTCGATGCCGGCGATCTGTTGCTGCGCTACGAGAAGTGATGATTTGGTCGAGAGAGAGAAGCACGATGATTCGTCGGATAGACGGCGACGGAGCTACTGCTTCTTCTCTTTCAATTCGCGCAGCAATGTCACAAAGTCCGGCCGCGCACGGATCGGCGCGAACTCGGCCGCCGTTTCGAGATCGGCGGCTTTGAGGGGGGCCAGCGCGGCTGCTTTCCTCAGACATTCGATGGCGGAAGCAGCGTGCCGGTTTGACGCGCTGATTTTGTCTTGGTTCGAGAGGTTGCCTGCCTTGGCAGTCAGCGCGACGCATAGAGAGTGCCCCACCGACGCGGCGCGATAGCCGAAACCACCATCGCCGTCTTGGGCCAATGCGGGGGCGGCTCGCTCGGCCGCGCGGACGGCTTCGAGCATGTCTTCGAGGTTGCCCGCGTTCCAGGCAAGTAAGCCAAGTCCCCGCGCGTGCCTGCTGAGAACGAGATGCGCGATGGACGGTGGAGAATCGAGGTTCAGTAACGCCTCCTGCTCGCGCGCGCCGCGACGAAACGAGTCCCGCGCGCGTTGCAGGTATGCCTCCGGATAATAGAGATTGGCCGCGTCGTGAAGGGCGATTGTGAAGGCCGAGGTTGTGGGAATCAGCGGGAGCGGTCGTCTGGTTTGAAGGAATAGGCCGCGCCGCGCATCCATTTCACCGAGATTCGCAAGAGTAAGCGATAATTTCTGCCGCAAAGTAGGTTGATGCGGTTCCTGTTGGAGAATCGCATCCGACATATCGAGCTGTTGACGCCACAGCGTCTCGGCCTCCACCTCGTTCTTGACGGCGAGTTGAACCTCCGCGAGTTGATCCAGCGATTGGAGTACGTCGTTCCGATACGTCGGCGAATCGGGTGTTTGTTGGTGCAATTGTTGCGAAAGGGCAAGCGACCGACGAAGCAAGGGCAGCGCTGCGCGGATCGCTCCCTTGCTTTTGTGGTGCGATCCGAGTTGGAAGGCCGCCGACGCCTCGCCCCGACGATAGGCCGCCACTTCTGGGAACTCCTCCACGAGCTTCGTCCATAAGGCCAGCGATTGCCCCCAAGATTCTTCCGCGCGTCCCGGTTCGAGGGTTTTATCGACGATTCCGAGGTTGAGATAAACGCCGGCCAGGAGATAGCGATTCTCCACGTCCCGCGGTAGAGCGCGAAGCAATGCTTCGGCGCGCAGCAGTTCCTCGCGCGCTCGAGGGTAGCCATGGAGCCTCATCTCAAGCGCAGCGAGATTGATGTAACTGCCCGCCAATTCGCGCGGATAGCGCTCCTCGTCGGGATAGTCTTCCATCAGATGTCGCCTGATGCGAATGGCCCGTTCGTAGCCTTGCCGCGCCATTTCCGTTTGGCCGACTCTGGACGAGAAAGTTGCTCGATTGTGTGAGGCCAAGGCCAAGGCGTGTCGGTTTTCTGCATCCGGCGATGCGTCCGTCAGTTCGTCGAGTTGTTTTTCTCCGTCTTGCAGAAACCGCGCGGCCTCCTCGTCTTGCCTTCGCGCGTTGAGCAGGTTTCCGTATTGCACGCACGCCAGCGCGTGGGAGCGACGACTTTTGACCGAGGCTTCCTCTCCCGGCAGGTCGAGCTGTTTCAGGGCCGCCCGGTACGATTGCTCGGCCTCATCGAATTGCTCCAGTTTCTGTTGCATGATCCCGACGGCAAGATGAGCCATTCCTTGGATTTGCCGCATCTCGGAATCGTTGGGTTCGCGTTCGAGAATCGGCCGATAGTAGGCGAGCCGTCTTTCCAGAAGCTGGCGTCGCAACTCCGTCAGATGGGAGAGCGGTTGAAGTTTCTCATCGAGATAATTACCGTAGTCTTCCTCGACTTCGAGCGTGAGACGCAACAACTCCAGGTTGCGCCGCCGTTGGCGTTCTTCGTCGGCCAACGCCTGGCGTAACGACTCATTTTTATATCCCAATTGGGTTTGGTGCCAAACCACTCCCGCCGATCCAAGTAATGAGGAGAGCGCGACGACGAACAGGAGCGCGGCTTGAGCGGGCCGTCGCCTGGTCCACTTGAGGAAGCGTTCGCCCCTGCCGACCGGCCGCGCGAGAATGGGCTGGCCGGCGAGGAATCGCCCCAAGTCATCGGCCAACGCCTCGGCGTTGGAATAACGGCTGGGCGGATGTTTCTGAAGGCAACGCAGGCAGATCGTCTCCAAATCGCGCGGGACGTGCGGAGAAAGGCGGCGCGGCGCAATCGGCTCCGCCTCAAGAACCTGCAGCAGCGTTTCCGTGAGCGAGACGCCCAGAAACGGCGGTTTGCCAGTGAGCATCTCATAGAGAATGCCGCCGAGGGCGTAGATGTCGGCGGCGGGTCCGAGATGCCTTGTTCGACCGTCGGCCTGTTCGGGGGCCATATAACTGGGAGTGCCCATGATGACGCCGCTCGGGGTAAGGCGATCGCGCAGCGCGGCCTCTTCGAGATCGAGACGGCGAGCCAGACCGAAGTCCGCCACTTTCGGCGTGCCGTCGGCGTCGAGCAGGATATTCCCCGGTTTGAGATCGCGATGAATGATGCCGTTTTGATGGGCGTAGTGGATGGCCCTGGCCAGCGTCCGCACCATGTCCGCAGCCTGTCTCGGTTGTGCCGGTTGCCTCTCCAACCGAGCCGCCAGGCTGCCGCCCGGCAGATATTCCAGCACAAAATAGGGCCGTCCTGCCGCTTGTCCCACTTCGTGGATCGGTACGATATGGGGATGGCGCAAGCGCGCCACGGCTTCGGCTTCGCTTTGGAAGCGTCTCAATTCGATGGGGCCGGCGCTGGGGCCGGACGCCAGCACTTTCAATGCGACGATGCGATCGAGCGCCGACTGTCTGGCCTTGTAAACCACGCCCGCCCCGCCGCGCCCCAGTTCGGCGAGAATCTCGTAACCGGGTATCGACGGAAAAAAGGCCGAGCAGGAGTCGTCCGAGGTTGTTGTCGTCCTCCGCGTCGTCGAGGGATCCTGGGATGCCGCCGCATCCGGCCGCGTCGTCTGGACCAAGGTATCTGCGAGCGTCCCGCACACGGGACAGCGCGTCGCCGAGTCGTCGGACGGATCGGTCGGCAAGTCCGGGGCTTCCCAGTCGTGGCCTTGGGGACAGGTCAGTCGCCGAGTCATAACGGTGTCCTCGAAACGAGAAACAACCCATCTCTCAAGCAAACCCTCGCCGTCGAATGGGCCGAAACGTGGGGGTGCCGAAACCACCCATTAGACTAACATATTCGATAGCTTCGAGATATTATTCTTCACTCGAGATGAAATCAAACGGCATACCGAGTTTGGACACATGCACTATATTCATTCGCTTCGCTTCGCGTTCAAAAGTCCCCGTTGGGCGATGAACTTGTTGCTGGTCTGCGTTTGTTCGCTCATTCCCATTGTCGGACCCATCGTGCTGATCGGATACTTTTTCGAGATGATCGACTCCTTTTTGGGTCTTCTAAAGGCCAAAAGGCTCGATGGTTCCGATGAAGGCGCGCTGAACGCGCTGCCTGTGGACGACTATGTCGCCGAGACTTATCCCAATTTTCAGTTCGATCGCTTCGGCGAGTATCTGTCGCGCGGCATCTGGCCGTTCCTGGTTGGATTCATCATCCATCTGATTGTCTTCGTGCTGGCCATCATCTTCTTTATTGGGGGCATGATCCTTGCCGGCGCGACGGTGGCGGGGACGCCGAATGCGGACTTGAAATTCGCCGCTATGTACGTTTCCTTTTGGCTGGTTTATTTATCTTTGATGCTGATCGTCGGAATGGTGACCCTGCCGATCTACTTGCACGCCGGGTTGACGGGTGAGTTCGCCGCCGCGTTTTCGCTGAAGTTCTACCGCGACTTCATGCAGCGCGTCGGCAAGGAAGTCGTGTTGTCGCAGTTCTTTCTCGCGCTGGTCAGTCCCCCCCTTTATTTGGTCGGCGCTCTCATGTGCTATTTCGGCATGTTCCCAGCCATGGCTCTCCTTCACTACGCTCAACATCACCTCGAATATCAACTCTACGAACTCTATCTCCAGCGCGGCGGTGAACCCCTCACGCGCAAGAGTGAGGGCGCGTCGCCTTCCGTTGACGAGCAACGCGCCTCCGAATACATACTGCGCCCGCAAGACGAAATTCGCGCCAGCGATGGAATCCGTCCAGAAGAGAGTTGGTGACAACAGGGTCGCCTCGCGCGATACGCCACTTGCTCCATCCGTCACCAATCGACCACCGACCCATCGTCGGCGTCGTATTCCTCGCGGTTTCTCCAATCGTGATCGATCTTGTTCGCCAGCGCATGCTCGTCCAGTTCGATGCCCAGTCCCGGTCCCGTCGGCAGATCGACATAGCCCTTGTGTACCTTGAAGGGTTGCTTCAGATAGCCTTCGCCGAGCGTCACCTGCTCTTGGGCGAGAAAGTTCGGAATGGACGCCGCCAACTGAACGCCGGCAGCCAGCGCAATGGGACCGAGCGGACAATGCGGCGCGATGGCAGCGTAATACGCCTCGGCCATGCCGGCGATCAGTCGGCATTCCGTGATGCCGCCCGCGTGGCACAAGTCCGGCTGCAAGATCGTCGCCGCCTTCTTTTCCAGCACTTCGCGAAAGCCCCACTTGGTAAACACGCGCTCTCCGGTGGCGATCGGCAGATGCGTGCCGCGCGCGATCTCGGCCATGATGTCGTGATTTTGCGCCTGGCACGGCTCCTCGATAAACATCGGCTGATACGGCTCCAGCGCCTTGATGAGCAGCTTGGCCGTCGCCGGGCTGATGGCTCCATGAAAGTCGATGGCGATGTCTACCTCGTCGCCGCCGGCCTTGCGCAGCTCGGCGAAGGAATCGGCGACATGGCGGATCGCCGAAGGTGTTTCCACATAGCGCGCCGGTCGTTTCTTGGCCGGTCCCGTCTTGAACGCGGTGAAGCCTTTCGCCTTCATCTCCGTGAGCTTCTCCGGCGTTTTGGCATGGGCATAGACGCGCACGCGCTGCCGCGTCGGCCCGCCCAGCAGTTCGTAAACCGGCACGCCCAGCGCTTTGCCCTTGATGTCCCATAAGGCGATGTCGATGCCGCTGAGCGCGCTGGTGAGGATCGGTCCGCCCCGATAGAAGGCGTGGCGATAGATGGCCTGCCAGTGATGCACGACCTGGCGCGGATCTTTGCCGATGAGATACGGTTCGATCTCCTTGACGGCCTCGGCGCACGTTTTGGCCCGCCCTTCGAGAATCGGCTCGCCCAAGCCGGTGATGCCGGCGTTGGTGTGAATCTTCAAAAAAAGCCAGCGCGGTTTGACGAGAAAGGTTTCGAGTTTTGTGATCTTCAATGGATCTTTGCGGGCAACGGGAGCGTCTTTGGCACGCTCCTCGACCCGTTCGGCACCGGACAAAACCGAGAAACCCAGCCCGGCTGCGGCTCCGGCAAGAAAGGCGCGACGATTGTGGACCAAGCGACGAGTGGAAGCGGTCATGGCGTTCATTCTCCTTGAGGACGATGACGATGACCTCCGTTTTATCACGAACCGGCCGGCGTTTGTAGAGTGGACGACGATGGAACGGGGTTCAACGATTGCATCGCGCTCCACCCGTGGATTTGCATATTAGCGATCTTTTACAATATCTATCGTCGACGGTAGGGCGATTTGATGTTGACACAATATCTGTTGCAACGTATAAGTGTTTCTGTCACGGATGAGCAAGGGAGAGTGTCCGAATGGCGAAATCGGTGTTGCAAGAGGAAATCTGCAAGAAAAACCCGTTCGATTCTCTCGAACAGGAAACCGCTCTGAATCTCTGTCGAACGATGGATCATCTCCATCAGCAATGCCAACAACTATTCCAGGAACACAATCTCTCCGCTCCCCAATACAACGTACTCCGCATTCTGCGCGGCCACGGCGGCAACGGCCTGCCGTGTTGTGAAATCACCGCGCAAATGATCACGCGAATGCCCGACATTACCCGTTTAGTCGATCGTTTGGAGGAAGCGGGCCTGGTCGAGCGCACCCGAGCGGCGGACGACCGCCGCGTTGTCCGGGTATCCATCACTCGTGCCGGACTCGAGTTGCTGGCTCGTATGGATCGCCCGGTTGTGGAGTTGCACAAAAAGCAGCTTGGGCACCTGACGACTGCGGAACTGACCGAACTCAATCGACTGCTCGTCAAGGCTCGTCGTGCCGACAAGTGATAACGGACAGAGAGCGTGAGTCTTTTTGTTTGCAGAATTGTTTGTTGCCACAAAGATCGTGTCAACAAAAAGGAGTTTCGTTCTTCGACCGGTCTGTCGCGGAGAGACAACGCCAAGGAGGTAGGCCATGCTGGTACTCAGTCGCAAAGTCGGCGAGCAAATCGTGATACCCAATTGCGAGATCGTCTTAACGGTTGTCGAATGTCGAGGCAATGTGGTTCGTCTTGGCATCGACGCGCCGGCCCATGTTCCCATCTTTCGCCAAGAGCTTTGGCAGCGTCTCACTCGAGACGAGATACAAGCAAAGGCGTAGCCGAGCCTTAATCAAATATAAATGCCGTCTCTAAAGTTGCACTGTCCACTCGCGAACGGTCCGGCGTTCCCCGTTCGCTGGTGGTCTTTCCCATAGGAACCCGCTTCTCGCACGGAGCCAAGTCATGCGCCAGTCTGTAGTTCGGTTTGCCGTCGCCCTTCTCCTGGCCGGATCGTTCCCCTCGTTGTCGCGGGCACAGATTTACGAGTTGGACGCCATGCACACCAGCGTCAACTTCCGCGTGTCGCATCTGGGCTTGAGTTGGACGTTTGGCCGCTTCAACGACGTGTCCGGAGCGTTCCGCATCGATCCCGCCGACGCCGGCAAATGCGCCTTCCAAGTGGCGATCAAAACCGAGAGCATCGACACCGGCAACACCAAGCGCGACGATCATTTGCGCAGCCCCGATTTCTTCAACGTCAAGCAATTTCCACTTCTTAGCTTCAAGAGTACGGCCGTCGAAGCGGTCAAGGAGGGCTACGCGGTGACCGGCGATCTGACGATGCACGGCGCAACCAAAGCGGTCAAGTTCGTTCTCGTTGGCGGTCGCAAGGCCGAGTTTCCCAAGGGCATCCGCCGCACGGGGTATACCACCGAGTTGGTATTGAAGCGTTCGGAGTTCGAGATGGACAAAATGAAAGAAGCGATCGGCGACGACGTGCATATCACCATCAGTTTTGAAGGCATCGAGAAAGCGCACTAATATGGTGAACCAGCAGCGTAAGCCGCGAGGTGCGGGCAAATTACCCAGCAGCTTACGCTGCCGGTTCGCCGAAGGAGAGAACGCCATTCCCGATCCGGTATTGTTGGCGCAGGCGTTTGCCGCGAGCGCGTTGACGGCGGCGATCGTGGTCTGGCTCCTGGCTTGGCCCTGGAATGCCCCACATCGGTGGCGGAGTACGCTTGGGTATCTGTTGGGCATGGCGAGTGCGATGGCGGTCGCCTGTCGCCTCTTGATGGTTCGACCCCATTGGCCCCCGCGTGTCGATCAAGATCGCTTCTTGTTCGTTTTATTGCCCTCGTTGTTTTGCGTTGAAATGACGGCGGCGTTTCATATGCGCCCTTTGCTCATTTGGAGCTTGCGACTTCTCCTGGCTGGCGGCGTCGCTCCGATACTTTTGTACGGCAGTGTTTATGTCTCCGACTCGGCCGGACCCGGCACGCGCAGATGGACGCCTTATCAGGCAGTTTTGGTCTTCTTTATGCTGGGGCTGGCGCTCTCGACCGTATGGCGTTTGCTGTCCAAGTTACAACGTCAGACGCAAAGCCAAGTCGTACCGTTGGCCGTTGCTCTCAGTTGTCTCGGCGCGGCGGCGACCGTCGCGCTTTCAGGCTACGCCAGCATCGCGGGGGTCGGGGTCGCGTTGGCGGCAGCCGTGACGGGGTGTGCGCTGGCCGCTCGAATCTCGAGGAATTCTCCCGATCTCGATACCGCCGTCTCACTGAGTGTGGTCGGACTCTTTGCACTCGTTGTCGTGGGACGCTACTTCGGCAACTTAGATCTTGGCCATGCCGTTGCGCTTTTGTTCGCGCCTCTGTTGAGTTGGTTGCCCGAATGGTCTCCTCTCAACCGCTTCGGCTCGACGGGACGCGGCGTCAGCCGCTTGGTGCTTACAACCGTGCCTATCGCAGTGGTGTTGGCACTCGCCTATCAACAATTCGTCCGCGACTCGACGCGATTCGCTCCCACCTCAAGCAGTGAGCCTTCCCTTCAGGATTATCTCGACTTCGGAAAATAAGTTGCGATATAATGGCTCCGTGGGAATGCTAGGATGGTCGCATACTGTGAAGGGGTTTTATGCCGCGATTCGGCGCGCACTTTTCCATTGCTGGAGGCTGCCACCATGCACTTCTGGAAGCCCAGCGGCTCGGCTGCGATTCGATGCAAATGTTTACGCGCTCGCCTGGCCAGTGGAGCGGGCGCGAGCTCGGCGAGGACGAAGTGCGCCTCTTTCGCCGCACCCTGCGGCAAAGTCGGTTGCGTCGGTCAATGGCGCACGATTGCTATCTGACAAATCTTGCTTCTCCCGAAGAGGCATTGTATCGTCGATCCGTCGAGACGTTTCTGAACGAGCTTTTGCGGGTCGAGCGCCTGGGGCTGAACTTTCTGGTGATGCACCCGGGGGCGCATCTCGATAGCGGTGAAGATTCGGGTTTGGGCCGCATTGCCTCGGCGCTCGATGAAATCCAGGGTCGAGCGCCCCGCTGTAAAGTGCGGATACTTCTGGAGACGACCGCCGGCCAGGGCAGCACGCTAGGCCATCGCTTCGAGCATCTGGCGCGCATTCTCTCGCTGGTGAAAGAGCCGGATCGTCTGGGCGTGTGTTTCGATACCTGCCACGTTTTCGCAGCCGGCTACGCACTGGCACCCGAGGCCGAGTATCGAGCCACCCTGCGATCGTTCGACCGCACCATCGGACTTGCGCGTTTGCGCGCCTTCCATGTCAACGACAGCCGTAAGCCGCAAGGCAGCCGCGTAGATCGCCACGCTCACATCGGACGCGGCGAAATGGGACTGGAACCGTTTCGCCTTCTGGTTAACGACCGTCGCTTTCGCAATCGACCGATGATCTTGGAGACACCGAAAGAAGACGACATGGACGCCGTGAACCTGGCCACATTGCGTGGATTGATGAACGCGGAAGAAAATCGACCTTGAAAAATCGTTGCAACCGATGCTCTGCGGTGGTAGCCTGAACCACTGGAGTCACGGCCGACGATGCCCGAAATGTTGCAGCTGCGCCTGAAATTGCCATGGAAAGTCCTGGCGCAGTCGATTTTCGGAAAGCGACCACTCTACCATGCCTACCTCCATGAGATGTCCTGTCTTCGGACTGAACTTTACGATCCGGGATGAGTGGCGCGACCGGCGAGTTTGCTGTCCTCACTGTCGCACAGAGTTCACCGGGTTACATCCGCCAGCTCGGCCCGATACCGATGAAGCAAGCCGCGTACGCGCGGTCCTTGAGTGGTATAACGGCAAAGTCAAACCTTTACTGCTTCGGTTGGACGCGGATAAAGCGCGCGAACTGGACGCGGACGTTGAACGGATCAACAAGGCTCTCACGGTGGACGAGGGCGATCTCGAAGTATGCTTTCTGGGCAACGCGGGCATCGGGAAAAGCACGCTCATCAATGCCTTGGTCGCTGGGAAGGAAGTTATTCTTCCGGCTGGCGGCGTCGGCCCGCTGACCGCTCAGGCGCTGCGAGTGCGTTACGGCGACGTTCCTCATTTCGAGGTCGAGTATCACGGTGGCGACCGCCTCAATCAACTGGTGTTCGGACTGGAGCAGCAGTCCAAAAGGGCGGCCACCGCGGAGTCTGGAGTGGCTAACGCCGATCAGGATTCCGCCGAAAAGGATCAGAGCCAGCGAACGGCCAGTCTCCTTGTTACCGGCAAACAGAAAAGTCAGGCTCAACTTCCTTATCTCCTCGACAGTTTGCGTGCCGTACTCGGCCAGGAACGCAAACACGGAACCAAGCCTAATCCGGAGGACGAGCCACGACTAGAGAGACTGGGTAAGGCACTCCAAGTCGCAGCCCGGAAGGGCGAGACCTACCGTCGCACCGCCGCCGAGGACACTAGAGCGTTCCGAGATGATTTGCACGCCCACGCGGCAGGCTTTCTTGCGCCGCTCATCAAAACGCTAACAGTTTCCTGGCCCTCGCCGTTGCTCCGCGACGGGATAGAACTGGTTGACCTACCCGGAGTGGGGGTTGTCGATGACTCCTATCGGCGGGTGACTTTCAATTGGGTCCGGGAGCGCGCTCGCGGTATCGTTCTTGTGGTTGGCAACCGCGGCTTACAAGAAACCGATGCCGAACTGCTACGGTCATCGGGCTTCCTCAACCGACTCGTCTATGCCGCCGACGATCCTACCGCCGATCATGTGATTCTACTAATCGCCTGCACGCGCATGGATGACACCGCGAAGGAATGCTACTACCAACATTGCGATCGGCCCTTGGCCGACCATTTCGCCGATGTGTGTCAGGAAGCGGTAGGTCTCCGCCGCGATGAGGTTCGGACCGAACTGGCACGTATCTGGCCTCCAGATGACACTCATCCCGATAACGTCCGCCGCGAGATCGTTGATCGATTGGCGAATGGGCTTCGCGTTCATCCGCTTTCCGCCCTTCAATATCGCGATCTGCTGACCGAAGATCCCCAATTTCGTCCATTCATCACAACTGCCGAGCAGAGTGGAATCCCTCGTTTGCAGGAGAGTTTGCGCGCTCTGGTGCGGGAGCGTCGAGAAAGTAGGGCACGCCGCCTCCGCGAACTCCGCGACGTGTTTTGTTC
>JAKBCS010000191.1 GCA_021807595.1 Planctomycetota bacterium | reverse complement strand
GTTCGCCCAACGGAGGCAAGACCAACCCGTTCGTCCTCCGGCATGGGTGTATTCTTGCTGCCAAGGAACGGGTTGCCGATGGTGGCGACACGGAGTGTGTCTGCCTCGCGCAGCTTGCCCGATCCGCTTGGCCATTCGCTTGAAAAAGGTATCGCGTGCTGCCTTCTCGTCGTCAAAGCCCTTGGCGCGCCAGACCTTTCGGCCATTGAGCGGAACGTATGGGCAGGCCGACGCGACCACAAAAACCATCGCCGTAACTTGTTGTACCAGAGATACTTGCGAGTTTCGAGACTTGAGCCGACGGAGAGAACTTTTCCTGCACGACGTGGCCGGGTGGGAACCCTTCGCAGAAAATGCTTGACGAACGCACTCTCCTATGTCTTGATGGAAGGGGAAGCAATTTTTCCACCGGATGCGACAGCGATGGGGAGGGCGAATCTTGGCGGTGCAAATGCGTTGCGGTCGATGCGATCGATCGGTGTCGTTCGAGCAAATCGCATCCGACGAGCCTCTCTTCTGTCCGCGATGTAAGGGACCGTTGGCTGCCGCGCCCAAACATGAAGCCGCGCCGTGGTGGATTCACAGCGGTTCACAGACAACCAAGATCGATCCGGTCGATGCCGTCGTGCCGCGCCCGCCGGAAGGCGTCGAGCCTTTCTTCCGGAGCGGGATGGCCGATTCGCGGTTGGCGATAATCAGCGTTGCGCTCGGAGGAATCGGCTTCGGAATGGCTTGGCTGCCTCAGCTGGGGTTGCAGTATGCCGCGTTGGGGATGAGCGGCCTGGGATTGTCGATTGCCTTAGCGATTTTGGGACGGATGTTGCTTCGGCGACGAGCGGGTTGTGGATTGCTGCTTGCCGCCGCGTTCGTCAATGGGCAAGCGCTCGCCGTTACGCTGTACTTCTTGCGTACTCCCATCTCTTCGGAGGCGGTTGACGGCGCGGCGAACGAGACCGAACGAGTACACGACAATACCACTCCTCAAACCATCCAAACGGCTGCTCCGTCGATGTCCGAATGGTTGAAGCTGCTCGACCGAGACAAGCTGAGCCTCGTCCTTGGCGGGCGCGATCTCAAGGGGCGGCGCGACTGCGTGTTCGCTGTGGGTGAAGTTGGGCGCAGGCTGCTCGATACCGTCGGTCACTTGGCCGACAGACTCGACGATGAAGATGCAGCCGTTCGAGCCGCCGCTGCCGAAGCGTTGGGCAAACTGGGGCCATTGTCCAAGGGTGCTTATCCGCCACTGATGCACGCGAGTAAAAACGATGTGGACCGCGACGTTCGCCGTGCCGCGCAATCGGCGCTCGAACGCATCGGGCCGCTCGGTCCTACCGACGCCACGTTTTTGACTTTCTGTCTGAAATACGATGGCAATGCGAACTTTCGGGCTTCGACGGCTCAGACGTTGTTGACGATTGGCATGTTGCCGGACGATGCGTTGCACGCCCTGCACGGAGCCTTGAAGGATGGCGATGTGCGCGTGCGCGTCTTCGCGGCTCAGACGTTGTGGATCAATCGGCGCGAAGCGGGCGAGGTCGTCGAAGTGTTGCGCGCCGCGGTGCGCGAATCGAAGGACGGGGCCGTGCGTGCCGGGGCTGCCTACGCCTTGGGTTCGATCGGCAAGGCGGCGCGCGTTGCCCTCCGCGATCTTCGGGAACTCCTCCAACGCGAGGAGGACGGCGAAGCGAGACTGCGCGCCGCGGAGGCGCTGTATTCGATTGCCGAGGATGTCGTTGGCGCTGTCCCAGAGCTTCGCAAGCTATTGGGCGACAAATCGCCTTCGGTGCGCGGGCTTGCCGCGGAGGCGTTGGGACGCATCGGCGCGCGGGCGGCATCCGCTGTCGAAGAGTTGCGCGGACTGCTCGTGAAGGACGAGGATCGCGTTCGCGCCAGCGCCGCGTTCGCGCTCGGCGGCATCGGCAAGGATGCCAAGTCCGCCGTTCCCGATCTGATCGCCGTTCTCCGAACGGGTAAGGGCGAAGTGCGCGAACAGATCGTTGCCGCCTTGGGAGCGATTGGACCCGATGCCGTCGAGTCCGCGCCCGCCTTGATCGAAATGCTTCACCAAGAGTCGGATTCGGTGCGGGCCCGCGCCGCGTTTGCCCTCGGATCAATGGGCCGGGGCGCACGCAAAGCCGTTCCTTCTTTGAACGAGCTACTTAAAAAAAGCCGGGACTCCGGCGAACGCTTGATCTTGGCACAAGCACTGTGGCGGATCGAGCGCGATGGCGAGGAGATCGTCCCGGTGTTGCTCGATCTGCTGAAAGAGCGCGACGTGCGATTGCGTTTGGCGACGGTCGAGGTTCTCGGTGAGATGGGTTCCGCCGCCCGCCTTGCAGTTCCAACACTTCGAGAGGTCCACGGGGAGGCCATCGACGAGTTGCGCCGCGCCGTCGAGCAAGCCCAAGAACAGATTGGCACCGCGACTAAAGACGATTTAGACGATCTTCTCAAGGCGATTTCCAGCAAGAAGCCCTCGTATCGTCTTGCCGCCGCGCAGGCGCTTCTTCCACTCGCCGCCGATGCGGGCGATGCTGTGGCAGCGTTGGTGGAGGCGTTGAAAGTTCACGATCCTGAGTTTCGCCTGGCCGTCGTCGCGGTTCTCGGCGCGGTGGGGGAGAAAGCCGGCGAGGCAACGCCCGCTCTGGTGGAATTGCTCGCCGTAAAGGATGTGGAATTTCAAGCGGCCGTCTTGGAAGCGTTGGCGGCCATCGGGCCAGCGGCGCTCAAAGCCGTTCCGGTTCTGATCCGATCGCTCAAGAGCGAGGAGCATTTGCTCCGCGCTAATGCCGCTTTCGCCCTCGGTTCGATCGGCCGCGAACCAACGAATGCCGCCAAGCTGGAGCAACAGCGCACCCGCGACGCGCTAAAGGAGGCGCTCCTACCGCTAAAGGATGCGGCACTCCACGATAAAGACATCGACGTTCGATTGTATGCGGCTCAAGCGCTGTACAGTCTCACCCGGCAGACCGATCCAACGGTCAACGTACTCAAGACGTGTTTGAACGAGAAAGACAGCATAGGCATCCGCGTCGCCGCCGCCGAGGCGTTGGCCGACATCGGGCCCCGATGCCGCGATGCAGATAAAGAAATCGTGCCTCTGCTAGTCAAACTGTGGAAGACGGATCGGGAAGAAGTCCGCCGCGCGGCCTTCGAAGCGCTCAAAAAGATCGCGCCCGCTGAAGTCGCGCCCGGACGACGCTAATTCAGCTGCCAGATGGCTCCGTTTAGGACGGCGGCAAAAGAAACCCATGCCAGATAGGGAAAGAGCATAATCGAGGCGACGCGATGTACGCGCCAAAACGCCGCCGCCGTCAAAAGGATCATCAGCCATAAGAAGAGGATCTCGACGAAAGCCCAACCCGGTCGGTGCAAGGCGAAGAAGATGCCGGACCAGAGGGCATTGAGAACCAACTGCCCGGCAAAGAGAAGCAAGGGTCCGGCGACGGAATCGCGTTCGCGCCGACGCCACACCAGCCAAGCCGACGAGGCCATGAGTGCGTAGAGCGCCGTCCACACCGGCCCGAAGACGCTGTTGGGAGGGTTCCACGATGGCTTGGCCAGTCCCGCATACCAATCTCCCAAAGAGGGAAACGTCCACAACGAGCCTAATCCCGCAGCCGAGAAGCAAGCCAGTCCGCTCAGCGCCAGGGCGATCAAATCGTTTATCCATCCGCGTCGTCCGTTATTCGGACGCGGCATCGCATCATCGTGCATGATGTCACCTCCGTCTCATTAGTAGACGAAGTTGCCGTGCGAATCAACCGCGCCGGCAGCAAGCGACCGCTGCGAATCGAATGTCGGTGCCCCGATTACTCGTTCCAATACAACGAACGATGGTTAGCCGCGATTCGCGAGGAAGGGCGATGTTGCTTCGCGCTCCCCGCGGCGTCGCGGCTAACCTTGCGATCGTGCTGAACGCCTCGTTACTTCGTCAGCTTTTTCACCTCGTCTTCCAAGTTGGCGATTTGACCGTTCCGGCTGACGACCTTGCCGTCCTTGCCGACGAGGAAGATGGTGGGCAGCACTTGAATGCCGAAGTCGGTGGCCATCTTGCTTTCCAGACCGCCGTCTTGGTGCAGATGCGTGCCGGGGGCGGGAGTGCTGCTAAGGTATTTGCGGACTTCGTCGATCCCGTTATCGAGGTTGACGCACACCAAGTCCACCTTTCCGGCCTGCGGGTCTAGCAAGGCTTTCAGCTTACTGAAATCGGCAGTGCATTGATTGTTCCAGCTGGCCCAGTAATAGACCACGACGACTTTGCCGCGCTTTTGATCGAGGTCGAACGTCGTGTTCGGCTCGTTGAGCATCGGACCGGTCAAAGTGAGCGCTTGTCCCTCAAGCTCGAGACGGCGAATCGAGCCTTCGGCCTTTTTGGCTTGGGGCTTGTCGGCAAAGTTCTCCTTCAACTGTTTGTACCAGTTCTTGGCCTCGACTTCCTTATTGAGGAATTCGCTGACCATGCCGGCCTGCAGCAGCGCGTCGGGCGTATCCTCGGCGCGGGGAAATGTCTGCGCGAATTTGGTCAGCCGCGCCAACCACGTTTCTTGAATCTTGTTGAAGTTCGTTTCCTTGCCGTTGGGCGGCAGGCTGCGCGAATAGTCGGCCTGCATCTCGCGGTAGGTGACGTATGCAGTCAGCGAGCCGTTCGGTTGGGCGCTCGAAAGCTGCCGTTCCAGATCGAGCAAGCGCGACATCGCGCTGGAGGCACTGGGATCGCTCTGAGCGGCGGTGCTGAGGCTGTCGGCCACCTGCCGGACCCAGGGATCGCGGTCGGCTTCCTTGACCTTGGCGACGATGCGCTCCAAAATATCGGCGCGCTTCAGATGGTGTTGAGCGAGTGCCGGACTGCTGCCGCTACTCGTGGAGGTCGGAACTTGCTTATCGAGGTCCGTTAGCTCGGCGATCAGTTTTTGTAGTTCGGGATTCTCTTCGAGGTTGAGTTGGCCTCCGTTCTTGGAACCCGACGATTCCGGAGCCGACGCGCCGGGTGTCGGAGCCTCAACCATGCGCCAAGCGTTGCCGATTTGGTACATTGCTCCGGTTTGAATCCAATCGCTGCCGGAGCCGTTATCGTATAACAGGGTGGCCCGCGCATGTCGGAGGACTTCGCCGCGCGCTCCCTCCGAGGTGACGCATTGAGGAGCCACTGTCTCCAGATGAATCCAGGTCGTCTTGGGGCCTAGCTTCAGCTTGGCGGCGGTCTCCTCGAACTTCGCGCGCGCAGTCTTGATTTGATCGAGGATGCGATTCGCCTGATCGGTGGGGAGTTCGAGAGATTTCAGTTCGCTTTCCGTGAGCATCAACGTCTGTAAGCGGGAGAAATCGTGAGCAATTAGAGCGGCCAGTATCTCTTGGCCCACCTCTTCCGGCGAGATGACTTTCCAGACATCGATTTTGCCGTCGCGATTTTCGTCGACGCCCCATTTGCTGCCGCCGGCGTTGAACCAGCGATATTGGTCGGGTGCTTGCCCGTTTGTCGTCGCCCATTCGCGGTACACTTCTTGGCCGTCTTTGTAATACGACCACACGTCGATCTTCGTGCCGTCCTTGACGTTGGTGAAGCGCGTATTAAAGTACCGGCGAAGCAGGTTTCCTTCTTCGTCTTTGAGAGCCCAGCCGCTGCCCTGTTGTTGTCCCTTGATCAGTTCAACTTTGCAGCCGGCGAGCTTCTCGGCATTGGGAGTGGCAAAGACGACGCCTTCTTGGCGCGGCTTGAAACTCAACATTTGTTCGACGGTCGGTGCAGCCGCGACCGGCGAAGCCAAGACCGCCAGCAGCAAACAACTCGTCCACCGATTCCTCATCATCCCTGACTCCTTTCGTGCCGGATTCGCCGATACCTCAATCTTCTCTTTCTTCGGCACGATCGGCTCCAACAGTTCAATGCAAACATCGCTGCGACTCTCCCGCAATCCCCTTCGCCATCTTGCCCATTCGACCTATGAATGCGCCAGACACGGGTAGGCGACGATGTGTCTTCCCCGAACATTCATGAGAGAATCGGCAGGTAGGTTTGAGAAGCCGTAAGCAAGGGCAGCTTCATTAGCAAAATATCCCGTCGATGGCACTCGAAGCAAAGAACGGGGAGAAAGCTACTATCGCAAACCAAACAATCTCCGTTTCGTCTCCACGAATGCTCACGCCATAATCTGCGGGATTAGATGGCCGTGTACGTCGGTCAGACGGCGGTCGATGCCGTTGTGGCGAACGGTGAGCTTTTCGTGATCGATGCCGAGCAGATGCAGAATGGTGGCGTGGACATCGTAGCAGTAGTTTGCCTTTTTGGGATCGGCGGGCTTGTACGACCATTCGTCGCTGTCGCCGTGGCTGACGCCGCCCTTGATGCCGCCGCCGGCCAGCCAATTGGTGAAGACGAACGGGTTGTGATCGCGGCCTTTGCTGCCCTGGCTGCACGGCATACGGCCAAACTCCGTCGTCCACAGCACGATGGTATCGTCCAACATGCCGCGCTGTTTGAGATCCTTGAGCAGCGCCGCCGCCCCCACGGCCAACCCGCGGCCCAGCGGCCAATGATCGCGCTCGATGTCTTCGTGCGAATCCCAGTTGCGGCGCGGAAAGCCGTTGTCCGCCCCGCTCCACACCTGCACGAAACGCACGCCGCGCTCCAGCAGCCGACGAGCCACCAGACAATTGCGACCGAAATACTGGATTTCCGCCTTCTCGCTGATGCCCATTTGCAGCGGGATGTCCAGCGAGTCGAGTCCGTACATGCGCAAAATGTGCTTGGGTTCCTTTGCCAAATCGAGAACCTCCGGAGCGCTCAGCTGCATCCGCGCCGCCATCTCATAAGAGCGGATGCGCGCGTCCAAACGCGAATCGCCGGGACGTTCGCTCTCATGATGGCGATTGAGTTTCGACAGCGCCGCCTGCATGTCGGCGTCGCTTTTCGGCGTGACGAAGCTGTCTTTCGGAGCAAACAGATCGGCGATGGGCGTTTTATTGCTGGGCCGTACCATCGTCGCCTGATGTTCGGCGGGCAGGAAGGCGGAGCCCCAGTTTTGCGGGCCGTTGGGCGGAAAGCCGCGTGGATCGGGCAGCACGACAAAGGCCGGCAGATTATCGGTTAGCCGTCCCAGGCCGTAGCTGATCCACGCCCCCATGCTGGGAAAGCCGGGCAGGACGAAGCCGGTCGCCTGCATGAATGTGGCTGGACCGTGGACGTTCGATTTCGAGACCATGTTGTGAACGAAGGCGATGTCATCGACGCAATCGCCCAGCGGCGCGACGCAATCGTTAATCCATTTGCCGCACTCGCCGTAGCGCCGCCAGGCCCAGGGCGCTTTCATGGTCTGTCCGGGATTGGACTGAAACAGTTCGACCTTCTCTCCCGGATCCCACGCCTTGCCGTGATCCTTGATGAGGCGCGGCTTATAGTCGAACGTATCGCACTGGCTGGCCGCCCCGGACATATACAACTGCACGACGCGCTTGGCCTTCGGTTTGAAATGCGGCGCAGCCAACAACCCCTCGGCGTCGAGCAAGCCGGCCAAGGCAATACCGCCCAGTCCCCCGCCGAACTGCCAGAGAAATTGCCGGCGATCGGCAAAGAGAGTTCCGGCGCGAGTGTTAGGAAGGTACCTCACGGCATTGTCTCCATTTGCAAACGTCACCATTGATGCGCTAGCTCTCGCAACTCTAACGGCGATCGAAGACTCAATCAGTTTATCGCACGAGCAAACGAACGCAAACAACAAGCCCCGCCGCTCGCTCTCCTGTAGGGAACCACGAGCGCTTCAAAGAATCCACATCGACTCGCAGATCCAGTCGAGGTGATCGACGGCTCCAATTCCACCCGTCCAACGAACCATTGACGACCCGACCCGCATTCGTACACAATAAGCAAAGGTCCAAGAGACGATCGATGGTCGTCGATGCGTCTTTCCATAGGTTGCTTCGATAGGAAGATGCCAGATCGTTGCTGCCTCTTACCGAGCAATGGAATGGCGTTCGGGATTCTTCTCGACAAATCTCGGACGGCTTCCCTCACCATGCGTCCCCAGGAGTGATTGCACTCCATCGTACTTGCCTCGTTCTCGAACCAACCATCGAGCCAGCGGTGGCGGCGTGATGCAGAATAGAATGTTGCTAGACGAGTAAACGCCTACCTTCGCCGGTTTGTGCCGTTTTACACCTACCGACCGCACGGTCTTCGGGAGACTCTCTCATGATGAAACCGATAGGCTTCCGCCGGACTTGGTCTCTCGCCGTTGTCCTCGCCTCGGTGGCACAAGCGACGTTGGCCGCCCAAGCGCCGCCCGTCGAGGAGATGCTGCTTGGCAGCGCCCGCCGTGCGTACAACGAGAAGAATTATCCCTTTGCTACGGAGCGATTCCGCGAGTTTCTCGCTAAATACGGCGGCCACAAAGAGGCGAATTCGGCGCGTTACGGTCTCGCTCTGTGTCTCATCGAAGGACCGGCGAAGGACTATAACGGCGCGCTTCAGAATCTACAACCGCTCGCTGGAATCAAGGATTTGCCGGAGCATCCGTTCGTTCTGTACTATCTCGGCCTGTCGCAGCGCGGTGTCGGAAAGCAGTCATTGGTTCAAGCGGCGGCCAAGCCGTCAGAGGCGAACCAGCACCAAAACGCGGC
>JAKBCS010000048.1 GCA_021807595.1 Planctomycetota bacterium | reverse complement strand
ACGGCTGCCTGTTGCTCGACCGCCGTGTAGTTTGCCGAATCGTACCATTGACGATCGTAGTGATACAGCCGGTGAATGTTATCTTGTTCGAGATAAGGCAAGAGGTAGGTGAAGCCCGTGTGAAACGAATCCTGAATGTCCAACTCGGTGACCATGCCGGCGGGAAGGTAGTTGTTGACATCGTGGAAACCGTGCAGCGCCAAACCGAATTGTTTGAGGTTGTTGGCACACTTGATGCGCGCGGCGGCTTCGCGGACGCGCTGCACCGCCGGTAAGAGCAAGGCCATCAGAACCGCGAGAATCGCTAGGACGACGAGCAACTCCAGAAGCGTGAACGCCGCCCAGCGACGGTGCTTTCTTGCTCTACGCATGACATTCTCGACCTTCGGTGTCGATCATTTTCCTTCCCGGTTATTCCACCATTCGAGCCATTCGCGCGAGGCTTGCAGGCGTTCTTCGCGGTTAGCGTTGGGCTTGGGACCGAAATCTCGCCCGCTTAACTCCTTGAGCGCGTTGTGTGCCGCCTCGGCCACGCCGCCGCGCGTGTCGCGGACCAGGGGGACTAGGCGTGGGATCAGCGATTTACTGCCTTTGAAGGCGCAAGCGCGGGCGGCAGCGATGCGGATTTCCAATAGCTCATCGCCTAGATACTGCGAGAGTGTCGAGTCTTTCATGCGCTTGAGGCGCTCAAAAAGGGCGTCTCGCGCTTTCCCTTGGCGGTCGCCATTCATCTGTGGAATGGCCAGTGCCAGCGCCTCGGTGAAATCCGCCCCCTTGCCTTCGCGGTACAGCTTCACCAACAGGTCGAAACGTGAGCCGGTCGATTTCGCCAGGTCTTCAGCCATGTTTCCCGCCGTCGAAGTCGGAGTATCATTGGCGACGGTTTGACTCGCCTCGGACTTTTTCTCGCCGGCTGACGGGGAAAACGGCTTGGCCGAGGCAGAGGACTCGTTATCTTTGAGAAGCTCAGCGGGATACGCTCCGTCCTTCGCGATCTTCGCATTTTTGCCTTCGATGCCCGCGGAGAGATCGCCGTCCTTTCGCGTGGTCCCGCCTTCGATTGCCTCGCGGCCTTTCAACGCGCGCTCGCCAGGATCTTTGACCGTACCCGCGAGCTGCTTCGTCAGATCGGGAACGAGATTGGCGCGTTTGAGGAATAGCAGGGCAAAACAAGTGTCGGCTCCCGACTCGGCGTAGCTGCCGCGCCAGACACCATCGACCGGCTGATTGGAAACGAGTAGCTCTGCGCCCCAGGCATACCAATCCTTCTTGCCGATCGTCTTCAAATCGAGTGCCACGGCGACGCGCTCCAACGACCAGAGAAAATAATACGATCGACCGCCGATTTGCGGGATGGCCGCCACCCTTGCCGCGCCTTTCGCATTCTCAGCCGCGGCGCGTCCGATGGTGGAACTGAGAGCATACAGTCCCCGTTTTACCCGCGTGGATTTGTTGATGTCACCGGCCGGCTTGGCATCGGGCTTCCGTTCGCGCAGCGTCTCGGCTGCTTTGCCGTCGGCAACCGCCAGTCCCAGCAATCCCGCGCAGGTCATGCTTGCCGTCGACCGCGCCATCATGGCACCTCCCCTCATGCTGGGATCAAAATAACCCCACCCGCCATCGCCATTCTGACTGAGGCGAAATCGAGCCGACACACGCTTCAGAGCATTGTCTACCGGCAGCCCATAACGCCTGCCCACCCACAGAGCGAGCGTGGCGAATTGCGTATTCGAGTTGTCGCAGAACGCGCCCAAGGGAGACGTGCCGCTTCGTTTGAGGAGGGCGAGCTGTAGGCGAATCTCTGGCGCGAGATCTTTCTCGTTTCGATGAACGATCCCGGGCTTCGGCGGATCTCGACGGCCGATCAATTCTCGACGTGCGGCCAATTTCGTTTGCAGCCGCCGCACTTCGGCATCGCCGAGCGGCGGACAGCGATAGCCCCATCCGCCGGTCGAAGTCTGTCCAGCCAGCAGGCGAACGGTGAGCGATTCGATCAGGGGTATGTCTTCGGGATCGCCGAGTCGATCGAGAAACAGAATCGACAGGCAAATCGAGTAATTGTGGGTGAGGTTGACGCCGAGGGCGCGAACCGCGTCGGCGGCGCGAACGACAGCCTTCTCGTCGCTTTTGACGCCGCACTCTAAAAGCGTCAACCCGGCGAGCGCGGTAGCGCCGATCTCTTGCTGTGGCCAGGTGCCATCCTCGGCCTGCAAGCCGCGCAGCGCCTTCACCCCGCGCTCAATCGCACGATCGATGGCTTCTCGATCGACGGCGCGAAGCGAGGGTGAGACGATGGCGAAGGCGATCCCCGCCAATGTGGCGATTCTTAGAAACCTCATCATGGCGCGTCCTCCTCGCGGAAGAGAATCGATGGCTAATCCGTTTCTTTACGATAACGCATCGGGACACAAATGTCAGCATCCGAACTTTTCGAGAGAGATGCGTGTCTCGATAGAGGCTTTTCGGTCGAATCGTTCGACCGGAAGGCGCGATTATTCAAATTTCCTTTTCAGTCGATGAGACAGTCTTGCCGCCGTCCGCGTCGAATGTAGAATGTACGGTGCAAGGGCGTGACTTGCCGGAACCGATCGCGAACTTCGTCGTATCGTACCATCCTGGCCAATCCCGACCAACGCATGGGGACGTAGCTCAATTGGTTAGAGTACCGGACTGTCGATCCGGTGGTTGCGGGTTCGAGTCCCGTCGTCCTCGCTTAACAGAACTAGCCGCAAGTCAAAGACTTGCGGCTACTGTCATTTTAGGGATGTTCAAAGTGCATTTTTGATTTGAGGAGGATTTGGAGAAAGCTTTGACGTCGCATTAGGCTGGCGTTGATCGGCTGATGAGTGGTGGATGCGGATCTCTTGGATGGACCCCTTCGGAGTTCGAGTTATTGCTAACGGCCGAGTCGGAGAGCAACGGAGGGCCGGAGGAGGCGATGAAGGATCTCTGCCGCCTCTTTTTTTCGTGAGCCCACTTCCTTTCTTGTCTTTCATGAAGGCATGCCGGACAGCTGGCGGCTCTTCATCAATCGCTCGTCTGCCGCTACCAAAAGGGGATTAACGATTTCATCGGGCGGGCGATGCAACCAAGGCTTGCTACGCTCGGCTATGTTCAACCGCCGCTGTGGAGTGCAACCGAGCAGCGAGAGGAAATCCGGCCAGGTCTGCTCGACCTGCGCCGGTACAGCGACGTACTCAATTGGAGATTTGGTGGTTCCGGCCCCGCCCAACTTGCTCTGGGGCTGGCCACCCGACCCGCCATAAACTGGAGAAATACCTCGATGCCTACCTGGCCGCTTTCCTGCGCTTCATTGAGGTGAAAGGCCGCACCCGCGGTGCCGCCGCCGTAACCGTCACCAAAAACGAAATCCTGACCTGCCTAAACAAACCCGACGAATATCTTCTTGCTATCTGCCCGAGCAGCGGGGAGACTGTCGAAATCCGGCATTTGCGTAAGCCGTTTCTCCGCGAGCCGGACTTCGGGGCCACCAGCGTCAATTACGATCTGGCCGGTTTGTTGGTCCAAGGGAAGGAGCCGACATGAGCAAAACGCCGAAGAAAAGCAAAGACCGCAGCATCGTCAAACGAGACGCGGCGCGGACGCGCGCCCTCGCCGCCGTCAACACGGAACCGATCGACTTGTATTGGAAGACCCGAGAAGAAGCTCCTGCAAGCCAAACTGCACGAGTTTTACGGATTGGCGTCTTCGCGGACAGAACCTCCCAACCTGGGAGGAAACGCGGTAAAAGGGCAGTAAAGGCATAGAAATGAACAATACCGAATCACAGTTGAGAAAATTTGAGACGGAAATACTCGATAAATATCACCAGACACTCCCTCTTTTCCAAAGGACGAGAGATGTTGCTGTCTTCGGCGCGCTCGCAGCGTTTGACAGCATGGTGGTGCCTCTGTCACTGGCGATGCCGTTTGGCATGTCACCAAGCGCCCCCCAACGTCTGATGTACATGAACGATGGATTCACTCAAGCGATTCGATTTCTGGTGGAGGAGCCGAGCAAAGCTCAAGCTACGCCCCTGGCTCAGCAGGCACTGCTTGATGAAGGTGACGGATTTCTAGGATATTGCACTAAATACGCACAGATTGCTGACGCTCATGTAACTTACGGTCGAGGCATGCTCGATGTGTCTATTGATGGAACTGTGATCCGCTTCACCCAGAAAGAGTCCGCGATTGGAGGATCTGAACACCGCACAGTCCGTTGAAATCAATGCGTTTTCTAGGGTAGCGTATCCGCCGGAAGATGTGCTGTTGCCACTCGAAGCAGACCTTGGCGGCTTCTGTGCGACAGAATTCGAGCAATTTTGGAGGGTGGTGTTGAACTGGAGCATAGTCTGCACCGGGCTTTTCTTAGAATATGTCTTTGAGAATAGAAAATCGCAATGGGAGTGTCTCCCGACGCAGGTCGTAGAACAGGAGTATTTCCTCGATGCCGTAACACAATTGAGTCGTCTTGAAAGGGCTAAAGTAGATCGTATCTTTGAAAGGTTGAGATACGGTTCAGGCACGAAGAAACCCGATATCTTCTTGCAGCCATTTCTCAGCAACTCATCGAAGGTTGCTTGGAGTCCGTATCTCATTCAAACCACAAAAAGAATGCGAAATTTGTTGAAGCAGATGGCCAGGACGCCAGCGTTAAAACAACTTGCGGATAATCTAATAGGACAGAGATCTCGTGCGCTGCTCAAAGAAATTGGCCTGCATTTTGCGAAACACGGTTATCAATACAAACTAACAACGGATTACGGAAACGGAGACGTTGATCTTCTTGCGTATCATACCCACCAACCCGATGAAGTATTGTTCATTGAAGGCAAAGCATTCCTTGGCTCAGATGAGGTGAATGAAGTCAACGCTGATACAACGGAAATGATCAAAGGGCAGGGGCAAGTAATGAAGAGCATTACTGCATTGAAGGAGATGTCCCTTGAGAGAAAAACCGCCCTGTTTAAGTTCGTCCGCTGGGAATGGGTGAAAGATTATTTCGGCATTGTCATTACTACCGACTCATATCCCAACGCGCGATATGACCATTCAGAGATACCTGCAATCACATTACCAGTTATGAACATGCGTCTACACGACTCTCACTACCGTAGCCCGAAAAAGTTCTGGAAAGCTTGTAAGGATAAGCGCCGCCGATACAGGTTGACCGCCCCAAGGATGTGCGCGGTATCGATGCACCGCTTGCGTATGATCCCCGAAATCTCTGGTGTCTTGGCTATGGCCTGAACACTTTCGGCTGAACTTTCTGACGTCGCTTGCGTGGCACGTCGGATGGCTACGCGATCGACGAAGTGGCCTTGGCCTACTGGGAGCGTCAGCATTCGACGTGGGAGGGAGCGGAGCGACTGAAGGCCTGGCCCAAGCAGTTTGCCTGCACGTCCGCAGAGCAGGCGCGGTTGGCGGCCAGAGGAGCGATTTTCCCACCGCCATTGGCAGTGCGTAGAAGAGATGCTTGCCCACAAGGCCGATCTGCTGCGGGTGCTGGAGCGTCCCGAGGTTCCCTTGCACAACAACGGCAGCGAGTCGATCATTCGAGGTTCTTTGAACACCCGTGAGATCAGCGGGAGTACCCGCAGCGAAGCGCGTCGGTGTTACCGGGACAGCTTCACCGGTTTCAAGAAGAGATGTTGGAACCTGGGGGCGAGTTTCTGGGACGATGTGCGGGACCGACTGCTGTGGGCCTGGAGACAATCCCCCGGTTGGCTGCCTTCATCGAGCATCGCGCAGCCGAGGCCTGTTCCGCCAGACGTGGAGAAGCCGTGCCCGCCTTCCGGAAAGTTGGGCGCGGCAATCACCCACCAGAGAATCCACCGCGAACCCTCTGCCGAGCCGCCGACCGCGCTCGGATACCGCCAAGTTCAGTTACCAAGAGTTATTGAGAAGTCACCTTCCACGTTCCCAAACTCCAACTCCGTTTGGGTGCCAGGAGTTTGGGAACCCTAGAAAAGGCAGCGTTCGCATTGCTGTTCTTTCATACCTCGCCCCATCCGTGCATTCCTCTCAATCCTCCGATATGGGGCAGCGATTTCTGCAAACTCGTCAGTGATCCCATTGCAACCGCGCCGGTTTCCCATTACACTGAGATAAGTGGGCGCAAGGATTGCTCCACGAAAATGCCCGCCTTTATGCTGGAGGCAGCCGATCCGACTTGTCAATGATGATTCCGGATCGCGATGCCTCAATGTCTCGTAGCTATTACTGCTCAAAGATAGAGCGTGCCTGGTTGGTCGATTGCGTGCAGCGGCGCATGCGTTGGTCCGACGGCAGGCGGGGTGCCGACCGGCGCGCAATGCCTCGGCCGGCGGTTTCCGCGAACCGCACAAACAACGTGGGTTTCGACCATGATCCGCCGCTATCGCATTCGTCTACTTTGTTTCTGGCCGTGTAGAATTGTCGCCTTGTGTCTGTTGGTTGCGCTGGCTGCATCCAGCCGAGCCGACGACGCGACGCAGCCCAATTGGCCTCTCATCCCGCTGAAGAGACCGGCGATCCCAGAAGTTTGCCGCACCGCCTGGATGCGCAATCCCCTCGATGCCTTCGTCGTGGCGGCGTTGGAAAAGGAAGGACTGCAACCCAATCCTCAAGCCGACAAGCTCACCCTGC
This sequence comes from Planctomycetota bacterium, assembly GCA_021807595.1. GTDB lineage: Bacteria > Planctomycetota > Planctomycetia > Gemmatales > Gemmataceae > JAJPHU01. Next base: position 27,937 of record JAKBCS010000048.1, on the reverse strand, counting down.
TGCGCCGCGTCACCTTCGACCTGACGGGGTTGCTGCCCACTCCCGGCGAATGCGAGGACTTTCTGGCCGACACATCGTCCGATGCCTACGAACGGCTCGTCGATCGCTTGCTCCGTTCGCCGCGCTTCGGCGAACGCTGGGCGCAGCATTGGCTCGACGTGGTGCGCTATGCCGAGACGGACGGCTTCAAACTCGATCGGCTGAGGCCCAGCGCCTGGCGCTACCGCGATTACGTTATTCGCGCTTGCAACGACGACCTGCCCTACGACCGATTCCTGAGTCAACAACTCGCCGGCGATGAGTTGGAGCCGAACAATCCCGACGCCCTTATCGCCACCGGCTTCTATCGCCTCCCCCCCGAAGAGACGAACGGCTCGAACTATCGCATGGTGCGCCAGGACATTCTGGACGATGTGACCGATGTGTTCTCCACGTCTTTCCTCGGTCTGACGCTCGGCTGCGCACGCTGTCACGATCATAAGTTCGACCCGCTGACGCAGAAGGATTACTTCCGCCTGCAGGCCTTTTTCACACCGTTGATCCAGCGCGACGATTTGCCCGTGGCCTCAGCGTCCGAGCAAGCGGTCTATCGGCGTAGGTTTGCGAAGTGGGAGCAAGATACCAAGGAATTGCGCGGCAGGCGCGATGCGTTGCTTGTCGAACCGCGCCGAGCGATCCGCGACGAGGTGATTGCGACTTTCGATGCCGATACGCAAAAGGCGCTGAACACCGTGGAACGCAAGCGAACACCTCTCCAGCGGCAACTCGTGGCATTGGCGGGCAAACAGGTCGATCGCCGCCTTAGTCGAGCGCATCGACGATTGGACAAGGATCGGCGCGCGTTGTACGATGCGTTGGAGAAAAAGATTGAGGCCGACATGCCAACGCCATTGCCGACGGCGATGGGCGCGGTCAATCTTCCGGGCGAGCCACCGTCTACCTACCGTTTGGCGACCGGCAATTACAATCGACCGCGCGAGCGCGTCGAGCCGGGCTTCCCCGAATGTCTCGAAATGGGGAGCCGGGGAAAATCGCGCGCCGAGTTGGCGCGTTGGCTGTGCCTTCCCGATCATCCGCTAACGGGCCGTGTCATCGTCAATCGTCTCTGGCAGCATCATCTCGGTGTGGGGATCGTGGCCTCTCCCAATGATTTCGGCGCGATGGGCGATAAGCCAACACACCCCGAATTGCTCGATTTTTTGGCGTCAGAGCTGGTTCGCGGCGGCTGGAAACTCAAGCCGATTCACCGTCTCATCGTCACGTCGGCGACATATCGACAAGCGTCGTCGCCGAATCGAAACGCCTCCGCCGAGAAGGCGCGCTCCGTCGATCCCAAGAATAACCTGTTGTGGCACGCGCGCGTCAAGAGGCGCGAGGGGGAGGCGATCCGCGACGCCATTTTGCAAGTATCGGGACAACTCCATCCGCGCATGGGCGGTCGCAGCAGTTGCCCGCAATTGCCGACGGCGATGATGGAAAACGTCTATGCCTGGAACGCCGACGAGCAATCGTGCGAGCGCAATCGGCGCTCGATTTATATTTTGTCAAAAAGGAATCTCGTTTATCCTCTTCTCGCCGCGTTCGATCAACCCGACCGCGTGAACAGTTGCCCGGTGCGTCCCGCCACCATCACCGCGCCGCAGGCTTTAGCGATGCTCAACGGCGAGTTTGCACTGACGCAAGCCCACTTCTGGGCGGATCGCCTCATCGCGGAGCAAGGCCACGATACCGATGCCTCGATTCGCTCCGCCTATCGGCGCGTCTTTAACCGCGAGCCGGACGCCCACGAAATGGAGGCGGCGGAGAGGTTTTTGACGCATCAGAGACAATTGATCGGTTCGAGTTCCGACCGAAACGGCAATCGCGCCTTGGTGGACTTGTGCCATGCGTTGCTCAATTCCGCCGAGTTCCTCGATGTGGATTGAGAAACTGTCTCTGAAGCTCCCCTCTCCCTCTGAATCCAGGGGAGAGGGGCTTTTCGGATCGCCTCTGACCTGAGATTTGTCTTTGGAAATTTCGCCCCCGCAGGATCGTCATGACTTTCCCTCACTCCGATCGATCGCATCCGATCGCGCGGCCTGGGTCGCGGCGCGAGTTTCTTCAATGCGCCGGCGCGGGCTTCGGCGGTCTGGCTTTGGCCGCGCTGCTGGCGCGCGACGCCGGAAGCGCGCCGCGCTGCGCGGCCACGAATCCTCTCGCTCCGCGCCCGCCGCATTTTCCCACTCGCGCGCGGAGTGTCATCTTCTGTTTCATGGACGGCGGCCCCAGTCATCTCGATTTGTTCGATCCGAAACCGCAGTTGAAGAAGCTGGCGGGCAAACCGTTGCCATCGAGTTTCGCTCGCCCTATGACGGCGATGGGGAGTACGGCCAACACGCCGTTGCTGGCCTCGACGCGCGCGTTCAAACGACACGGCCAGTCGGGTCTGTGGGTGAGCGATTGGTATCCGGAGATCGCCGGTTGCGTCGATGACTTGGCCGTCCTTCGCAGCTGTCGTGCCGACGGTCAAACCCACGTCGCCAGCGTGTGCCAGATGAACACCGGCAATCTTCGTCCCGGTCGCCCGTGCTTGGGAGCTTGGACGCTCTATGGCCTCGGCAGCGTTTGCGACAATCTACCGGGCTTCATCGTACTGGCCGATCACGATGCCGATCCGCCGGGCGGCGAGCGCAATTGGAGTACCGGCTTCATGCCCGCCACCTATCAGGGCACGAAGTTCGCCCCCGGAAAGACGCCGATCCTTTACGCTGACGCCCCAGCCGACACCAGCGTCCAACGCCAACGGGCCAAAGTCGATTACATCAAGGATTTGAACGAACACTATGCCGCACGGCGCGGAGCCAGCGATGCCATCGAAGCCCGCATCGCTGCCTACGAATTGGCGTATCAGATGCAATCGAGCGCGCCTGACGCCGTCGATCTGTCGCGCGAAACCTCGGCCACGCAGCGCCTCTACGGCCTCGATCGTGCCGATACGGCGCGCAACGGTCGCAATTGTCTGCTGGCTCGACGTTTGGTCGAACGCGGCGTGCGCTTCGTGCAGTTGTACATGGGTTCGGGAAGTAAATGGGATGCCCATAGCGATTTGGACAAGAACCATGCCCAATCGTGCCGCGAGAGCGACCGACCCATCGCGGGATTGCTGAAAGATCTGAAACGGCGAGGCATGTTGGATTCAACGCTGGTTGTCTGGGGTGGCGAGTTCGGCCGCACGCCGATGAGCGAGAGCGGCAACGGACGCGATCACAACCCCTTCGGCTTTACCATGTGGATGGCGGGAGGCGGCGTCCGAGGCGGCATGGTATACGGCACCACCGATGAAATAGGCCTTTACGCCGTGGACAAACCAGCTCACGTCCACGACATCCATGCGACCATTCTTCATTTGCTCGGTCTCGATCACAAGCACTTGACGTTCGCGCACGACGGACGCGACGAACGACTAACGGAGACGAGCGGTCATATCCTCAAAGAAATTCTGTGTTGAGATACAGCCCGGCGAACCGGCAGCGTCAGCTGCCGGATAATGGCACGCCATTACCCGGCAGCTGACGCTGCCGGTTCGCCAACAAGGCCGGCCGGTTCGCGTCACTCGCCTTCGATTCCTACAATAGCCGAGCGTGGCAACGGCCTCGCCTGGGGACGACAAACGACTTACTACGCGGATGCCGCGCATGTTGGACTCTCGCTTAAAATACCCGATTCTGCTCTCCATCCTGGCGGCGGTGGTGACGCTCGTTCTCAAGTCGGTGGCGTATTTCTTGACCAATTCGGTTGGCCTGCTGTCCGACGCCGTGGAATCGCTGGTCAACCTCACGGCGGCGGCGACGGCGTATGTTTCGCTGCGTTACTCGGCTCGCCCCGTCGATGAATCGCACACTTACGGCCACGAAAAGATCGAGTATTTCTCCAGCGGTCTGGAGGGCGCGTTGATCTTGGTGGCAGCGGCCGCGATCGCCTGGTATGCCGTGTTGCGAATACTTGCGCCAGCGCCGTTACAGCCGCTCGGCCTGGGCTTGACCATTTCCCTGTTGGCTTCGGCAGTCAACGGCGCGGTCGCGGTCGTTCTTCTGCGCGCCGGTCGTCAGCAGGGATCCATCGTTCTCGAAGCGGACGGACGGCATTTGCTGACCGATGTGTGGACCAGCGTGGCCGTGTTGGCGGGCTTGGGGTTGGTATGGTTGACCGACATTCTTTTGCTCGATCCGATCATCGCCTTGGTCGTGGCCGCCAATATCCTCTGGACCGGATTCGATCTAATGCGCCGCTCCTTCAACGGGCTTATGGATCACGCTTTGCCGGAGGAAGAGCAAGCGACGGTGCGCTCGGCCATCGAACGCAACCTGCGACCGAACATGGACTACCACGCCCTGCGCACGCGCCAAGCCGGGCGGCGGCGCTTCGTCGAATTTCATCTGCTCGTTCCCGGACAACTGACGGTGCAGCAGGCGCATACCTTGACGGGAACCGTCGAGGATGCCGTTCGCAACGCTCTGCCTCAGGTCGAAGTCGCCGTGCATATCGAGCCGATTGAGGATGCTTCGGCGTGGCGCGACAGCGCGCTGCTGCGATTGGAAGAAGCCCGGCGCTCGCGGTGCGACAGGGATCCTCACGCGGAAAGTTGAAGCGAAGCGGCTCGAAGGGTGAAATCGAGTGCTTTTTGGAGAGCTTGTAGCTTGAATGTTCTAGAGTTTACCGGCTCGGTAGCCGCGGGGGCGATGGCGGCGGGATTTCTCGGCGCGCTCACCGGGTTGGGCGGGGGCGTCGTCATCGTGCCGCTGTTGGTGCTGATGGGTGTGGACATTCACTACGCCATCGGCGCTTCGCTGATTTCCGTCATCGCCACCTCGTCCGGGGCGGCGGCCTCATACGTCAAAGAAGGCTACTCCAACATCCGCATCGGCATGTTTCTGGAAATCGCCACCACCTTCGGCGCGGTAACCGGCGCGTATTTGAACGACCTCATGAATCCCGCCGCGCTGTCCATCGTCTTCGGCTTGGTGCTGCTCGTGTCGGCCTATCTGTCGTTGCGCTCGCGGCGCTCGCACGGCGAAGGCGACAAAGCCGATCCGCTGGCGGCGAGGCTTCGGCTCGATGGAGCCTTCCCAACCAGCGACGGGAAAAAGCAGACGTATCACGTTCACGGCGTTCCGCAGGGTTTCGGCTTGATGTACCTCGCCGGCTGCCTGTCGGGGCTGCTCGGCATCGGTTCGGGCGCGCTCAAGGTGTTGGCGATGGACCAAGCCATGCGCATTCCCTTTAAGGTGTCCACGACGACGAGTAATTTTATGATCGGCGTCACCGCCGCCGCCAGCGCAGGGGTCTATCTCCATCGCGGTTACATCGTACCAAGCCTGGCCATGCCCGTTATGCTGGGCGTGCTGAGCGGATCGCTGTTGGGGGCGCGGGTTCTGATGGCGGCGCGGACGAAAGTATTACGCATTGTTTTCAGTGCCGTGATCTTCACCCTGGCACTGCAAATGATCTACAAAGGGTTCACGGGGAAACTGTAAAATGTCCGAGCAACCGGTACCCGCGAAGCTCAACGACGAGCGCGTCGAGGGCGTGATCGGCAACCTGCTGCGCTTCGGCGTCCTTCTCTCCGCCTTCGTGGTGCTGGTCGGCGGCGCGTCGTACTTGATCCGCGACGGCAGAAAGCTGGCTCCGGATCTGCACCAGTTTCCGAATCCGCCGGAGGAGCCGCCCAGCCTCTTCCACATCGTTGGCGCATCCGCTCGAGGAAGCAGTCTCGACCTCATCTTCCTCGGTTTGTTGCTTTTGATCGCCACGCCGGTGGCACGGGTGATTTTTTCGGTCGCTGCTTTCGGGCTGCAGCGCGATTATCTCTACGTCTCGTTCACGCTGGTCGTACTGGCCGTGCTGTTGCTCAGTCTGTTTTACGGCTACTTTTCGGATTCCGGCGCGCTGTAAGCTCGCTTCCCGCACGCGCGCTTCAGACTTCGAACCAGCAGATTCCCATAGTCTGGCGTCGCATTTGCTATTATCATATCTCAAGGTATTTGGGGACTTCCCAAGGAAGTGGGAACCCGAGACCCGCGCGTCTCGCCCCAACGAGAAAGCGATAACTAGGAGTTAAGAAATGTCTCGATTGTTGAAAACCGCGTTGACCCTGGGATTGAGCTTAGGACTGCTGGGCACCGCTTTCGGCCAAGGCAAGCCGCCGGCGATCTTGGGGCCGGGTTCTCTTTTGTTCAATCCGGACGTTCAAAAAGAGTTGAAACTGACCAAGGAACAAAGCGGGAAACTCGAGGAATCGCTCGGCAAGTTGGCGACGAAGTACCAAGGCGAATTCGTCAAATTTATCAAGGCACCGCCGACCCCGGAGGACGTGCAAAGGCTGCAGCTTGCTATCCACGAGGACTGCAATAAAGTCATTGCCGGTATCCTTGATGGCAAGCAATACAAACGTTTCAAACAAATCGGCTGGCAGATGTTGGGCATGGGTTCTCTGCTCGATCCAGAGATGCAAAAAGAACTGAAGATCAGCGACGAGCAGAAAAAGAAATTAGAGGACATCGGGAAGGAAGCGGCCAGGCAAGGTCTGGAATTGGCAAAGAAAGGGGAGAGATCGCACGAGAAGTACGACTCGATCACAAAGGAAGCGGAAACCAAAGCCAACGAGGTGCTGACGGCGGATCAGAAAAAGGGGTACAAGGAGGCGATGGGCGAAAAGTTCAACTTTGCACCACCCGCCGTGCCGCCTCAGCCGAAGAAAACGTAGAGACTCTGGGAGGAGAAAAACATCGGCCGGCACCCGTGAGGGGCCGGCCGACTTTCGCACAACCGCTCAAACTGTGCGATGGTGGAGCATACCACGATCTCGCCGATCGCCACAAGTTCCAGAGCGTTACATCTTCGTAAGGCATCCGAATCCTCACGTTCGCCAGGTGTGCCAAGCCGTGACCACGGAGACGAGCGGCCACAAGGTAGCCGGTGCCAACAGCCAGATCGGTCGCGTCCGGCGAAGTCGAACGCCGGCCAACCAGACCGCGAGCGGTATCCAGACGAATACGCGCGTATAACTCCAGGCGTCTTCGTAAGATGCCCAGCCGGTCAACACCGCCAACGCCACTCCGCCTACTGCCATCCAAGCTACCACGCGATCCGGAGTTCTCGCCGCCAGATACAACGCCAGCCCGCAATGAGCGGTCAACAACGTCATGCGGATCAGATGCAGCCCGGCGGACACGCGCGAGCCGGACACGCCCAGATGCGTCCAACGATACCACATACCCTTGAACGGCGAACCGAAGAAGTAATCGCTCCTCGGCAACAAGGGCCATTCGCCGTAGCCAGCATGGAGCAAGCCGATCCAACCTCCCCACAAAGCCAGGACGGCGCAGATCCCCGCCACCGTGCGATAGCGCCCCGTCCACCCGGCTGCGGCGAGGACGACCAAGACGATGGCCGCGTTCTGTTCGCGCGCGAACAGAGCTGCCGCCGACCATAAGGCAAGGTGATGCCAGCGCCCGCCCAATAGCCAACTCGCCAGCAATCCGCACACGGCGAAGGTCGCCAATGGATCGGTGAGATCGCGCAGCAGCGGCATGCCGTCGTTGACGGCCAGCGGCAACAGGAATCCCCACCAGACGTTGACACCGTAATGCCGCGCCAAACGCGCCCCCAACCACGCCAGTCCGCCGATGGCCGCGAGATTGACGAGCGGCAGCGCCCAGAACAGACGATACGCATTGCCGCCCCCACTCAATGCCCACGCCAATGCCGGGTAGAGCAGGCGCACATGGCGATAGGCCGGCACGTCGAGTACGGCTCGGTGCCACGTCCACGGATTGCGGGCGATGGCATAGTAAAATTGGCCGTCGAACCCGCCCGTGACGAAACCCACGCGCACCGCTTCATACGGGGGAGCGCCGATGCGCTCTTGCCCGACGCACACCAGGGCCGACAGATCGCCGTGAAACGCAGGCAAGTACACCGCCAACAGTCCGAGATGAAACGCCACGGCGGCGGCGACGGGGAGCCAAGGATGGGAGGCGACGCGCACCGTATTTCTCCGTTGTGTCGATGGGGAATCGTGAATCTAGAATGGAACGAGTAAAAGGAGCATCGTCACCCAAAGTAGAGCGGCTTGAACCTTTCTCGGCGAATCGACGGCGCGAGCCTCCGGCAATTCTCCTCCTCGATCTTGAGCTATAGTTGAGTAAGCGGAGATTCCGTCGAAGTCTATCTTCGATGGAACGGGCCTCTCCCGTCCGAGCGACTCGCAATGCAAGGTTGATTTCGATGAACGATTCTTCGTTGGCCGACGCCGCCGGCCTGGCCGAAGCCCTATTTAACGAATCGCCCGATGCGTTGTTCCTCTTTGATCCGCAATCGGATCGATTGGAAAACATCAACGAGATGGCGTTGCGTTTGAGCGGCTTCGGTCGAAACGAGTTGATGCAGCTGCCGGCCACCTCTCTGTTTCGCTTCCAGGGCAAAGGCGGTCGCGCCCAGCTGCAACGGGCCGCCAATAAGAGTTGCATATTTCATTCGAGAGTAGGCTACTTTCTGCGAACGCGCGAGGACGGCGTCTGGCTGCCCGTCAATCTCAGCATCGCCCGTCTGCATCTGCCGAACAAAACGATGGCTCTCCTCACCGCTCGCGATTTGAGCGAACAGCGCGCTGCCGAGACGGCGCTGCGCGAGAGCGAGGAACGCTTTCAACGCTTCATGGATCACAATCCCGCCGTCGCCTGGATGAAAAACGATCAGGGGCGCTACGTCTACTACAACCGTCGCTATGTCGATTGCTTCCACGTTCGCCCCGAAGAATGGCTGGGACGCACGGACTTCGAGATTTGGCCGGCCGAATACGCGCGCAAATACGTCGAGGACGATCGAAGGGTCTTGGCTTCGGGACAATCGCTGGAAACGACCGATCAATCGCCTAATTCCGACGGTTCGCTTCGCTATTGGCAAGTGTTGAAGTTCCCCTTTCAAGACAGCAATGGCCGGCGCTTCGTGGGGGGTATGGCCATCGACGTGACCGACCGACATCATGCCGAGTCGGCCCTCCGCCAACAGCAGTCGATTCTCCGCAACGTGATCGCGCACATACCTTGCGCGGTGTTCTGGAAAGACGGCAACAGCGTTTACCTCGGTTGCAACGAGCAATCGGCGCGCGATTTGGGTTTGGAATCGCCCGAGCGGGTTCTCGGAATGACGGATCACGATTTGCCGTTCTCGCGCGACGAGGCCAACTTCTACGTTGCCTGCGACCGGCGCGTCATGGAATCGGGCCAGTCGTGTCTCAACATTGAGGAAACACAGAGTCGGCCGGACGGTACGACGGCGCATCTACTGACGAACAAAGTCCCTCTCCGCGACGCCGAGGGACGGGTCACCGGCGTTCTCGGCGTGTATACCGACATCAGCGAGCGCAAGGCCGTCGAGCAAGAGTTGAAACGAGCCAAGGAAGCGGCGGAGTCGGCCAATCGAGCCAAGAGCCAATTTCTCGCCAACATGAGCCATGAGATTCGCACTCCCATGAACGGCGTTCTGGGGATGACGGACTTACTACTCGATACCTCGCTCACCGATCGGCAGCGCGAGTATCTCCACGCGGTCAAGGGGTCGGCCGAAGCGCTGTTGACGATTATCAACGACGTTCTCGATTTCTCGAAAATCGAAGCCGGCAAGCTCGAAGTTGCCGTCGGGCCGTTTCGCCTGCGCAACTCCCTCGACGAGGCGCTCAAGCCGTTGGCCGTGCGTGCCGAAAGCAAAGGATTGTCGTTCACTCGCCGTGTCAGCGATGCGATACCCGATTCGTTGCACGGCGATTGGGGACGCATCCGGCAGGTCTTGTTGAATCTCGTTGGCAACGCCGTCAAGTTTACCGAGAGCGGCAAAATCGTCGTCGAAGTTTCGACGACGAACGACAAACGAGGGAGACCAACGCCCTTGCACTTCATTGTCCGCGATACGGGCATCGGGATCGCCAAGGACAAGCTCGAATCGATTTTCGCGCCCTTCGTGCAAGCGGACGGCACACTGGCACGGCAGTTCGGCGGCACCGGCTTGGGACTCGCCATTTCTGTCCAGCTGGCGAGCATGATGAGCGGGCGCGTCTGGGTCGAGAGCGAGTTGGGGATAGGGAGCCAATTCCATTTCACCGTTCCCGTCGAGGCGGGGATCGAGAGGGCCGCCGCCGCTTCTTGCACGGCTCCGGTTGCTCCCTCTTCCTCGCTCCGCGCTTCGGGAGAGCGGCCGCTGCGCATCCTCATGGCCGAGGACAACGCCATCAACCGGCGCGTCGGCGAGGCGATGTTGCGGAAGCACGGACACGAGGTCGTGCTGGCCGGGAACGGTTGCGAAGCGTTGGAAGCGCTCGAAAAGCAGCCTTTCGATCTCGTCTTGATGGACGTGCAAATGCCGCGCATGGATGGATTCGAGGCCACCTCGACAGTGCGCTGCCGCGAGAAAAACACGGGCGCGCGCCTTCCCATCATCGCACTCACCGCCCACGCCATGGCCGGCGACCGCGAACGCTGTCTGGCCGCGGGGATGGACGGCTACGTCACCAAGCCGCTTCAGTTTGCCGAACTGGCGCGCGTCATGGACGAAGTGCTGAACACCTCTCCTTGAGGCGCTTGAATCCGGCTGCTCGCGTCGGCGGTTCTCCACGATCCTCAAATCTTGCTGGCAATCGACCGGGGCAATTCTTAAACTAACGCCGATCCCTCCTCCGTCTCACGGGTCCATCGTTCCTTCACAAAGGAGTATCACCATGAATCGTCGTCAATGGCTGCAACAGTCCTCACTCGCCGCTCTGATGATCGGCGGTGCCGGACTGCCGCACGCGCTGGCCGTCGCCGAAGACAGCAAACGCCGTAAACTGCTCGTGTACACGCGCTCGGTCGGCTTCCAACATTCCGTCATCGCTCGGAAAGAGGGCAAACTCTCGCTGGCCGAACGCCTCGTCACCGAACTGGGCAAGAAACATAATATCGAGGTCGTGTGCATGAAAGACGGGCGCGTCTTCGAGGCCAAGGACTTCGACACCTTCGACGGCTTTTTATTCCAGACGCAAGGCGATCTGACGAGTGAAAAGTGTCTCGACGGCTCGCCGCCCATGTCCCGCGCCGGCAAGAAAGCACTGCTCGACGCCGTCGCCGGCGGCAAAGGGTTTATCGGTTGCCATTGTGCCAGCGATACCTTCCACAGCAAGGGCGGGCAATGGGAAAACCAGACCGGCGAACAAGTCGATCCCTACATCGCCATGCTCGGCGGCGAGTTCATCCGCCACGGCCAACAGCAGAATTCGTGGATGCGCGTCGTCGATCCGAAGTTTCCCGGACTCGATGGCGTCAAGGATTTCGAGAAGCACGAAGAATGGTATTCGCTCAAAAACTTCGCGCCGGACCTGCACGTCGTTCTGGTGCAAGACACCGAAGGCATGAAGAATCTCGACTACGAACGTCCGAAATACCCGGCCACCTGGGCGCGGAAGCACAAAAAGGGCCGCGTCTTCTACACCTCGATGGGCCACCGCGAAGACGTGTGGGAGAGCGAGATCATGCAGAAAATGCTTGCCGGAGCCTTGGCCTGGACGCTCGGTCGCGTCGAAGCGGAGGTAAAGCCCAACTTGAACGACGTTGCCCCCAACGCCTCGGTATTGCCCTCGCCCAAGAAGAAGGCCCAAACGAATCGCATCGAAATAAGCATTGTTTAACATCTTGTTAAGGAGTATTCGGGAATGGTACGACATTTATTGAGGTTCGCGGTAGTGCCGATGATCGCGGCGGGGTTGACGCTGGCCTTGGCCTCCGTTTCCGCCGACGACAAAAAAGATGAGAAATGGACGCCGCTCTTCAACGGTAAAGATTTGACCGGCTGGAAGGCGCATCCGAAGAGCGCCGGCAAATGGCGCGTCGAAGACGGCATTTTGATCGGCAGCGGGCCGGCCAGCCATCTATTCAGCGAGCGCGGCGACTACGAGAACTTTCGCTTCCGCGTCGAGGTCTCGATCGGTGACAAGAGCAACAGCGGACAATATTTCCGCACCAAGTTCGGCCCCGGCTTCCCCGACGGGTACGAGGCCCAGATCAACAGCACGCACGGCGACCGCATCAAGACGGGCAGTCTCTATCCGGCGCGTCTGAAGCTGAAGGACGGCGATCGGAAGAAGCTCGTCGTCGAGGACATCTTGGTGAAGCCCAACGAATGGTTCACCCAGGAGGTCATCGCGCGCGGCAAGCACATCGTCATCAAAGTGAACGGCAAGACGACGGTGGATTTTGTGGACGAGAACAACAATTTCTCCAAGGGCCATTTTGCCCTGCAACAACACGATCCCAACAGCGTCGTCAAGTTCCGCAAGATCGAGGTCATCGAGCTGCCGGCGGACAAAAAAGAGTAAGAGACTGTCTCAGAAGATCCCCTCTCTCCTGTACTCAGGGCGAGGGGATCTTGGGTTCGCCTCTCGCCGGAGTTTAGCCGCTGATCGAATCGGTCTTGTCCCCTTCGACGGCGTTGGTCGAACGGTAGTAGATGAGCTTCTTGCTCTGGATCACTTGCGGTCTTCCTCCCTTGACGGTGACTTTCGATAACACGGCTTTGTTGCCGTTTTCGCCGTGGAAGATGATCTGATCCTTCTCTTCGTTGAAAATCATGCGGTCGCACTTGGCGGTTAACTCTTGGCTCTGAACGACGACCTGCCCCGTCGCCACCATCTCTTGATAGGTGCGGTACTTGGGCTTGTGGTTTTTATCTATATTTCCCGTAGTATTGTCCTCTTTAATGCGAACGCGGTAGGTGCGCACCGTGAGTTGATTGCAGCTGAGATAGAGGACGCCCTTGGGCAGTTCCTTGGACAAGATGTCGCCGAAGTCGATGTCGCGGCGCGGATTGTCGCTGGGCATGTTCAGAAGGCGCACCGACCCCCAAAAGGTCGCCACGTTCGTGAGATTGTTGGCCTTCATCAAGTTCTCGAAGCGAACTTCGGTCAGCTTGAGTTCTTGCGCCTCTTCGCCGGGCGACAGGGTAATGGCACGACTCGGCGCGGGTTTGACGGGCGCGGTCGCGACATCGTTGCCCCCGCGCTGGAGGATGCGCACGCTGCCGGGGCCGGACAACAGAATGGTATTGCTTTCGGGGGCTTTGGCGTCGGCGGACGACTCGTCGGGCGACTCCGTCTCCACGGTCATCGAAATGCCCGAAAGCCGTTGATATTTCTCCAGTTTTCCATCGACGATGGTTTGATCCTCGGCCCGCACCTCGTCGTCGGCCACGAGCTTCTTCACCTTGGCCGGACGATCGTTGCGCATGCCTTGCTTGAGGGAAATGGGACGGTCGAAAATGACTTGCAAGCGTTGGCAGGCGAGACGCGCCTCGCCCTGATCCGCCTGAATGCCCCCGCGAAACGACGCATGAGTGCCCTGGAAAAACATATCGTCGCTCCAGTGGATGGTCAGCGGGATCGGCTTTTCCAGCGGCTTATTTTCCAACGTGGTGTTGCTCTGCATGCACATGGCCCCCGCGCCCTCGACCCATACCTTGTTCGATTCTTGATCGACGTGAACCTCGGGGCCGATAATTTTTATTTTGCCCATCTCTAAACTAGCTAAATCGCCGTTGGCGACGAGGATATTCCCGTTGGCGGTGCAACTCATGTCGAGCGTGTTGGCTTCGATGTCCACGCCGTCTTCACCCGGCCGGCTCGGCTTTTGCCGCACGCGCACGCCGCCGCGCTTGTGCAAGTATTCCGCCGCTCCGCCCTCGGCCCACAAATGATCGAGCGCCATGCGTTCTTCGCAACGCAGCACTTTGGCTTCAATGTTGCGCGCGCTCAGATCGATGGGATTTGGCTCCGGCTCCGTCGCTGGCGCTTTCGCATTGGCTCGAGCGATCGGCTGCGGTACCCCGCTGCCAACCGGCGGCGCGGTACCCGTGCGTTGCGACCCCGCATTCGGAACGAGAGGGGCGGGACTTGCGGTTGGCCGAGGTTTGGACTTCGTTTTCTCGTCGTCTTTGCTGGGCGGCATCAGGGCGAGCGGCACATCGGTGAATTGGATCACGAGGCGGGCGGCATCGTGGATATTCATATCCTTGGAGTGTGCGAAAACATTCCGCAAGGCTTGGAGGTGGTGCGGTCGGCGCGACGATGCGGCCGGTTTGTCGGAGGCGGCGGCACCCTTTTTCTCTTTCACGAGTCCGGTTGTGGGCGGAGACGGCGAGACGGCGGGACGGAGAGGCGATTCGGCCCGCGCCACCGGAGGATTGTCGTCGGGCAACAGCCAAACCTTCAACTCTTCCCCTCGAAGCGATTGATCGTGTTCGTCGTCCTTGAAGCGCGCCGCGCCCGTCAGCACCAACAGATCGAGCGCACCGTCGCGCGTGGAAACCAGACTCTCGTTCCAATAGGCGTGCGTAGTTCGCTCCTTGGTCGATTTGTTCATCATGTCGATGCGGCCAGGCCCGCTCGCTTCGACGTATTGATACGTTTTCGCTTTCTGCTTCTTGTCGCCGTTGCCTTGCTTGGCAGTTTCCGGCAGGGGCACGTCCCGAATGGTCAGCATCGGCGCGACAATCAGATTGTCTTCCTTGTTGGCTTCCATGGTGGGAACGCCTTTGAGGATGGTGAGTTTCTTGCTCGTATCGTGGAAGAAATCGTTGCCGTGCGCGGTTAGTTTCTCCGCGTCGGAGGTGAGCGTGACGAAGGGTCCGGTGGCATGAACGGTCTCGATCTCGAAACCCTGCTCGTCACCCGATAGCGTGGATTTCGGTTCGGCTTTCTCGTTGCTGCGCCGTTTGATGCGCAGTTCCAGATGCTTGCATACGAGCATGTCGTAGCCGATGCTCTCGTCGTTGAGACGTTGCACCATAACGTCTTGCGGACTGGTGGACATTTCCGTGTCGGTGGGCGCATCGAAAGTGGCTTCGTCGTGATCTTTTAGCAAGTGGTACTCGAAACGGCCCGGCGAGTCGATGCGGATGCGCGAGGGTGCCTCAGGCTCGGGATTCTTTCCAGGAGCGGCCGGCTTAACCCGGTTGGAAGCGGAATCGGTGCCGGGAAACGGCCCGCCGCCTTTGTTGACGCACAAGTTCATGATGACGTTTTCTTTGAGGACGATGCGCTTGACGCCGGTAATCGATTCGTTCTTCGGTTTGGGCGCGAGAAGCACACCGGGCCGAGGCGGGGGTGCGGCGGTGGTCAATTCCATCTCCATGCCCTTGGCGTAGATGTCGGCTTTGGGCGGAAGCAGCCTTTGTCCATCGCGGGACGTGGATTTGCCATCGACGATATGCACGAAATCGCTGGTTTTGATGAGTTGTGTTTTTTCGAGATAATAGACGGGGCCGGTGTTAATCGTGACGACGAGATCGTCCTCGTCGCTTGGGGTGCGCCGGTTGTTGATGATGCGAATCGGATGGCCGCCGGGGCTGTCGCCGATCAATTGCACCTCGACGATTTTCCGGCCATTCATTTCATTGGGATTGAGCGAACTGAGCCGACGATCGAAGCGAAGATACGCCTCCGCGCATTTGAGCGTATTGATTTCAACGCCGCGCCCGTCCTTGTTTTTCCCGAAAATGGCCAAGCTCATCGGCGAGAACTTGACCCGTCCGTCCTCGGTGCGATCGCATTGCTGGGCGGCCAACACCATGTTTTTCGCGTTCATTTCGAGTTGAACCGGCCACTCTAATTCCTTGCACCCCGCGTTGAAGGCCATCGTCAATTTTTTCTGGAGCGGCGTGGGACCGTTTACCTTATTGGTCGATCTCTCGCCGGACGGCATCCCTTTTCGACTGATCTTATATTGTTCCGGTAGAGGAGGAAGCGTATTGATGCGCCCCAAAGTCGTCAACGAATAGATAAAATAGACGATGACAAATAGTCCAAATCCTCCGACCAATAACACGATGCGCTTGGGAGTCCACACAATTATATCTCCTCGCGGCCGCGCTCCGCGCTGGAACGCCCGTCCGGACGCCTCGCGTCCCCGTATCGCTTCAACGTCCTTGACACCGGAGAATCAAGTCGATGACTTCGCGCACCGCCCCGTGCCCCCCGACAGCACGGGTGATGTAGTGAGCGACGGCACGCGCCTCGGAGCAGCCGTCGGCGACGCTGGCGGCCAAGCCGCTCGCACATAACGGCGGCACATCGGGCACGTCGTCGCCGATGTAGCAGACGGTCTCTGCCGCCGCGCCGGTTTCCTCGAGCAGCCGCCGATAGGCCGGTAGTTTGTCCGTCGCTCCCTGAATCGCGCGGTCGATGTCCAATTCGGCAGCCCGCCGATCCACTAGCGGCGAACTACGTCCCGTCAGCAGCGCGGCTCGCTTGCCGGCGCGATGCCACCGCTTCAGCCCCGAACCATCGCGGACGTGAAACCGTTTGATCTCCAACTCCGGATGGGCATAAACGATGCCGCCTTCCGTCAGCACGCCATCGACATCGAGAATTAGCCACTCGATGGCGGCGCAGCGTTCGCGCAAGGTCTTCACGCGCCGATCCTCGTCCGCGTCGTCGTCTCCTCGGTATCGTCGATGGAAACGACACCAATTAGATCGGTAATATCAAGTAATCCCTCCGGTTTGCCCGCGCTATCGACGACGGGCAATTCGCTGATGCGATGGCGGCGCAGCAGTTCGACGGCATCGCCGACACGCGTTCCCGACGGCACCGCGATCGGATCGGTGGTCATCACTTCGGCGATGGGGCGATCCAACGCCGCGTCGCGCCGCGCTTCGATCAGGCGCGCCAAATCGCTATCGGTGAACAACCCGCACAGTTTTCCATCGTCGTCCACCAACACCACGGCTCCGGTACGTCGGCCTGTGTGCCGCGACCGCGCGTACACGCTCCGCACCGTTTCGTTCGCCGATGCCAGGCGCATGTCGCCGTCTCGTCGCATCACGCTTTCGACTTTCAGGAGTTTGCGCCCCAAACTTCCAGCCGGATGGAAGCGTGCAAAATCGTCGTGCGTAAATGCCCGCTCTTGACTGAGTACAAACGCCAGAGCGTCGCCCAGGGCGATCATGGCCGTCGTGCTGGCGCTCGGAGCCAGACCCAGCGGACAAACCTCTTCCAGGGGACCGTAGACGATGGCCGCGTCCGCCTTTTGAGCCAAGGTACTCCGCCCATTGCCGGTCAACGCCAGGATGCCGCGCACCATCGGTCGCAACGGAGGCAGTAAACGCACGATCTCTTCGCTCTCGCCGCTGTGCGACAGAACCAACGCCACATCGTCGGGATGCACCATGCCCAAATCGCCGTGCATCGCTTTGGTGGCGTCGAGAACGTAGGCGCGCGTTCCCGTCGAATTGAGGGTTCCGGCGATCTTTTGCCCCACATCGGCGGATTTGCCCGCTCCGGTGATGCACACGCGCCCAGTCAACCGCAGGAGGAGATCGACGGCCCGCAGAAAAGCGTCGTCGAGCCGCTGCGCAACGCGCTCCAACGCCGCCGCCTCGGCACGGACGATCTGTCGAGCATAATCCAGACGAGGTTCGCTGGAACTGCCCGGATTGTGCAGATGAACCTGCAAGCCCATCACCGCCTCCTTGCCCATCTTCGCGCGGAATGCTCCTTCGATCCGCAACGAATATATCCGAAGTGTCTGGAAATGCAATCGCGCCTCCATCTCGCAAAAGGGAGCGATTGAATTGTCCGCTACGAGGATACAGCGAGAACGATCTCCGAATCCATCGGCCATTCCATGCGCAATAATGATCGTCGATAACCGCGCGAATCGTTCAGTATAGTTTCACCCCAACCCCAAGAGTTCGCCATACCTAGCGACAGAGGACTGCGCAGATAGCGCAAATTTTTTGCTGTTATTGGAGGGGAGACGTTTCATCTCGACCGAGGTGCGAGAGACTGGCGACGGCTCCGAGCCTCGACCTTGCACGACTCGGGCTGGCTGGAAGTTGATGTTGCGGCTGATCGTGGCGTCAGGAATACAACCGTGTCCGGCCCCACAGTTCGTCGGGGTATCCGGTGCCGACGGAGTTCGGGGAGATCGGTTCTCGTCTCAACTTCGCTACGCTGCGCCGGGCCGAGAACGCATCTGTAACGATTGATTCGACTCGCTAAGCGACTGGTACATAAAATGAAGGCAAGCCGCTCCGAAGCGAGGACACGATTGGAGTGGGTCTGCGACGATGCTTTGAACAACTGGACGGCGTTGCTGCATTCTACGGAGGCGGGCTTTTTGTCGAACGACAACAACGCCTCACAACTTGAGATAGATGGACTCGCCATAGATCGTAAGACGTGCCGGTCGTCCGCGAACCCGATCGCGTCCCGCGCATCCACTTCGCACGCAGACCTCCTCGCCCCACCTCCGCTGCGAACGCGATGTGCCGCACGGACACTCCTCGCCCCTTATTCCTCGTGTCCCGCTCGTGCCACTGCGGCCACGATGTCGGTTGCGGATACGATGCCAACGGGGCGATTGCGTTCGTCGACGATAATGAGACGATGGAGGTGTGCGTCTACCATCATCTCCGCCAGTTTGCCGATGGACGTGTCCGGCAGTGCCGTCGCGGGATCGGGGGTCATAAATTCTCGCACCGTGCCCTCCTTGCTCTCCGGTTCAACGATTTGCCATTCGGAGCCGTAGCACTCTGGGAAGGTGCAAGGTCCGGTGCGGGCCTCGGCGCGATGCTTGCCGCAGCGCGAACGGTTGGCGGCGCAACAGGAGACGAAATCGTTCGACGACAATACCCCCACGCAACTGCCGCGTTCGTCCACCACGGGCGCGCCGCTGACTTGCATCTGAGCCAGCCATCTCGCTGCCGTCTGCATTCCCAAGTCGATTGGGATGGTGGCCACTTCACGGTTCATCAAGTCTCTCGCCACGAGCGCGATCAACGGTTTGACCATCACCGGCATGATGTGTCTCCTTGAGAGAAGATTGTTCGTTTCAGTTTCGAGCCGCCTTGCTCGCCTTCTTCGTCTTCGTAAGACGGCAGGGTCAACTTCGTTTGCACTGGCGTGCGCACGGTGAGAACGGGACAGGATGCCTTGCGCACCACGCGCTCGGCCACGCTGCCCATCAGGAACCGCCGTAGACCCGTCCGCCCGTGCGTGCCGACGACGATCAGATCGGCTTTCCTCTCATCTGCAATACGCAGGATGACTGCACCCGGCTCCCCAAATTCCAAGCGATGCTCGAGGTCGATTCCGGGCCGCATCGACCGAAAGCGCTGCAGCTGCTCCCAAGCAGATCGTCGTTCGTATTCCGGAGCTATCGGCGGTACGCCAGCCGTTCCGCCGAGCGATGCCAAAGGAGGGCGTTCGACGTGGAGAACGATCAATTTTCCTTTTCCTTCGCCCGCCAAAGCACAGGCCAGGTCGAAGGCTGGCTCGGCGTTCTCCGAGAAGTCGGTCGCGTATACAATCGTTCGCATGGGTAACATGGCGACCTCTTTTCCAACCTTCGTAGTATCCTTTTATCCGCCAGGACTCGACGAACGCACAGTTACTCCGAGCGGGCAGCAACCGGAATGCTCGTCTCCGCCTTCTTCTCGCTCTCTTCGATGACCTTTTTTCGCGCCGGGACGGGTTTGGCGGTTAATACAGGGCAACGCGCCTTGCGAATAACCGATTCGGCCACGCTGCCCAACAATAAGCGAGCTAAAGCCGTTCGACCGTGCGTGCCCATGACGATCACATCGCTATGCGTCTCTTCCGCCGCTCGCAGGATCATGTCCACCGGATCGCCTTCCAAGACCTCCGACTCGACGCGGACGTGCCGCGCCGCCCCTTCCATGACGCGCAGTTTTTCTTTCACTTCCTCTACGCTGGGCCACGTCTCCGCCGGTATGGGTCCGCCCGCATAAATCACCACAGGCGGAGGGATGACGTGGAGGAGAATCAGTCGGGCGTTGTAGTCGCGCGCCAACGAGGCTGCCACGCGAAAGGCGAACTCGGAATTCTCGGAAAAGTCCGTGGGATGTAATAGGGTTGCCAGAGGTAACATTGTCTTCTCCTTCTCGATTCGCGCCTGTGTTTATTCAAACGGCGGAACCCCCGCGCTCCCGGGCGCGAATGGATTCCGCCGAACCATTCACCGGTCGGCGCGCCCACAACAGACGCTCCCCTCCAACCGGCATCAGGTCTTCACTTCGATGCGCCGTTCCTTGGCCTCCGGCAGCTTGGGCAGCCGCATCTCCAAGACGCCGTTGCGATAGCTGGCCTCGACATGCTCCGTGTCCACGCCCTCGGGCAGCAAGACGGTGCGTTCAATCTCGCCCCACACCTTCTCCGTCTCGCCCTTCTTCTCTTTCCGTTCGGCGCGAACCGTCAGCAAGTTGCCGCTCACCTTCACCTCAATCTCCTTGGCGTCGAAGCCGGGCACCGCTTCTCGAACCACGAACGCCTCCCCAAGATCTTCCATTTCCGGTCCATAAGGAGGTGTCTCGGTCTCGGTGAAGATCGGCCAACGACCGAACATGCGCTCGAAGAGAGGAGCGAATTCCCGCCGGATCGCCTCCATCGGCGGCTCATACGGCCAAAACCCCTCCACCCTCTTCTCTTTGCCCCGAGAAACTATCCCGAACATTGTGTGGCCTCCTTTCTTCCAGCAGGTCCACCGCGAGGAACCCCGCGCTCCTCGCTTCCTCCTTCTTTTCGCTCTCCACTCTTCAAGAGTGCAAGGTTCATGCCGTGGACGACGAACGTCGACAAATCTGGATCGAGCCTCGATTGTCCATGTTTTTCAGCCATTTTCATCGAATGGAGAACGGCAACGGAGACCAATCGAGCATCGGCGGCCGGCGCACTGAGCCGATTCGTTACAGTCAATGAGCGTACTCGCACGCCAGCGGTGGCATCGGGTCGGCGAAGGAGGCTGCGTTCTCGGAAGGATCGAAGGCGTCGAGAATTGCCCGAGAGACACGATGCTTGCGAATGGTGGCTGCGGTCGAAAGTTCTGTAGGGAGGGTCGAAGCGGAGCGAGAACCACTATGCTCTCTCTCGTCTCTCGTTCCCACGCTCTGCGTGGGAACGATGAGAAGTCATCGAAAGGCCGTCCGCGTTCCGTGGAGGACTACCCGTTGCCAATCGAATCTTGTTTTGGCGGCTGGGATTCGGTCTTGGACGAGTCGAGACGAACGCGGTGCGACAGGGCGATCCAACTGACGCCATGCGCGATAAAATCGACCGCGACACAAGCGAGAACCAGAGGTAGGCCGCGAAAATGGCCCTCTTTCCAGACCTCTATCCCCAAAGCCACGGCGATCAGTCCGCCGACAAGAATCCAGCCCCAGTGGCGAAAGCGGAGGTAGATCGAGCCGAGGATGCGCGAGATGCCGCCGATCAGTAAAAAAGCCGCCAGAACCAAAATGAGGTCGTCGATGGTGTCGCGGGGTTGGGTTAACACCAGGAAACCGACGACGCTATCGAGGGCGGCGGCGGCCAAATGCAACGGCGCGTCGCGCCGACGCCCCGAAAAGAACGCCAAGAGAATCTGGAGGACGCCGCTCGCCACCATCATTGGCCCCAGCACGAAGACGGCGAGCAACTGCATGGCGACGACCGATCCAAGCCCCACCGCGCCTAACAAAATCAATCCCACGCCCAAGGCTAAGAGCCATCGCCCCGTTCCCTCGGAGTCCGGCAGACGGGGAAGACCTATGCGTTCGTTCATGGATTCGTCTCTCCTCAGACGCGGTTGCTCCAGGGGAGCTGCCCCGCCCGCGTTCAGCTGGGCAGACATCGATGGACGAGAACGGGAAGCGAAGCGCCGCGCACCACCTTGTCGGCAACGCTGCCGAGGAACAAGCGAGGCAGCCCGCAACGGCCGTGCGTCTCCAGGGCGATCGCTCCATATTCTCCACTCGCCGCTTCCGTGAGAACGGCCGTGGCCGGATGCGCGTGGGCCAGGATGCGCGTTCGCGTGGTGATGCCGCGATCGTGCAAAGTTGCCGCCATGCGCTGGAGATAGATGTGTGCTTCGGCTCGCCATTTGTCGGCCAAGGCCGCGTCTACCCTCGTGGACTTGGAAAACTGGTTGGTCGTTACCCCAGGGGTCACGCGCAGCAGCGTACACTTCGCGCCCATCAACTTGGCCAGCGTTCCCGCTGGTTCGAGTATCTGCTCCGCCGTGGGCGTGCCGTCGAGAGCAACGAGCAGGTCGCGGATCTCCGGTTCCTCGGCCAATTCAACGCGCTCCTCGCGTGCGCGAATCAAAAGGAGCGGAATCGTGGTGCGCGTGAGCAGTTGATTGGCCACGCTGCCCAGCCAGAAACGCGAGAGGGGACCACGACCGTGCGTTGTCATCACCGTGAGATCGCACCCCTGGGCAAAGGCATGTTCTTGCAGCTTCTCGACGACAGACCCCTCCAACAAATGCGCTTCGACTTTCGCCACGCCCGCTTTCTTCAAGCGTTCGACGATGGTAAGGAGGTATTGCTTTTCCTCCTCCCAAAGTTGCACGTCGGGTGTTCCGAGGTACAACGAACCTTCCGCCAAAAGCAGTGGTGTGTGGACATAAACCAACTCCAAGCCCGCTCCCGATCGTCGAGCCAGAGCCGCCGCATAAGGCAACGATTGTTCGCTGGGTAACGAGCCGTCCAGAGGCACGAGGATTGAGCGGTACATTGGACTTCTCCTTCGCGTTTGGGTCTTTCGAGTTCGCTCTGTCGCGCCGGAGACGCTACGTCCTCCGATCTTATGAAACGATTGGCGAATCCGAATTTCTCACAACCGCGAGATATAGAATTGCAAACGTGATGCCGGTTCCACCGAGAGCAGTCTAAGGATGGCGTTCGCTGCACGAAATGCGCCGAATCAATCGTGGTTTACCGAGAGAGAACCCGTCTCGCTGTGCGAAAACCGCTCGATCTTGTGCGAAAAGGTTCAATCGAAAGCGGGGCTTTCCCTCTGCGTCTTCGACCTCGCACGCCGTCGATACCGTCTTTCGATGCAAAAGCGGTACACTCGCAAAAAAATCGTCCGGTCGAGTCTATCGGCATCTCGCTTGCTTTTCGCTTCCTTCGAGATACGAAGACGCGGTGTCGTCCCCCGCTTCTCGTAGAGAACTCGGCAAGGAAGCGAGATCGGGCCAGGTGATCGGGTGATAGCGATGGAGCTTTTCCGTTTGATCGAAGAATTATCCCGCCCTTCGGCATATGCGGATAGGCCCGCTGAAGTCCGCATCTGTCAGACGCATATCTCGGTGGTGTTCCTCGCGGGAGACTTCGCCTACAAGATTAAGAAGCCGGTGGCCTTGAGCTTTCTCGATTTCAGCACCTTGGAAGCGCGCCGTCATTTTTGCCAGGAAGAAGTGCGTCTCAATCGGCGTTTGGCTCCCGGCGTCTATCGAGGAGTCGTGCCGGTAACACGGCGCGGGGACGGACTGTTTTTCGGCGGCGAAGGTGAGGCGGTCGAATGGGCGGTGCGGATGGAGCGATTGCCGGAGGAGGCGACGTTTTTGGCGCGCCTGCGCGGCAACCGTCTCGACGCCGCGACGGTACGACGGCTGGCGCGACGCCTCGCGGCATTCCATGCCGCAGCGGAGGGGAGTCCTCGCATATCCTCGTTCGCAACCTTTGACGCAATCGTCTCGAACGCCCGCGATGCTCTGGACGTGCCCGGATACGAAGGAGATCGCACGGCCCTCGAACGGTTGCGCCGTCAAATGCAACAGAGTCTGGCGCGCGCCCGTCCGCTCCTCGAGTCGCGTGCCGCGCGCGGCGTGCCGCGAGACGGGCACGGCGATCTGCGCCTGGAACACATTTACAACTTTCCTGACAAGCAGCAGCCCGAAGATTGGGCGATCGTCGATTGCATCGAATTCGACGAGCGATTCCGGTTCGCCGATCCCGTGGCGGACGCGGCCTTCACCATGATGGACTTGAAGTTCGAGGGCAGACCCGATTTGGCCGAGCCATTCGCCGAGACCTATTTCCGGGCTGCGGACGACGAAGAGGGACGGGGGTTAGTGCCATTGTATGTGGCCTATCGCGCAGCCGTCCGCGCTAAAGTCGAAATCATTCAAGGGAAGGAATGGGAGATACCCGCATTGCAGAGAGCCGCACTCCCTCGCAGCGCGGCGTCTCACTGGCTTTTTGCGCTGGCGGAGCTAGAACAAACGACGCATTCTCTACCCTAAAGGAGTCGGTGGAATGAAGGCATTCGTTGGCGAGCCTCGAGGAAGGAAGAAGACGGCCGCTTTGCCGATCTCCAACGGCGACCCGCGGTTCGAACAACTCGAAATCGCCATGAAACGCTATCAGTTTCGACAAGACGCGCTCATTGAAGTGCTGCACGCCGCCCAGAAGTTATTCGGCTTCCTTGACGCGCCGACGCTGCACTTCGTCGCACATCGTCTGAAACTACCTCCTAGCCGCGTTCACGGCGTGGCCACTTTTTACCACTTGTTCACCCTGACTCCGCGCGGCCGACATACGTGCGTCGTCTGCACCGGCACGGCCTGCTACGTCAAAAGTGCGGATGCATTGCTGAACGCCGTTAGCAGGGCCGCCGGAATCGAAGATGGACAGACGACGGCGGACGGTGAATTGACTCTACGCACGGTGCGATGTTTGGAACCGTGCGGCATCGCACCGGTGGCCGTCCTCGATGGCATTGTCAAAGGCCGCGAGACGCCCGAATCCCTCTTGGAGCAAGTGAAAGGATGGCTGCCTCGTGGAACTGACGGATCTGCTTGACATCGCCGCCAAAGAACGCCAAGCGCGCCCGCCGCATCTCATTCGCTGCTGCACGGCGGCGGGATGTTTGTCGGCCGGCTCCGCGGCCGTCCTCGACCGTCTGCGCGGAGCGGTTCACGATGAGGGATTGACGGAGCGCGTCGGCGTCGCCGCCGTCGGCTGCATGCGACTGTGCTGTCAAGGACCACTCGTTCGGGTCGATTCTCCCGTTGCCTCTTCCGGAACCGAAGGGGTGGGAATGAAGGAAGAATTGTATCAACGAGTGACACCCGACGACGCCGGCTCCATCGTTGGCGGTTTTAACGGCGGCACGGTGACGGCAAATAAAGGCGATCTGAATAGTGCTTTTTTTCAACTTCAATCCTCGGTGATCTTGGAGAACAGCGGTCGGGTGGAGCCGGAGCGGATCGAGACCTATATCGCCGCGGAAGGGTATCAATCGCTCCATCGCGTCTTGCGCAATTTCACCCCGGCTCAAGTCGTTGAAGAAATCACGCGCAGCGGGCTAAGAGGGCGAGGCGGCGCGGCCTATCCCACAGGTGTGAAGTGGGCGACGGTGGCCAAGAATCCCGGCGAGAAGAAGTACGTTGTCTGCAACGCCGACGAGGGCGACCCCGGCGCGTTTATGAATCGCAGTGTGTTGGAGAGCGATCCGCATCGCGTGCTCGAGGGTATGGCCATCGCCGGCTACGCCATCGGTGCCAACCAAGGGTACATCTACGTTCGCGGAGAATACCCGCTCGCCGTGCAACGCTTGCACACCGCCATCGCCCAAGCCGGACGGCTGGGGCTTTTGGGTTCGCACATCTTTTCGTCGCCTTTCGATTTCCGCATCGATCTTCGCACCGGGGCAGGGGCTTTTGTGTGCGGCGAAGAGACGGCGCTGATGGCGTCGATCATGGGCCAGCGCGGCACGCCCACACCGCGACCACCCTACCCCGCCGAACATGGTTTGTGGGGGATGCCGACGCTGCTCAACAACGTCGAAACCTACGCCAACGTGCCCACCATCATCCGCCGCGGCGCGGATTGGTTTGCCTCCATCGGTACGGAGAAAAACAAGGGAACGAAGGTCTTCTGTCTGACCGGCAAGGTGGTCAACACCGGCCTGGTCGAGGTGCCGCTCGGAACGCCCTTGCGAAAGATCGTACACGACATCGGCGGCGGAGCACCCGACGGCGGCACCATTAAGGCGGTTCAGACCGGCGGTCCATCGGGCGGCTGCATTCCCGCCGAATTGTTTGATACGCCGGTTGAATACGATTCCCTGGCTCGACTTGGTTCGATCATGGGTTCGGGCGGCATGATCGTCCTGGACGACAAGAACAACATGGTCGATGTGGCACGCTACTTCATGCAGTTTTGCATGGACGAATCGTGTGGCAAGTGTGTGCCGTGTCGAGCTGGAACCGTGCAATTGCATCGTTTGTTGACCCGCATCCTCGAAGGCCGCGCCGGAGCGGAGGATGTGCAGCAACTGGAGGCGCTGTGCGATATGGTGAAGCACACCAGCCTTTGCGGTCTGGGACAAGCCGCGCCGAATCCGACTTTGAGTACGTTGCGTTTCTTCCGCCACGAATACGAGGCGCTGCTGAAGCCGGGATCGCCGGCCCAGCGCATGGGATTGCCGCTCGTCGCGCCAGTTTCGGCGAACCGGCCGCGTTAGCCGCCGGGTGCGAAAAAAGGAGATCGATACAATGAGTGTTGTCACGCTGACCATCAATGGCCAACTGGTGAGCGCTCGCGCGGGCGACACCATTTTGACGGCCGCGCGGGAGGCCGGCATCGACATCCCGACGTTGTGCTATGTCGATGGATTGTCGGCGCACGGCGGCTGCCGCATCTGTCTGGTCGAAATTGCCGGCAGTCCGCGATTACAACCGGCCTGCTTCATGAAGGTCGGCGAAGGCATGGAAGTGCAAACCGATACCGAACGACTGCGCGGCTATCGCCGCACCATCGTCGAACTGCTCTTCGCCGAAGGCAATCATATCTGCTCCGTATGCGTGGCCAACGGCGCGTGCGAACTTCAGGACATGGCCATCACCGTCGGCATGGATCACGATCGCTTCGACTACATCCATCCCAACCGTCAAGTCGATCTGTCGCACGATCGGTTCGGCATCGACCACAACCGCTGTATCCTCTGCACGCGCTGCATTCGCGCCTGCGACGAACTGGAAGGTGCCCATACCTGGGACATGGCCGGTCGAGGCAGCCATTCTAAGGTGATTACCGACTTGAATGAACCCTGGGGTGAATCCCAGACTTGTACCTCGTGCGGCAAATGCTTCATGGCTTGTCCGACCGGCGCTATCTTCCAAAAGGGGGACACCGTGGCTGAAACGGATCATCCGCGAGCCAAACTGGAGTTTCTCGTCAACGCTCGGGAGAAGAAACAATGGAACGTCTAAGGCTTGCCACCATCTGGCTGGGAGGCTGCTCCGGCTGCCATATGTCGTTCCTCGATCTGGACGAATGGCTCATCGAGTTGGCGCAGTTGGCCGACATCGTATACTCGCCCCTGATAGATGTCAAAACCTTCCCCGCCAACGTCGATGTCACCCTCGTGGAAGGCGCGGTAGCCAACGAAGATCACTTTCACTTCATTCAAGTGGTTCGGGCCAACAGCCGCGTCCTCGTCGGTTTCGGCGACTGCGCGGTGACCGGCAACGTGACGGCGATGCGCAATTCACTCGGCAGTGCGCTGCCGGTGTTGCAGCGCGGCTATCTGGAGTTGGCCGACGTGCATAAGCAGATACCCAACGATACCAGCGTCGTGCCGCGCTTGCTGGACCGCGTACTGCCCGTGCATCAAGTGGTGCCCGTCGATTTCTTCTTGCCCGGCTGTCCACCCCCGGCCCCACGCATCCGCGCTGTCCTGGAAAATATCGTACAAGGCAAACCGCCGCATCTCGAAGGCCGCGATTTGAAGTTCGGTTAAGCGAGCGGGCTGCCGCCTCCTGGACTCTCTCCGGTAATCGAGATACAATTCTCTCTCGCGCGGTCGATTTGCAAAAGCCGATCGACGCCTCTACAAACGCCCTCCTACGCCCAGTGTTCGCACCGAATGGGTGGCATCCGCAGCGCGGATCCGCCAGGTCGAGGAAAGGAGGAAGGGGCATGAGCAAGCACCTCAGACAAGACATCGTAGCGGCGCTGGCCGCTCTCCTAAAGGATATGGCAGCGGAGTCATTTTCGCAGGCGGACGGCTGGGCAGCCGTGGAGCCGATATGGCACCGTCACTTGTACTCGATTGGCCGAGGAAAGCGCTTGCCGGATACCGACATCG